>NZ_CP037423.1:5700566-6010656 GCF_007754155.1 Stieleria neptunia | reverse complement strand
ACCTTCAACTGGCAGCTTCAAGCTGGTTGTTCTCGATCATATTTTTTTCAACAGCCATTCTGACCGCATTCGCGGTGTATGGGAGGACTCGCAATGTTTGATCCACTATGGAAACTGGCGCTGGGCTTGCTGACCGGAATGGTCTTCGGCCTGCTGCTGCAGAAAGGACGAGTGGCAAAGTTTCACGTGATCGTTAACCAGTTCCTGTTTCGCGACTGGACCGTTGTCAAGATCATGGGCACGGCCGTCGTGGTGGGGGCGATCGGGATATACGCGTTGCTGCCTACGGGTGCCGTTTCGCTACACATCAAGCCGCTTGTTTGGCTTGGCATCGTCGCGGGCGGGCTTTGTTTCGGAGCGGGAATGGCGATCTTTGGCTATTGCCCCGGGACCAGCGTTGCCGCCTGCGGTGAAGGCCGTCGTGACGCGATGGTAGGGGTGATCGGAATGTTGCTTGGGGCAGGACTCTACGTGGTTCTGTATCCGCAGCTCTCCGGATTGCTGAAGACTTGGGGCGACGCCGGGAAGGTGACGCTTCCGGAGTGGAGCGGTACGTCGCCCTGGCTGTGGATAGGCGTCGTCTGCTTCGGAGCATTGGCAGCGTTTGCAGTATTCGACCGCAGTTGGGGAGATACCTCGCCGAGGCTGCACAAGGACACACGCCAGCGACACGGCGCGAGCTAATCAGTAGGCGCACGTAACATCAACGCCGAATAAACTAGGAATGCAACCGATGAGACCTGGCCCTTTTCCGCGGGCTAAAAGATCGGTGCCTCGAGTACCTATTCGGACGCAGCGGTTGCGACTCAGCCGAGAGGACTTAGGAGATTATATTGCATTTCAACCGCGGCAGTTCTCGTGTCAGCTGCGCTATCGGGCGCCGCACTTTGAAGTGAATCGCTTCTGCTGGCTCGGTGGACAACGGAGTTCGATTCACGGTCACCGAGGCAGCGTGTGCTGCGTCCGCGTCGTTGAGGGGACGCTCACCGATACCGACTTTGTCCGCAAGCCTAACGGGCGGAGCGACGAGATCAGTCGCCGCCGTCTTGTCCCAGGCCAATTCGTCACCCGCGCCGGAAGCAAAATTCACCGCTGTGGCAACGAAGATTCGCCGGGTTACGAATTGGTTTCATTGCATCTTTATTCGCCGCCGTTGGCTCCACTTTCCGAACGAGTGTACGGAGAAGCGAGGTGAATCATCTTTTGTCATGTCAATTCCCGAGAAATTGATAGACGACCAATCCGGCAGTGGCGACCGAGAGGACGATTGCGAATCCCGCGACCAGGCCGTCTTTGGCCAACAGAGCGAGTGCAAACGCAGCGATTGCGGCACCGGCGACGTTCGCGCTGAAGGGCACGAATTCAAGAATCGGTGTCGTCATGGCGACCAGAACGCAAGCGATTGCAATAATCGAAGCACCAGCATGATTGATCAGCCACTGGTAGCGAGGCTTCGTCAACCAGTCCATCCATTGGGCGGGCTTGCGGACCCATGACGCCATCTTTCTGGCACGCTCGGCTTTTACCTTGCGACGTTCCATCCACTCCGGGACCCAAAGGTGCTCGCGGTGCATCACGATCTGCCCTGCGACAACGATAACGAGCAGCCCTAAAACGGTTGGTACACCGGGAATGTCGGCCGGCCCGGGAACCATCATGATCAAACCGACCAGCATCAGAACAGGTGCGAAAGTATGCTGTCCTAGAACGTCCATCATTTCGCCGAACGTCAACGGATCGTGTTGATCCGCGGCATTCTCCAGTTCGTTCAATATGTCCTCGGTGGGGTGCGATGTTGAAATCGACATGAAACGCTTTCCTCTCACTTCAATGGCTGGGCAGGGTACTCTTACTCCGACAAACTAGTTTTTGTTCTTCGGTTGACTCAATTCTTCCGTCATAATCGGAAGTATTCCCCGTTTCAGATCAAGGTCTTCCGCGACGCGCTTCGTTGATCCGCTGCATTTCCTTCGTCGGCAATTTGTCTCGTCATACCGAAAACACCCGACGACCGGCAGTGGGCGAAGCTACGCGTCTTGCTGCGAAGCAGCTCGCGACGTGGCAAGCCGATCATGCTTCGCGTCGATGCCGTAGCGATGCACCAAGACGGACATCGCTTCTTCTTGTCGGCCAACGGCGTGTGGTTGGTCGATGCAGTGCCACCTTCGTTTTTGACAATCCCGGACTGAATCTGTCCGGCGGAGTCAACGGTGCAATCCTGAACGCGACGGGTCCGAAGATTCAAGAAGAACTTCATTCTTTCTTGAAACAGAAAGGCACGTCTGCGGTCCCCGCCGGCACCGTCGTGCCAACCGAAGCCGGCAGCTTGCCGTTTCGATGCATCCTTCACGCCGTTGCTATCGACCCATTCTATGACTCATCGGTTCAGCTTATCCGTCGAACGGTCAAGGTCATGGCCGAACGGGCCTGGTGGCCGCGGCCGTCTTGATCGTGTCCGGTAAGGCACAAACGGCGGCGGACGCGATCGCGATGATTCAGGCGGTCCGTCCCGGTGTTGAATTGAACAAAGCACAACGATTGATCTTGGAGCAAATTTAATGAGCCGCGACGCGATCATCATTCACAAAGTGGTTCTTCCTGGATTTTGTGGCTGATCGCTCAGGACCCAGGTTTTTTGAGGCATTGCTGCGATGTCCGAATGGGTGTCGGACGACAAACGCGCGGTTCAAACGCCCCTCCGCCGACACGAGGCCGGTGGAGCGGACGAAGTACCTTCGCCGCATCGCAGACCAAGTGATTCCTTGGCGGGTTGCTCCTTCGCAGAGCCCGCCTCCGCGTCAGCTGGCTTCGCGATTAGACCGAGCAGAACCATCGGACATCGCAGCCATCCCTCAAAGAACCTTCCCCGAGTATCTGAGAGCAACCACTAAACTCGCGGAAGAACCCCAAAATCAAAACTAGCCACGCACGAAGTGCGGGATGTGGGCTAAATGCTATTCCAATCGCCAATTTGCATTGTTCAATTTGCAATTTGCAATCAAATATCCAACGAGCCACCAACACCCCCGAAACACTCGACTCCCCCCGCATGACCGAAGTCACCCTCGGTGTGGCCTTGGTCGCTAGCCGGCCGAATCGCGTATTCAAAGCCTTGATTGATTCAAACGACGTCCTTCAATCGGCGATGGGCAGCTTCTTCGACGCGGCCAAACATCAAGGAGATCCAGACGATGCTTAGTCGATCAGGATGAACTCGGGACCAATATTCTTCCTTGGTAGTGGATTGCAAATGCGGAAGCGAACTGGCCGACCGGATGAGCGACACGGCGTAAAGCGATTTCTCGCAAACGCTGGTCCGAGAAAGCTCGGTGATGCCGAAACTCGATCACTCCCGGTTTAATCGTTCATGCGTCATCCTTTGACTCGCGTTCTTCCAATGCGTCGCCGAGTTGATCCATGAAGTGGCCAAATTCGTTAGCGCTTTGCATGGCCTGTTCTTTCCATTGATCCTCGGTCAGCTCGAACGCTCGCTCTCCGATCCGCTGGACCTCCAGACGCGTGCTTTGGATCACCGCTCGGCCGTTCGCGTTGCTGTACCATTCCAGGTACAGGCACTTTCGCCACGTGAACGGCGGATTTTCGCCGGCTCGAATCCGGCGAAGCAATTCGTCGGTGGGAATGTCGAAGTGCTTGATCATTTGATCGGCGGTGATGTCGCCGACGTGACCGGACCATGAACTCGATGCTTTACTGCTGCGGTCCGTGATGCTCGCGTGCGGTGCTCAACGTTGACGCAACCTCGTTAAGAATCTGTCGAATGTAGGAATTTACCTCGGCGGGGTGAGTGATCGAAAGCACGTGCCCGCCGCCTGCAACGATCTCGTCGGGATCCGTGTAGCGCAACGGGAGTGTCCAGTCGCGGTCACCGTGCAGTTGAAAGACGGGACAAGAAACTTTCGGTGTGATCGACCAATCCAAAATGCGACGTAACGACCATTTGAAAACGACCGGGTTGGAGTCGCGGAACTGACAAGCAAGTCCGTACACGAACGGTGCATGCCGTTTGCCAAACGGCGTCGCGATCGGCCGAGTCAGAACTTGAAGTAGACGTACCGGAATGAAGGGGATCAAGAACCCAAGTGGTCGAGCGCAGCGGGCAAACATTGGCAATTGCGACGGCGCCCTGATACTTCCGATCAAGATCACGGCTCGGGCGTCAACGTGTTCTGCCAGATGCAAAGCGACGATTCCGCCAAACGATGCGCCGCCGATGATGCACGGATCGTTGTCGAGTGTTTCGGCTAAACGGCCGGCGTAGTCATTGATCGTTTCGGAACGTTCCGGCTCCAGCCAACCTGGACAATGCATCTGCGGGAACGAAATTTTTTGCGGCGCAAAGATGCGGGCGTCCGCAGCAAGCCCTGAGAGCAGAACGAGCGGCGGCGTATCAACTGAAGTCGTAGACATTGTCATAAGTCAACTTGGGACGTCACCAACGCATCGAAACCCGAGGCACCGGCCGCGCGCGTCGGGATTTCGGCCGCGGCGGTAACTTAGCCGGCACAGTTCAATCGGCCCCACCCAGCTTCCACCGCGCTCACTTCGCACTCCGGTTTCAACCTCGGCGACCGGGTCGTGTCTGGTGGCAGCTTTGCTAGAATATAATTTAGGCGAGAACCAATCGCGGCACCAATGCCAGATCGTGCCACTCATGTGCCTCAGGCCAAACCGTGATTGACCAAACATCTGCTGCACCGCCGGCAGCGGCAAACCCGCCAATTCGTAGGTTTCGCCCCGCCCGTGGATTTCCGCGTCGACACGTTCCGTTTCGTCGAACGCTCCTGCGGCGGCGTATTCCCACTGGGCTTCTGTTGGCAGATAGCTCCGCTCAGATCCGTCCGCGGCCCCGTCGTGGCCGTTTGCCCAACGTGAGTAAGCATCGGCGGCGTACCACGAAACCATCACGACCGGTTGCATCGCCGTCCCCGCTCGAGGCTTCCACAATTGTTCGCACAACTCAAACTGCATGTCGGCTTGCCGGCCCCCTGGTTCAAGAACGCGAATTCGGCGAGGTCGCGAACCCGGAACGGCTGCCGAGTGAAGATCAGTTTGCCGACTGGCGTCTTCGGCGTGTCCGGAATTGTGACGCCGAATTCATCTTCGGTTTCCATGATCAGCTCGATCAGATCGAGCCAATCCGAAGACGCGTTCACGATAAATCTCTCTGCGCAGGAAACGAATGGGCAGGAAACGACGAGGGCTTGAGGACCGCCATTGTAAAATCTTTGCCGACGAGTTCCTTGCAGACGATTTTGGAAATCGTGTCATCGTCCGCCTTCACACCAGAGCCTCGCTAATGGAACTGCGTATAAGCATTCACGACGACAAATGGGGGATCAGCGACTGGTAAGCCGAGAGGTGGAAAATCCCGACATGTCGGCTGTCGGCAAGCTAGCTTTCGGAGCGGCACCCGGTTGTTGCGGTTCTGAGCGCCGGGCGATCGCGATTCGATTGGTTGCGTCGCGTCAGACCTTGTCTCTGTAACGATTTTGCGGATGAAGTATGCACTTGTCATCACCGGCGTTCTCGCGGGGCTAGCGATCGCGGCTCCCCAACTGGTGGTGTTGGGGTATTTCCTGTTGATCGTGCCGGGGTTGGTCCTTACTGTCGCGCCTACCGTGTTCGTTTACCTGGCCGCGACGGCGGTCGTGCGGCGACTGCTGCCTATCCCCTCGCCCTTGACTGCAACCGCGGTGGCATTCGGTGTCACGCTGCTGCTCGGTTGGGCTGTCATGCAGCCGTTTCGTTTAGCGGCAATCGCTGCGTATCACGCCGACGAGTTGCCTGATGTGGTGCCCAGTCAGGTCATCGAACTTGATGGCCACGTTCGCATCGAAAGGCTGGATCAACGCCACGAGCCTGAATGCGACTACTTGGTCCTCGCCGTGCTCGACTCGCCCCGTGTGAAAAGCTTGACCACAGTCACAGCCGGGCGCAGCGCTGGACGGGACAAACCGTCGGATACCGTGCCCTCCGCCGCCTACGCCTTGGTCTCCGCGAAGTCAGATCCCGCCCCAGGCATATCTCCGAGTAAGCCAGGCCAGATCGTCCGCGAGTATCCGCCGTTGGTTCAAGCGAACCGTGGAATGAGTGTGATCACGGCATGCAAAGGGGTGGAGGCGAAATGGGCGGTGCGATTGGCCGGAGAGGAGCGACTGAGAGAGGTCGACGCGATCGAAGCCGAGGGAGCGGATTGGATCGTCCGGATTGAAAATCCATCGAATCGCCGAACTTCAACCCTGCGTCGGATCACAATCCTTGACTCGAAGGGCACAGTCCGTTTTCGCAAGAGCTATCGCAAGCAGGCTGTTCCCGCTCGCATGTTCTACATTGGTTTTCAAGCGAGTATGGCGGGCGGCCCAGTCTCGGCGTCCTTCCATTTTGGACGTCAGCTCATCGAGTCTGGCCAACGGTCGCTGGAGCTGGAACCCGCGCTGTTGCAAACGATCAAGTTTGCTGTCCCGCCGTGTGACAGACACGCACTGGAGTTGCTACGAAACCAAACCGTCCAGGCACTTGACGACCCGATAGCATCGACCGCCCAGCTCGATCTGGCGCGACACTACCTCGGCTTATTTTTCTTTGACACGACTGCGGGCGACCATGCACTGATCGCGAGAATCGTGGCCGACGATCGCGTCAGAGACATTGAAACGCCAATTAAGAATGTTTTTTCGAAGGACAAGACGCCCGCCGCGATGCGGGATGCTTATGTCGATCGAATTTCCATGGACCACACCTCGGCAAGTCTGCGTCATTGGTTGGCAGAGCGTTTGGCAAGTTTTCCACCGGGAACGTTTGCCAATCCGGACGCCAAGTATCTTGCAATCTGGAATTCGCCGGAGATCTACCAACAAGCGTCACCGCTGATTGCAACGTTGGCTGATCTTGGCCCGGAACAAGCGATGCCTAAACTCAATGAGATGCTCGACACCGCGCTTGCGCTGCCGCATTGGCGGGATCGACGCTCAACCGTTGATGGTATCCGAGCGGCGCTGGTTCGCTTGGGTCCGCAGGCATCGGCCGCAGCACCGCGGATACGAGAACTGTTTCTACGTCGCCCTTCGCCAATTATGAATCATGCCGACGATGCCGATCAGTGGCGATTCGCATTGGCCAGAATGGGTGTCGCGCTCGAGGACTTGCCGGTCTTCCCAGATCAATCACCCAAGTCTGTCGAGCGGAATCTTCGCCAAGTAGCCAACAAGCTCGAACGGTATGAACAGGAACACGCGCCGGAGCAGGAAATATGATCGGTAACATGATCTTCCAACTGTTTAGCTGCAGTGTGCCAATCGCATTCGTAACGTTGGCGGTCATGCAGACGACTGGTTGATTCGCAATTGCTGTGACAACAGGTCTTATCGGCCGTTGCTCACAGGGTCGCTGATCGGCCGGTGAATTGCATCGCGGCCAAAGACGGCGTTCCACAAATCGTTTGGTCGAACTAAGAAACGCTCAATCATTCGAGCTTTCGATGGTGATATCGCCGAGGTCGCGGTCTTCTCCTGGTTGGATCACCAGGGAGCGGAATGCTCGGCCGATCATTCGATTGTCGCGGCTGACTCGAGCTGAATACTGCCACTCGGGCGATAGGCCGAGCACCTCGAAGCGTCCGTCATCGTCGGGAATGATCTTCGATGGCGCGTATCGTTTCCCTTCGACTCGAGCCCAGATCGCAGTTCGATCGTCACGCCGAAGATCCCCCCATTCGATGATCAGTTCTCCATCCGTGATTGGTTCGCCATCCGCGTCGATCAGTCGACCATGGACACGCCCCGCAGCTGACAGCTTGATTTCAAATTGTTTTCCTTCGCCATGCTCGACGATCGTGCCACCGATTAAGTCTCGCGTCCGGTCAAACGCGAACACTTTTCTGCGTTCATCAGGAAGTAGATCTTCCACGACAAAGTCCTTTGGCATTTTATCTTGCCATCCCCACCGCTCATTGCCGCCATAGATTTCCAGTTTCGCGGTTGCGGGCTTTCCACCGGGATCGAGGATCGTGACTGGGATGGGTTGCGATTTTCTGATCGGTAAATCTACCCTCACGACAGACTCCTCCGAATTCGGGTCGACGAGGGCAACCCGGTTGTAGTTGCCGGGGATGAGGAAACTCGGCGCGGTGTCGTAATACGGATAACCGCCGTTGGCATTTCGGTACTTTATCAGTTCAAATTCGCCGTACCCTCTTGGGTAGACCGCCATGCGTGCGTGGTCGCGGTTGCCGGTGCTGAACGCAATCACGCCAGCGGTGGGCAGGACCGGAATGCGGTAATTGCCATCTGCATCGGTGTAATTTTGGCCGTCTACGTCGACACGAATCTTTCCTGGGTAGGTGGTTTCTAAATCGCGATTGCGAAACCAATAGTAGGCAATCGTGCCTTGAAACGGTTCATTTGTTTCCGCTTCGTACGCTCGTCCCTCGGCCCAGATTCCCCGCTTCAATTTGAAGTCGATTTTGTAAGTGCGGTTTGCCGGCATCCCGGTAGATTCGCTGGCGATGGCTTCGACCGGAATGTACGGTTCATTTTTAGGTCCATGGACGATCAAGCGGTTGCCGTTTCCGGCCGGCAATCCGTCGATTCGGAATCGTCCGTCTTTATCCGTCCTGGTCATCCAGTGTTGACGTTCGCGAGTCGACGTCAGTTTCTGATTATTGACGAGATTGGTCTTCACCAAAGCGTCGCTGATCGGCTGTCCCGTTTCGGCATCGGTCACCGTGCCCATCACGACCGACGACGGTCCGATAACCGCCTCGAAATTGGGCGGATACAACTTCGTTGGCGGTTTATGGGCATAGCCCTCGGCTTGTGGAACGGTCACGACGTTTTCACCACCGTCGTTGCGAACAACTAGAGTGGTTGATTCAAAACCGTCTCGCTCGATCAGTAATTCGAAAAAGCAATCGGCCGGCAATTCAGTCAATCTGAATCGACCCTCGGCATCCGTCGTCGCCCTCGGCAAGGCATCGCGGAGCGGCACCTGCTCGATGGTATTAACAAGGCGATTGACATCACGGATCAAATCTTCTTCGGTCTCTGGGACCGGATTTTTTGGGCGTGAATTTTGAATGCCACCGCCGCTGTTCCTGAACCAGCGTTTTGAAAACCACCGAATACGAACGCTTGCGTTCTCGATCGGCTGGCCTTCAATATCGACCAATTTCCCTGACACGGCGGGGCCTTCCTTGTTGAGTTGGAATGTCGCGCCGGGTTTTGGGAGTTGGCTATTCTGCTCAGGCCAATCTGGGTTGAATCCGGTCGCGGAACCGAACTTCCGAGGACTGGCGGTATTGAAGGCGTACCCCTTCGCACGGACAACCATGAGTTCACTCATCTCCCAGACTCCAACTTGATCCGGTGCTGGGGCAGTGCGTTTGAGTTCAAACTTGCCGTTCTCATCTGTCGTGACCTTGACGGGCTTCATCGGGTCATCGTCGTAAACACGACTTCGCCACCAATAGACATCCGCACCGGCCTTTGGTCCGTCGCTACCGAGAATCGTCCCGCGAATCACGCCCAGAGGCACTTCGGCTGAAGTGGGCGTTTCGGCCGTCGCATCGGTTTTCGCCAGCTTTTCTTCTGGCAACTGCGTCGACTCGTCGGTTTCTGGTTGAGCGATTGCCAGGTCCCTCGGCGGACCGGCCGACACGATCGCCGCAGGAGTGAACGACAAACCCGCGATCAAGACGGCTGCCACCGACACGGCTGCTGCTGACCATTTTGCCTTCGTTCCCGCTGCCGTTGAGAGTCGACGACCGTCTTCCATGATTCGCTTGACCCGGTGCTGGAGCATGCTGTTGCCCGACGCAATTCCGACGGCGGAGCCAAGGGGAAAGTCGCAACGTTCGGCTAAGTCAACCAGCCGACGCGCGTAGCATTGACGCGACGCACCGAGCCCCAAAGCGAAGTCGTCGCAAACGTCTTCGGCGGTGCCCTCGATCCAATCCACCAATCGCCACAGCAGTGGTTGGAAAAACAGCAGCGACAGAACCGCGTGGTTCACCATCCGCACGATCAAATCATGACGCTTCAAGTGTGCGAGTTCATGGGCGAGGACATCGCGAATTTCCGCATCATCGCTGGACTCCATCATGCCAACGTCGTCACTGCACAAATGAATGATCGGATTCCATACGCCCGACAAGAACGGACTCTCGAAGTACGGACTGCAAATGACTCGCGGCGACGTCGCTTGAAGGTCGCGGGCCATTTGGTCGCAGAGAGCTTGGATCTCCGAACTTGCCGGCACGCTGCGTCTCAAGGATCGCCTCAGTGACAGAAAAGCTCGGCCGTGCCGGATCAGCAACGCCAGGGACACAACCAACCAAGCCGCGACTGCAATTGTTCTGCAAACGAAGAACGCTCCAGCGCCGGCTGTCGCTGTGGCGTCGATTGTGGTCAGTATCGTTTCGTCGCCAACGTCTTCGACACCGGCCAGCTCGTTTGGCGGTGGAACATCAAACACTGGCTGCAAATCCGAAGCAGCCAACGCGACCGGTTCATTGGGAACAGCCTCATTCTCAATTCTCTGTGGTGGAACGTCGCCGCTGGTCGCAAACTCATTTGGCATCGCGATCGCACGCGTGGAGAACGAAGTATTCGCCTCGGCCGCCACCTCCTGGGTTGGCGTGACGGGCCACCAACCGTCGACTTGTGCTTGTTTCATGCCGACGGTCACCAGGGGCGACACGACCACCGCCACCATTGTAAAGCGATAGATCATCGACAGCACCGCAGCGTCGCGAACCCGGCAAAGCCGAACCACAGCCATCACGCCCAAGATCAAAATCGTTGACTGCACTGCGTACAGCATTCCGATCTGCCAAACCGACTCAATCCAACTGAAAGCGTTCATCACGATCCCTTCTTCTTGGCTTGGCGGTTGATCAGTTTGCGAAGGTCAGCGAGTTCATCCGCGGAAACGTCTTCGCTTTGCAGCAAGTGGGCGACCAACCCTTCGACGCTGCCGCGGAAGACACGGGTGAGCAGGTCTTGGGTCGCCGATTGCTTGAAGTCCGCTTCGCAAATCAACGGAAAGAACGTGAAGGTGCGTCCCTCGGTTTCATGGTCGACCGCTTGCTTATCTTCCAATCCTCGCAGCAGCGTTTGCACGGTGCTGTGAGCGATCGGTTCGGACTGATTGATTCGGTCGGTGATCTCACGAGCGGTCGCCCGTTCGTTTTCCCAGAGCACCTGCATGATCAGCAGTTGCACCCGTCCCAGTTGCGTCGTGTTCATCGGCGTCCTCGATTGGCTCGCGGCGTTTACCCGACTAAATCTATGGCGGTAAACAACCGGCGTCAATCGACATCGACAACTATTTTTTACGAAAACGCTTGACTTGCCTACGCACTGTCGGCAACAATGCCTACACGCAGTAGGTAGGCAGCACTTTCGAGGGATACGGGATATGGCGAAGCCGGACACGACACCGCTGACGCAGGCGCAGCGGGAGATCATGGAGGTGGTTTGGGATCAGGAGGAAGTCACGGTCACACAGGTGCGAGACGAGCTTGGCAAGCGGCGCGAGGTCGCTCGCAACACGATCCAAACGATGATCGTTCGCCTCGAAGAACGTGGCTGGCTGAAGCACCGGACCGAAGGCCGAACGTTCTGGTACTCCGCCAACCGACCTCGCACCGCTTCCCTCGGGGCAAAGGTTGCTCAAATGGTGGATCGGCTATTCGCCGGTTCGCCGGAAGAAATGGTCACAGCGCTCATGGAATATCGCGGACTGTCGGCCGATGAAGCCGATCGGATTCGTGAGATGATCGACACGGCGGAGACGAACTCGCCCAAGAAGGTGAATCGCAAACCGGGCCGAAAACGCGGAGGTCAATCATGAATACACTCTCTGACCAACTGGTTCTGTGGGGAGTCAACGTCTTGATTCACTCGACGGTTTTGGCAGCGGTTTTGTTGTGCGTCGCGATGTTGTTTCGCAAGCGAGCCGCCCTGCGGTATTGGATTCTGTGTTGCGGTCTGTTATTGGTATTGGGCAGTCCCGCGGTTTCGGCATTGATTCAATCCAACGGAAGTGGCTGGGTGGCACTCGCTTTGCCAAATGAATCCGTTCCAGCAACCGCGGTTGCCGTAACCGACCCGCCAATGACGGCAAACGACTTGTCGATGCAACACTTGCCATCACAGCAAGTCAATGCATTCATCACGCCTCCGGTCCCGGACGCGAACCACGTCGAAGAGTTTGCTGATAGGCCCATCGTAAGCAAGCCAATGACGGCTGCCGAGGTTCCGGTGAAGCCCTCCGCTTGGACGTCCGAAGAGTCTCGCTCACCGATGCAGTGGCTCGCGATCATCGTGACCATCGCCACGGCCGTTTGGGCGGCGGGCACGACGCTGTTGCTGGTGCGAATGGCGATAGGCTGGATCCGGCTCGCAGGGATTCTGCGCCGAGCAGAAACCATCGCAGATCCTGATTACGTGGCAGCGTTCACAAAAGCATGTGCGTTGGCCGGTTGTAAGGAAGCACGCATGCCGCGCTTGCTTGCGTCCGATGAAGTCAGCGGCCCGCTCGCCGCGGGAATCTTTGCCGGGTCAGTCGTCCTTCCCAAACAGCTGATTGCGGAGTCGAGTCCGACTGATCTAACCGATGTCCTGATTCATGAAGTCGCTCACGTCGTCCGGCGAGACCCGATTGTCGTTGTGTTGCAAAACCTCGTCGCAGCGATCTATTGGCCGCACCCGCTGGTGCGAAGGCTGAACCGCGAACTCGCCAAAGCCCGCGAAGAGGTCTGCGACAATTTCGTCTTGGCGACGACCGATGCACCCCTCTACAGCCGCACGCTGCTGTCGTTGGCTCAACTCGTCCAGCAGCCCGAAACGCTCCCTGGAAGCGTCGGTTTCTTCGCATCACGTTGGAAATTGGAACAACGCGTCGCGGGGCTACTCGATGAGAACCGCGACACGCAAACTTTATTGAGCAAACGCGGATGGGCATTTGTACTGGTTTCAACGGTCGGTTTGCTGGCAGCCATCTGCTTCGGCACCCTCACCATGGCAACGGCACAGAACAAGATCGATGAATCGACCGCCAAGTCAGAAGCGGATTCAAACGAGCTTGCGATCAGCGGTATCGTTCGCGAACAGAGTGGAGACCCGATTGGCGGAGCGAAGATCTGGTTGGCCGTCACATCGTTCGAGTTCAATAGTGAAGTGAATATGGAGAATCGGGAGGGGTTGCTGCGTGAGTTGGGTTCAACGGATGAGCAGGGCCGGTTTGAGTGCTTACTGGACACAACAACGGCTTTGGAAATCCGCAACCGCCCTCGATTCGCTCGGGTTCAAATTATTGCAACGTCTGATGGGCATGGGATGGATTGGTTGCCACTGGATGTGTTCCAGGACGATCCGATTCCCAGTCAGGAGAGAGGTCTACTGCAGTCCAGAATCGATGACGCGTTTGGCGATGGACGGTTCGCCAGCAGAACACTTGTCTTGCGACCCGAGTCGCAGCCGGTACAGGGACGGCTGGTCGATCTGGAAGGCAACCGATTGTCGAACGTGACCGTGTTCGTCGAAAGCCTTCGTCAACCAAACGTTCCGCAGTTGATGAACGCCCTGGAGAATGCTTGGAAGCAGGGCGTGTATGACGCGATGAGTTCAACTGGCGTCGCTGGCGGACTTGCCAGAACCGAGCTGCAAAAACTCTTCCCTCCGATCAAGACGGACGAAAACGGCGAGTTTCAAATTCGCGGCATTGGCGATGATCAACTAGCCACGCTTGTCTTTCAAGACGAACGTATCGAAGCCCGCCCCGTGCATGTTCTCGGTCGCGAGATGGAGATGGTCAGCCTGCCATATAGGGATCAAAAACCCGACGGAACGAAGGACTTATTCGTCGGACGAGACTTTAACCATTTCGCCGCCCCATCGATTCCAATCGAAGGGACTGTCACGGACTACGACACGGGCAAACCTATCGCAGACGTATTGGTCTCTGTCGAGCGACTATTCAGACACAAGTACGCAAAGTTGCGGCTGGACACCCGCCACATGCGTGCGGTGACCGATGAGCAAGGTCGCTTTCGTATCACCGGGATGCCGCCGGGGGAAGGCCACATTCTTGAAGCCGTTCCGCCAAAGTCCGAGCCTTACCTGCCCGCACCGCAAGAAGTTTCTCTGAGTCTTGAGGATGGCAAGACGAAACGCATCGAAATCAAGCTCAAGCGGGGCGTCTGCATCGAAGGGCGTATCACGGATATAGAAACTGGCGAACCACGATCGGCGGCGATCGACTACATGGCGTTGAGTGAGAACCCATACGCGATCGATGTAGCCGGATGGGACCCCAAGTTGAGGTTAGATCCTGTCCGGGTTGAGCAGCGCTACGTGACGGACAGCGATGGCCGGTATCGTTTGCTCGGTCTGCCCGGACCCGGCGTGTTGTTGGTCACGTCGCTCGATCCGGGTTATCCGTTGGCAACCGGCGTCGAAACGATCGAAGGCTATGATCAGTCCGTTGGCACGCTTCCCACAACGCCTTTTCCCATCAAGGCCTCCAATTGGCACCTGGTAAAACAGATCAATCCGGCGAAAGACGCAATCTCATTGACGACTGACCTGACGCTCGATGGTGGCGTCCGCATTCCCGGTCGCGTCGTCGGCCCCGATGGAAAACCGGTTTCGGACCTTTACGCCCTCGGGTTAACGGAGGGCGACAAGTACTGGAGCCCAAAGTATCACGACAAGGTTCGCTTGACTGATCAGTTCACGGTCAACGGCTATGACGGCAAGGGGCCACGTCAACTGTTCTTTAAAAACCAAGACGAAACGCTCGTCGGACAGTATCGGCTTGAAGGCACCGCACCGCCGGAGATCGCTGTCAAACTCGAACCGTCCGTGCGAGTCACCGGACGTTTGATTGAGAACGAAACCGGTCTTCCCGCGGCGCGATACTTTGTTGCCTGCGGGGAGTGCTTGCTAAGCGGAAACGCTCCGCCATTGGACTTCATGATTCATTGGTGCCATAGCGACAACGATGGCGAATTTGAGATCAAGGGTTTGATGGCAGGTCATGTCTATAAGATGAAGGCTCGCGATCGAAGCGGCAAGAAAGTTGACTTCACGATTGACCTGACGGATACCAAGCCCGGCGATGTCATCGACCTGGACGAGTTCGGTCGCACTTCATCGAAGCGTTCTCGCTATATGTACGTACCGATGCGCATTGGATGGAGTTGTTTGTGAGGGCGGTATCCGCGCGGAAGCCGGCGCGAATTCTGAGCTTGGAGCGTGTCGGCAAAAAGACAAATATCGTTTTGAGTCTGATGCAATGGCAGGAAAATATTGCGAGAAGGAATTGCAGCCGTGAAAGTCGCAAACCTAGCCGAGTGGAAGCCTTATGAGCCGACTGAGTCTCGTCCGTGGGATTTGCGCCTTGTTCATCACCTTCACCGACGAGCCGGATTCGGTGCGAATTGGGGTGAGTTGCAACGAGACATCGACGCCGGTCCACAAGATGCGGTCAGCCGAATCCTGACCGTTGCGAATCTCACCAAGAGTTTCGGCGATGCTGGAATCGGAGGCGAACCGAAAGCCTTGACGAATTCCGCTACGGATTTTGATTCACTTCAGCAACTGATCGGTGACGCTGCGGTCAGTTCCGGTGACATCAATCGGCTGAAGGCGTGGTGGTTCTATCGAATGCTATATTGCGGTGATCCGCTGACCGAACGCATGACGCTGATGTGGCACAATCACTTTGCCACCAGCAACTTGAAGGTCGCCAATGTCGCGATGATGAAACGCCAAAACGACTTGATGCGACAACATGCGTTGGGAAAGTTCGGCGATCTGTTGCGAGCGGTCATCAAGGATGCGGCGATGATGGTCTGGCTGGATGCAAACGCCAATCGAAAAGGCAAACCGAACGAGAACCTCGCTCGCGAGTTGATGGAACTGTTCACGCTGGGGGTCGGACACTACAGCGAAACCGATGTGAAAGAAGTCGCCCGAGCACTCACCGGCTGGACGGTCCGCGGCGGCGATTTCGAGCACGTGATGGCTTACCACGATGGTGGAACCAAACAAATACTCGGTGAGCAGGGGAGTTTTGACGGTGACGACGTTCTGGACATTCTGCTGAAGCAGGAACCGCTTGCCCGTCGAATCGCGATGCGTTTGTGCGAAGCGTTTTTTGGCGAAGCTGTCATCACCGATGACGCGCTCGACGAACTTGCCGGCGGTCTTCGCGACCACGACCTGGATATTGGCTGGGCTGTTGAAACCATTCTCCGCAGCGAAACGTTCTTTTCGGATACCAACATTGGCAATCGTGTGCATGATCCGATTCAGTTCATGATCGGACCTCTACGAGCCTTGGAAATGCTCGATCCGCCGCCGAGCACCTTGTTGCTCGCAGAATGGGCGTCCAAACTCGGCCAAGATTTGTTCTATCCACCCAATGTATTCGGATGGCCCGGCGGTCGGTCGTGGCTAACGACCCGAACGATGATCGGCCGCGCCAACTATGTGTCCGCGTTGTGTCGGGGCGAGTTGCATCGCCCGAACCATCCACCGGACATCGAGGCGCTGGCGATCAAACAGGGTTGTTCGACACCGGCTGATCAATCCAAGCTCGCGAGCACGTTGCTTCTAGGTCACGAGAATGCACCCGGCGACATTGAAGCGATCCTTCGGCGACCGGCGTCGCAACTCGGTTAGTTGAATCCACGAAGACACGGGAACAAACGATGAAAACGAATCGACGACGCTTTCTTGACCAGAGTTCCACCGTAGTGTTGGGAGCAATGACCTCGCTGGTCAGCCGGGCAGTGGTGGCCGACGACCGTTCTCTGCCGGGACAAAACGGCAAGATCTTGGTCGTGATCCAGATGAGCGGCGGCAATGACGGAATCAACACGATCGTCCCCTATGCCGACGAAGGTTACGCAAAGCACCGCAAGAAACTGCGATTGTCGACGGATCGGCTACTCAAGATTGACGAGTCGGTGGGATTTCACCCGTCGATGCGTTCTGCGGCGGATCTGCTTGAACAAGGTAAGCTTGGAATCGTACAAGGTGTCGGCTATCCGAACCCGAGTCGTTCGCACGACACGAGCATGGCGATCTGGCACTCGGCCCAGGTCGGCGGCGAAGAGACGCTGCGATCCCACGGGTGGCTTGGCAAGGCGATGGACACAACCCGCGAAGCCGTCATCGGGGGTGGAGCAAAAGATCCCGACATGATATTGGTCGGCGACGAATCCCCACCACTGGCCATCCAAAGTCGTCGCTCGACCGCCGTGACACTGTCTAGCCTAAGCGACTTGCGACTTCGTCGACCCGCCGTCGCACAACCGACAATTCAAAACGACCAGACGCCTAACTCCTCGCTTGCCCGGTTCGTCGATCAGACGATGCAAAACGCGATCACCACGGCGAGTGTATTGGAGCAAAACATCGAGGATAGAATCGATGGCAGTGCCAAGTTCCCGTCCACAAGGCTCGGGCAGCGCATGCAGACCATTTCAACCATGGTCAAAAGCGGTTTTCAAACGCCCATCTACTACGCGATCCACAGCGGCTACGACACCCACGCGGCTCAATTGCCGTCGCACGCGCGTTTGCTCAGAGAATTTTCCGATGCGGTCAAAGCGTTCATGGACGACGTGGAGGCTGCAGGAATCTCCGATCGAATCTGCGTGATGGGCTTTAGCGAATTCGGCCGGAGGGTCACCGAGAATGGTTCCGAAGGAACCGACCACGGAACCGCCGGCCCCGTCTTCCTTGCCGGCAGCCAAGTCCGATCCGGGTTGATCGGATCAACACCCAAACTGTCCGACCTCGTCGACGGTGACCTGCAAATGACCACCGACTTTCGCAACATGTACCAGGAAGTCGCACAAAAGTGGTTGGGCACCGCACTGAAATTGCCTGTGCCACGACAATCTTTGCCTATCAGCCTGTTTGACGCTTAGCCGTCTGGCCCGATGGGAATGCCAATGCGAAAGCCAAAGAAGCCGCATTTGATCGAGCAACGCGATCGCTGATTCCCCAACCTCACGATGTTCCGAATGCCCCGGACTGTTGCTAGATACCCAGACTTGCCGAGTTCTGCTACGAAATTTGCGTTTCTGTATGCTCTTCGATATAAACCTGAGAAGATTGACGTTCAAGCTATTGAAGAGGATCGCATTGCGTCGAGTCGCGGGAAGGCCAAGTCCGACAAAACTTTACACCTAATCTCGAAGCGGATGCCCCGAGTTGTTCATCGAATTTAATTGTCGGCCAATTCACTACTACACTGCTGCAAGAGACCAGATCATGACACTTCTTCGCCTGGCAATTTTCGTCGTGTTATCGGTTACGACGATCGCAATTCACGCTGAACCGCCACCACAAAAAACTGGCGATGTTGGAGATGAAGGCGCAACGCAAACGGTCAAAGAGTTTCTTCAGGAACTCCAAGAAGAGAAAACCATCATCCTCAAGAATCGCATGGACGCGATGAAGAAGCTCTTCGATCTTGGCAACTTGTCCCTCGACTCATTTTTGGATGCAGAGCGTGACTATCTGGTCGCCCAAGCTTCGCCGTTTCATGCAGAACGCGACGAGATCAAAGCACTGCGGGCGATCTTCAAGAATCGTCAACGGCTGGAGAAGTACCGCGTATCTTGTTTCAAGAACGGCGCGTGCTCCGAGGAGGAGCTGACACAAGCACGATTGCAACGGCTGGACGCACACATTGCGTTGATTAGCAAGCTACCGCCACAGGCCACGATTAGAAAACGCGAATAGCTGCAACTCGCTCTTTGTTTCACGCGGACTTTCCCTGCAGTCCACTCGATTCGACTCAGGCCCAGCGGGACGCAGGCCTGGGAAGGGATATCCAAGCCGCTAGGGCGCAGGTGGTGCTTGCAGTCTCGGCGATCGACTGGCAGTTGCCGCTCTGCACTTCAAACACTCTTTCGGCGGTACCCGTCATGACTCATGAGATTCAAGATTCCGTCACAAGGAAAGCTTCTGGCTTCCAATTCGCCATCGCTGGCAGGATCGAGTTCCTGAATGCGGATCACTGGGACAATGTGACTGCGGAGTCATCTGTGTTCTTGAGTCGCCGGTACTTGAGTTCCGCTCAGGATGAGTTCTTTGAAGCGATTGTTCGCGACTTCGCCATCGTCTACGACAAGGAAGAACCGGTGGCCGCAATCGCGACTCAAACATTCGATGTTGTCGGAACTCAACTGATTGGTGGAAATTCAGCGTTACCGCAGAATCTGCCCGAGCAATGGAAACGGAAGTCACTGTCATTGCTAAAACGCCGGATCATGATTTGTGGCAATGTTCATACATGGGGGCCACATGGCGTGGCAATCGCGGCGGGCCAGGATCATCAACGCGTTTGGCAGGGCATCGCCGAATGTCTGTATCGAATCCGACGCGCCAATCGACTCCATGGCCAGGTCGACTATGTGATCGTCAAAGACCTACTCGAATCGGACCCGTTGGATGCGTCGGCATTGGAACCGTTTCGCTACCGATCGATGGAGACCGAGCCGAACATGGTTCTTTCGCTTCATCCACAGTGGCAGTCGATGGACGACTATCTGGGTAGTTTGACAAAGCGTTACCGCGCTGCAGCGAGGAAAGTCAAAAAGCCGTTCGATTGCGACACTCTTTCAGTATCGCCGATTGAAAACCTAAGAGACGAATCAGACCGAATCTTGGAATTGTACAAGGCGGTGGCAGCGAAGGCAGATGTCTGCCTGTTTGAATTGAACATCACGACGCTTCCACGAATCGCCGAATCGTTGGATGATGATTTCGAGACGATTGGGATCCGTGAAAATGGATTGTTGATCGGATACGTGACTGTCATTCGTGACGGCGAAACAGCAATCGGTTTCTACTTGGGCATGGACTACGAAGCAAACGCACGATTGCCCGTCTATCACGCATTGCTGTTGGCCGTGATCGAACAAGCCATTCGTTGGCGATGCAAACGCATTTCGTTTGGACGAACGGCGTTGGAGGCCAAGAGTCGTTTGGGTTGCAAACCCGAGACCGTTCACGTTTGGGTCAGGCATCGTGTTCCTCTCCTCAATTTTGTCGTTCACCAATTACTGAAGAACGTCAATCACGACGAACCGCCAGAGCGAAATCCGTTTAAGGATGCCAACAATGAAACGCTGCCTTGAATGCTTCGTGGCTGCGATTGCTTTGGGGGTTGCGGTACCCATTCGCTTGTCCTTTGGAATCTTGCGAATTCGGCCCCGTTGCCATTGCCTGAGCGGTATGCGACTTGCATACCACTGAGGGGTAGATTGAGCAACGACCAATTGGCAGCCAGGAGAGATCATGGACCACACCGAAGATAGAGCGAGGGAGAAGCAGATCGATCCGGTTTGCGGAATGACCGTCCCCGCGGATAGCCCACGATCGGCCGAGTTTGAAGGCGAGAAGTACGTGTTTTGCAGCGATCGGTGCTTGACGAAGTTCGAGCACGACCCGGCGGGCGTGCTTGCAGACAAAGATGGGGAGAGTGGGAGTCCGGGAGATGGGAAGATGGAGCATTCGTGCTGTGGCGGATCAGCGACCAAGGCGAAGCGAAAACCATCATCGACGCAACGTCTTCCCGACTCCCCCTCTCCCGACTCCCAGACTCTTTTTACTTGTCCAATGCACCCGGAGATCGAGCAAGTTGGCCCCGGCGATTGCCCGATTTGTGGAATGGACTTGGAGCCGAAGGTCGTCGCGTTGGATGACGAGGGTGAAGATCAACAATACGCCGACATGAAACGTCGCTTTTGCGTTGGCGTTGCGTTGTCGGTGCCATTGCTCGTGATCGCGATGGGGCCGATGGTGGGTTTGCGGGTCGCGGATTGGATGAGCCAAACCGTCTTTGGCTGGGTGCAGTTGGCGTTGGCGACACCGGTTGTGTTCTGGTGCGGATGGCCCTTGTTGGTTCGTGGAGCCAAGTCATTTCGCACGATGAACTTGAACATGTTCTCGTTGATCGCGGTGGGCACGTTGGCGGCGTATCTGTTCAGTTTCGTCGTCGTGTTGCTTCCTGGTGTGATCCCGGAAGCCTTTTTCGAAAACGGTGTCCCGCCACTCTATTTTGAAGCCGCGGCGGTGATCATCACGCTGGTGTTGCTTGGACAAGTATTGGAACTGCGAGCACGACAACAGACGGGCGGAGCGATTCGCGAACTCATGAAGCTTGCTCCCGACACGGCGCACCGAATGACAGACGATGGCGAGGAAGACGTCTCGCTCGATTCAGTCCGCCAAGGCGATCGGCTGCGCGTTCGTCCTGGCGAAAAAGTTCCGGTCGATGGAAAAGTATTGAGTGGGTCGAGCAGCGTTGACGAGTCGATGCTGACGGGCGAGCCGATGCCGGTGAAGAAAGTGGAAGGCGACGAGATCACGGGCGGGACCTTGAACCAGACCGGTGCGCTCGTGATGGAGGCCGTCGGTGTTGGCGGCGACACCGTTCTGAACCGGATCGTGCAAATGGTTGCCGACGCTCAACGAAGTCGCGCGCCGATTCAGAAGCTTGTCGATGTGGTCGCTCGTTACTTCGTGCCGGCGGTAATCGCTTGTTCGATTCTCGCGTTCATCGGCTGGGCCGTGTTTGGTCCTGAACCGCAACTCGCTCATGCGTTCGTAGCGGCCGTTGCGGTGTTGATCATTGCTTGTCCATGCGCGCTAGGGCTGGCGACGCCCATGTCGGTGATGGTGGGTGTTGGCCGCGGTGCCAAGGAAGGCGTCTTGATTAAGAACGCGGAAGTCCTTGAAGTCATGGAGAAGGTTGACACGATTGTTGTCGACAAGACGGGCACGCTGACGCAGGGACGACCGGAAGTGACGGGGGTCGAAACGTTTGGTGGCTGGAATGAGAATGATGTGTTGACGTTGGCTGCTGCGGTCGAAGCCCAGAGCGAGCATCCGTTGGCTCAGGCGGTCGTTCGCCGAGCGAAGGCGGATGAGTTGCAGCTTGTGGAGGCAGAAGAGTTCAACAGTATCACCGGTGGTGGCGTTCGCGCCCGCGTCGATGATCATGATGTGTTGATCGGCAAGGCTGACCTTTTGGTCGAACAAGGCATCGAGGGCGTCGATGCGGGTCGGGACAAAGCGGGATCGCATCAGGCCGAGGGGGCGACGGTTGTGTTTGTGGCGATCGACGGCAAGTTGGCGGCAATCCTGGCCATCACGGACCCAATCAAGCAAAGCACTCCTGCAGCACTTAAGACCTTGCATGAACTGGCATTGAAAGTCGTGATGTTGACCGGCGATGCCGAACCGACCGCGAAAGCCGTCGCATCGAAACTGGGCATCGACGAGTTTCATGCCGGGTTTTCGCCCGAGGAAAAGCATGACTTCGTCCGCAAGCTGACGGAGAAAGGCAAAACAGTTGCGATGTGTGGCGATGGAATCAACGACGCTCCTGCACTCGCCGAAGCGAATGTTGGCATCGCCATGGGCACGGGGACGGGCGTTGCGATTGAGTCCGCCGGCGTCACGCTCGTCGGTGGCGATCTGCGCGGGGTGGCGGCGGCGGCGAACTTGAGTCGCAAAACGATGAGCAACATTCGTCAAAATCTGTTCTTCGCTTTCATCTACAACGCACTGGGAATTCCGGTCGCGGCTGGGTTGCTGTATCCAATCTTCGGCGTGCTGCTGAGCCCCATGATTGCAGCGGCAGCGATGAGTTTTAGCAGTGTATCCGTGATTGCAAATGCGTTGCGATTGCGTGCCGCTAAACTCACGTAATCCGTGGCAAAGCAGGATTTCGCTTCTAAGGAAAGCCGATCAATCCCCATCTAACAACTATCGGCATTGGCATTCGGCGTGCCATGGCGATGACCGACCAATTCGGTCGCGCATCACACAGACCATCGGGCCTTCGCGTTGGAATTTGAGCCTTCTCCTGACCTTCGGATACCTCGGCACCGTATTTGCAGATTCTTTGGGCACTCGAATCACAAACCCACTAAGGAAAAGGACATGTCCAACTACCGACTCTTTGGAGCAATGATCGCAACGTCGACCACCGTCATGCTGTTGTTGATGTATCTGAACACCTACGCGATCGACCACGTTTACTGGAGCGAGACTCGCTTTTACATGGCACTCGTGATGGGAGCGACGATGGCGGTGATTATGTTGTCGTTCATGCTCGGCATGTACAAGAGTACGAAGACCAACGCGGCCATTTTCGCTACCAGCGTCGCCGTCTTCGCCGGGTCGCTGTACCTCGTACGCAGCCAAGAGACCGTCGAAGATGTCTCGTGGATGAAGGCGATGATCCCACACCACTCGATCGCGATCCTGACCAGCGAACGAGCCGAAATCAGCGACCCACGAGTCCGCGAACTGGCCGACCAAATCATCGAAGCCCAAAGGAAGGAGATCGCAGAGATGAAGAAGCTGATTGCGGATTTGGAAGAGGAAAACTCTTCTACTGTTGCGTCGAGATAAACGCCTCGCGAGCGAGTTTGCTGATCGCGATCATGTCGTGGTCTTTGTTCCAACTCATGATGAACGCGAGCATGCTGATGATGAGTAGTGTCAGCACCAACGCACCGAAACGAGGCATCCGAGACGACAACTCGGCCACGGCAACAATCACCGCAGCCGAAATCAACGCTTTGACAATCAACCACACCTTGATCGGTCCTTGATGAAAGCGTGCGGCCTACTCGTGGTCGCTGTGAGCTTCTTCCTTGAAGTCGCCTGTATACGGCGTGCCACCAATCACCCCCGTCATGCTGCCTTCGTACTCTTGGACGACGCCAAGCTTTTCATGCGTGCCGATGAACCGTGACGCTTTGCCGTCGGGATCGCTATCTTCAGGTGACGCATCCAGAGTCACCGTCATTTCGGGATCGACGATGTTCAGCTCAATGGTATCGGCATCAATTGGGGCGGACGTCTTTTCATCGCCTCCCAGGACATAGGCGGTTGCTTGAGTCTTGTCGTGATCGACGGTGAATTCGACGTGGTACTTTCCGCCACCCCAGTCGGCGATTGTGCCGCCGTGAGGGCCAGTTCCGTGGCCATGGCCGGCAACACTGTGATCCCTTTCGTCGCCTTCGACGTCATCATGGGCATGTTCGTCTGCCCCGACATTTGGTGCCGGTGTCGTGGACGCGGTTTCGTGCTTGCAACCGACGAAGCCCAGAAGGCAAGCGGCGGTGAGCAGCGAAGCGAAGAAGTTTTGAATGTTCATGGAATGGTTCCTAAAATAGAGAATGAATTTTTTTCGTAGCAGTCGGTTGTGTGAGCTAAATCATTGCCAGTTCGTCCTCCTCTGTTTTTTGCTCGGCAAGCCGCGCGGCGTCTCGGCCGCTGAACTTCCAAAACAGTCCTGGGTGAATCAGGAATTCGCAAAAGGTTGACGTGGTCAATCCACCAAGGATGACCGTTGCCACCGGGTAAAGAATTTCACGTCCAGGTTCTTGGCCACCCAAAACCAATGGAATCAGTCCAATGCCCGCGGTAAGCGCCGTCATCAACACAGGTGCGAGTCGTTCAAGGCTTCCGCGAACGATCATCGCTTGCGAAAAGTCTTGACCTTCCTCTTTCATCAAGTGGAAGTAATGCGTTACCAGAAGAATCCCATTGCGAACCGCGATCCCACCGAGCGAAATGAAGCCAACCAAGCTTGCGACCGTTAGACTTTGCTGCGTGATGACCAACGCCAGCACACCGCCGATGAACGCGGTCGGCAAGGCATTGAGAACTTGCAGGACGATACGCACCGATGGAAACAGCAGCATCAGCACCACAAACATTCCAACGATGGAGATGCCGGCCAGAACGATGATCAGCTGAGTCGCACGCTGCTGGCTTTCAAACTGCCCGCCATACTCGATGAAATAGCCGATCGGCATTTGCACTTCATCGTCGACTCGTTGTTTGATTTCCCCCACCGCACTGGCAAGATCACGGCCCTGCGTATTGCAGCGGATCACGATCCGTCGGCGGGCGTTTTCCCGATTGACGGAGTTTGGCCCCGTGCCTTCACCGATGTCTGCGACCTCTCGCAGTTCAATCTGCCCGCGTTCGGTTTCGTCGGCTTGATGCGGCAAGTCGATACGAAGACGCCCGAGATTGGCATAGTCGGTCCGATACTCCTCTTCCAAGCGAACGAGTAGATCGAAACGACGTTGGCCTTCGAGTACTTGTGAGACCACCTCGCCTTGCAAAGCCGTTTGCAACACGTTGGCAACGTACTCTCGAGTCAGGCCGTGCAGAGCCAAGTCGTCTGCGCGCAACTCGATGTGCAACTCGGCCGTTTCGCGAATCGGCTCGACGATCGGAGGCGTGATGCCAGGGATATCCTGGATCGTGTTTTTGACTTGCTCTGCTACACGACCAAGCGTGTCGAGATCATCGCCGTGAATTTTGATCGCAATTTGAGCGTAGACGCCCGAAACCATGTGGCTGATCAAGTGGGCAAGCGGTTGTTCGACTTCAATGTCAACACCCGGCGCTTCGTCGCTGATCTTCTCCAGCAAATCGGCAAGGATGTCCTCGCGATTCGTGCCGGAGTCCGGATTCATGCTGAGGATGTATTCGCCAAAGTTCACCGGCGATGCATGTTCATCCATCTCGGCCCGACCGGTCCGGCGAACAAAATACAGAATTTCTCCGTTGGGCGTTTCGTCTGTCTTCTGCATTGACTGAAAGACCGCGTCGATAGCACGCGACACCTTGTTCGACGCATCCAGTGACGAACCCGGCGGCAGCGTCACGTTCACTTGGATGCTGCCTTCGTCGAAGGGCGGCAAGAAGTTTCTGCCCAACTGGGACATTTGCCAAGCCGCCAGCGCGACGGCGATCCAAGTCAGGATCAGCAGCGTGCGAGGCATTGACATGCTAAGTCGTATCAGCGGCGTGACGAGCTTCTTCAGCCCGTGCAGCAAGAACCCGTCGCCCTGGTGGTGAGTCGCACCTGACTTTGGAAGCAAGTAGTACGAAAGCACCGGCGTGACTGTCATCGACACGACGAACGATGCGAGAATTGAAACGATGTACGCAAGGCCAAGCGGCGTAAACAAACGGCCTTCCACTCCCGAGAGCGCGAACAGTGGCAGGAACGAAAGAATGACAACGGCGGTGCCGAAAACGATCGAACTGCGAATCTCTTTACTCGCTTCAAAGACAATGACGATCGACGGCTTTTGTTCTTCGATTGGCAGCGAGTTGTTTTGCTTCAAACGCCGAAAAATGTTCTCAACGTCTACAATCGCATCATCGACCAATTCGCCCATGGCAACGGCGATACCGCCAAGCGTCATGACGTTGATCGACAGTTCACTGCCGCTAAGGATCCCGACCAATCGGAAAACGAGTGTTGTCAACACAAGCGACAGCGGAATGGCGGTTAGCGTGATGAACGTCGTACGGAAATTCAGCAGGAACAGGAACAACACGATGATGACCAGCACAGCACCGATCACGAGGGCTTCTGCAACGTTAAAGATCCCGCGGTCAATGAAGTTCTTCAGTCGAAACAATTCGCTATTGACGATGATGTCGGCTGGCAACGACGCTTCGACTTCCGCGAACGCCGCCGCAACATCGTCGGTCAGTTGCCGTGTATCGACGTGCGGTTGTTTGACCGTCGTGAACACGATTCCAGGCCGACCGTTGACACTTCCGTCGCCCCGCTTGAACTGCGGTCCCTCGGTCACTCGGGCGACTTGTTCGAGCAACACGGAGCGTTTCGGATTGCTGCCGACCGGCACCTTTTTGAGGTCTTCAATGACGACTCGCGATTGCGGCCCGAGTCGCCCAAGCACACGAATCGGGCGTTCCGTCTCGCCTGTGACGGCGAACCCGCCGCTCGTGTTGATGTTGCTTTCCCGCAGCGCTTTCTCAACGTCTTGCACCGTAATGTCGTATTCCAACAGTGCGGTGGGGTTGATCAAAATCTGATACTGTTTTCGATCGCCGCCCTGCATGAAGACTTCCGCGACGCCTGTTGTCTTCAAGAGCCGAGGCCGGATGATCCAGTCGGCGATCGTACGAAGTTCGAGTTGTTGCTTTGTGTCGCAATAGAAGTTTGCTTCATAGGTTCGATCGTCGATCGCAATCGTCGCGGTTGGGGTGTTTGGCTCTTCGGCCGTCGACCAGTCGGCGAATTGCGGATCAAGTTTCTCCCAAGTCGCAAAATCGTGTCGATCGCCCGGTCGCCAAACGTCGATGCGAGGCGTCTTTCCGTCGGCCTCGATCATTTCCGCCATCAGATTGGTCGTTCCAACTTGAGCGAGTTTTCCGCCATTGGGACCGTCTTGGCGATAGATCCCCGCGATGATGATCTGGCCCATGATTGAGGACGGCGGTGTCATCTGCGGCCGAATTCCGGCGGGCAGGATCCCTTCGAGCGTGGTCAATCGTTCTTGCACGGTCTGGCGAGCCGCGCGAATTTCGGTCGACCAATCGAATTCGATGAAGATGATGTTCAAGCCGGAAGTCGACTGACTGCGGACGGCCTGCACTCCGTTGGCCCCCATCAACGCGATCTCGATCGGCTGAGTGACCAGCGTTTCAACTTCCTCTGTCGCCAGGCCGGGTGCTTCGGTGATGATGACAACGCGAGGCCGATCAAGGTCTGGAAAGACGTCGATCGACATTTGGGTGGCAAGGTACGAACCGTAGACCAGCACGATCAAACTGATCGCGACGACCAGCATGCGGTAACGCAAAGAGAATTTGATGATTGAGTCGAGCATGTTGAGCCTCTCAGTGTGCGGCGTGAACGGTTCCGTCCGGATGGACGTGCAGGCCGGGCTGCTCGCCGCTGGCTGTTTGCGATTTCAAGACTCGATTTAACGATGCGGCGGAACTCTGGGCCAAATAGCTTCCGCGTGGAATGCTGCCGTCATTGGCGATCACAATCGACTGTCGGTCTTCGTGCAGCACATGAACCGGCAACTGTTTGAAGAGGTCGCCGTTCTGACGGAACACATACGCCTCGGGGCCGTCACGCACGACCGCTTCGGCAGGCACAACGATGACGTCCTCAAACTGCTCGACCGGCACGCGAATCCTGGCTCGTTGGCCGGGCCGGAATCGCCAAACCAAGAACTGTTTTCCCGATTTTGTGTAGGCGTGAGACTGATTCGATAATGGGATAAAGAAGTCAAAGGTGCGGCTATCAGGGTCGATCGAATTCGATAGATGCCGAATGTGAAACGATTGCGCGATCATCGGCCAATCACTGGCTTTGTCCTCCGCAAACTCGATCTCGACGGGACGATTCTCTGCCGCCGCCTTTTCCAAGAACGACGCTTCGCGTTTGAAGGCGTGTCCAACGACGTACAGCGATTGGTGGTTCGATAACTTGGCGAGCAACTCGCCGGCTTGCACCTGCTGGCCCATTTCCACGCTCAATTCTTGGACTTCATAGGCCACGTGGCTCGATGAAGAGGAATCTGTGATAAGATTCGCTTGCTGAACGGGCTTTCTGGATTCGTCGATCGAAGTATTTTGCCCAACCAATGGTGGTGGGGCGGTGACTTCGATGGTTGAGACGAACTGCCCTTGTTGTTGAACGAGATCAATTTGCTCGGGACGCAAGCCACGGGTCAGCAAATCTTGCCGAGAGGATTGAATGATCGCTCGCTGGCGGCTCATGTCCGCTCGCAGTTCGATCATCTTTGCCTTGGACACAGCACCTGCGCTAACGGCTCCGGACAAGCGGTCGATCTGCTCTTGAATGATGCCGATCTCTCGGTTTGCCTTGAAAAGTTGTGTTTGCGTGCTCTGCAGGTATTCACTGAACAGGCGGAGTGTGAACAGGGGATTGCCAGGTCCCATCGTGTCGCCCGGAAACGCATGAATCGCGGTCACGATGCCAACCGCAGGCGACGTTACACCCCGATCTGACAACCCCGGGCGATCTGCTACGACACCGGGGATGGTGACCGAGCGCCAGTACGATTGCGGCTTCGCGGGAGCGGATGACAAGCCAAGGTTTTTCCTTGCTTGCTCGCTGATCTCAAGCACCGTCTGCTTCTCGGCAGACTCGCCCGACGAGCTAGCAGGCGGCGTATCGCTTACCTCTTTACTACCGAACAATTCAGCTCGGAAGAACCAGAGTGCGGCGACCACGCCGATGATGATTGTCGGCCCGACCAGGGCTTGGAAAACGGATAGGAAGTGTTTCATTGTGTGGTTCAATCTCGACGGATCTTCAGCGGGCAGCACCAACCGGTAACGAAAATCTGCAAAGACTTCCGGCTAGACCGAATGGTTGGATCGAAACTCTTGATGAGTTCCGCTACGGAGAAGCAGGTGCAACGCAGTCAAAGAGTGCGCGCACGCTTCCGTTACAGCCGAAGAGAGGCCGTGAGAAGGTAGATTGGTAGAGTCCGATCGCGACCCGGCGGATCACTGGTGCGCCATCGTGGTCGATTGTCGACGGTGAGCGGCACAGAAAACGCGACACAGTCCGCCGAGTGGACCTCCAGCCCGATGGCCCCAGAGAGTCGCGTCAACGACTGACCCGATGCAGCTAAATAGACGGCATCAGAATCGTGTTCGGCCGCTGGCGAAAGTGAGTCATTTGGCGGTGTCGAATCGCCTTCGCCAACATGCTGATGGTGGTCGTCATGGGCGTGATCGTGACCGTGCAAATGCACGTGTGGACGCCGACCATGACCGTCCGGCTCAGCCACAACGCTACCCGCGTGCGAATGAGGCAAGCATTGCCCCAACACGAATAAGGGAATCAGCAGGAGTGAAAGGAACCTGGTCATGATTACAGTTTATCAATCAGTCCAGGAATAAGCTATAGCGATCTGACAAGGACCGGCCGGCGGAGTCCTTACGGACTTGCCACCTTCACACGGTTTGTTCCAACACAGTTGCTTTGTGAACGGACGCGTGGATCATGAGTCAGGCTCGTTGGGGACAAGGAACCCCAGGTGATGGCCGGCGTGCATCCACATGAACTGTTTCCAATCCTCGACCGGCAACTCGTTCAGGAACGGATAGTCCTCGATTGGGCCTGCAAACGCCTTCGCACGCTCGATCGTCGCGATACAATCATTGATGATCGCGTCGTCATCGGGGCCAGGTTCCGACTTGGGCTTCAAACGATCCAAGGTCGGTCCGCTGGACATCTTGCGGGTCCGCAACATGCGATTGAAAATCCACTTGATGAGGGTGGCTCGCAAGATCCACGGCAGCCGAAATCCAAAACCGTCCATACCGCCGGTCATGGTTGCGGTGAGGTGTTCGCAGATCTGGGTGAGGTTCCAAGTTTTGGTTTTCGTATAACCGCTTCTACGGAGATTTTGAATCTCCGCGATCACTTCATCGCCGGTGTGAAAGTCGAGCGTTCGTTTTTGCGTGGCTGCCATGGGGGCTTCTCGTAGACTGTCGAACAATATGTACCAACTAAATTTCGACACGAAATCCGGACAGTATACCGAGGTCAATCTTCGCGTCGACAAGGTAGTCGCTCATTCCTGCTGCCGTCCCATGCCCAATTGGAAGCTGACACCCTACCAAGTTCAGTCCGTCGGAATCTTGGTCGGTGACAAGAAACCCGGTCCGTTCGAGATCCTGGTTCACTCGATCGAGGTACAGTGAGATGAGCGAGAAGCAAAAGATGCTCGCCGGTCAACCTTACGATCCCGCTGACAGTGAGCTGACGGCCGATCGCCTGCACGCTCGGAAGCTCCTTCATGTTTTGAACAACGCCGAACCAGGCGATGGCAAACGCTTAAGAAATGTTTGCCGCGAACTGTTCGGCAAAGGCGGTGAAACGGTTTGGCTGGAACCACCGTTTCGCTGCGATTACGGGACCAATATTTATCTTGGCGAGAACGTGTATTTCAACTTCGATTGCGTGATCTTGGACGTTTGCGAAATTCGGATCGGAAGCAATGTGTTTATCGGACCCGGCGTTCACATCTATGCCGCCACGCATCCGCTGGACGCAGAGTTGCGCCGTACGCAGGAGTTTGGCAAGCCGGTCACGATCGGAAACGATGTCTGGGTCGGAGGCAAGGCGATCGTCTGCCCCGGCGTGACGATCGGAGATCGCAGCGTGATCGGTGCCGGCAGCGTGGTGACGAAGCACGTGCCAGTCGGAGTGGTTGCGGCTGGCAATCCTTGCCAAGTGATTCGTAAACTTGAATAACGAAGATGGTATCCGTTCTTATCGAGCTCGTTTTGCGACGCTTTCCCGCAGGCGATTCCAGGCCGGCTTGGCCTTGCCGTCGTGACTTCGCAGCCCGAGCGTTCCGAGGTACTCTGCGAACGCCGCGAGCGACATCACCACGATTCGATTGAGTTGACGCAGCATCATGTTCATCCGACCTATTCTCTCGCCACTAGAGCGAGATTGCAACTGCCGGCGTCGTTGGCGTTGGTGGCGGCTTCGCGTGCCGCAGGGACGGCCGACAATCTAGCGGCTGAAGCCACGCGCTGCGGCCACGATGAACAAGATTGCATTGTATTGCGGTCCGCAGTACAATGGCGACAAAGCAGTTTTGGCCAATCTTGGAGCATTTTTCGGATGCAAAAAACAAGTTCACTGATGGTTCGTCTGGACGAGCAGTCCAAAGCGATGCTCACCGCCGCAGCCGAACTTCGCCGAATTAGCGTTAGCGATTACGTTCGCAGTGTGGTCGTGGGGCAGGCCGAGCGAGAATTGGCGGCGGCAAAGTCACACACGATTGCCATGACGCCTGATGAACAGTTGCAGTTCTGGAATGCGCTTTCGAAACCTCCCAAACTAACCAAGGCTCAGAAAGATCTCGGAGCGATGATGCGGGGCGACGTGTGAGCGGTGTCCGTTATCCCGACGGTTGGCGAGTCGAATTGCTTCGCAAATCGCACGACCGTCGAGGTTTCAGTTCTGGACAAGAGCAAGTCGACAGATGGCTGAAAAAGTCAGCGTTTCAGAGCCAAAAGAAGCACCTCAGCTCAACCAAGCTTTTGCTTGATGGCGAGAACCACCTCGTCGGCTACTACTCGCTAGCGACTTCGCAAGTCGACTTTTCTGATCTTCCCACCGATGTGGCCAAGTCGCTACCTCAGCGACAGTTGCCCGTTGCTGTTCTGGCTTGGCTGGGAATCGCCAGTTCGTTTCAAGGCCGAGGTATCGGAAAGCGTTTACTCGCAACTGCTTTGAAGGATTGCTTCGACGCATCGGAAACCTTCGCGTTCATCGCTGTCATTCTCGACTGCGTCGACGAACCGTCCAAAGCGTTCTACCAGCACTTCGACTTCGCCGAGTTGCCAGGGTACCCGATGCGACTCTCTTTGCCGTTCAAACTGCTGGAGCGAATGGTGAACGAGTAGCCATTCCGATAGACAAGTCAACGCGGGACACCTGACATTCGATTGCATCCTGCATGCGATTGCGATCGCCCCGTGCTAAGATTCCTCTGCTGACCTAGCCATCAAGGCGGTAGCAAAGACTGTCTCGACGCCGACACTTGCCATCGGATATCCGTCATCATCTCTCCTTGGCTGGATGTGATCGTCGGATATTGGGTGCTTGACTGTTGCGAGTCTCGCAGTGACTCGCCGACGTGATTGAAAGATTTCTGACAGAATGTGTCTCCGGCTGTGTTGATTCCTGCAGGAGACAAATTTCTTGAGCGAATTTCCAGAAACACGCGATAGCCTGCTGGTTCAGGTCCAAGATCCCGCCAATCGGGACGCATGGGAGATGTTCGCTCGGATTTACCGCCCCGTGATTGTCCGGATCGCTCGGGCTCGGGGGCTGCAGCACGCAGACGCGCAGGATTTGTCGCAGCAAGTTCTGATGGCGGTTGCCAGTGCGATCGGCGATTGGGAAAAGCGTGACGACTCGACGCGGTTTCGGCATTGGCTGAGCCGAGTGACGAAGAACGCGATTCTCAACGCTCTGATGCGGCGGCCCAGAGATCAGGCTGTGGGTGGCTCCTCCGTCGACGAACTCTTGCGTGAGGCTGTCGATCGTGATGGGGCTACGACGGAATTGATTGAAACCGAGTTGCGTCGCGAACTTTATCTGCGAGCAGCTGAAATGGTGAAAGTGGAATTTCGTCCCGATTCCTGGCAGGCGTTTGAATTGTCGGTCGCCGGTGATCTGACGATTGAACAAATTGCCGCCGAGCTTGGCAAAAGCGTCGGAGCGATCTACACCGCGCGCAGTCGTATCATGTTTCGACTGCGTGAAGTCATCTCTGAACTTGGAGAACAAGACCCATGACACAGACCCAGCAACATTGCAGCCCCCCCGACCATCTGCTTACTTTCCTGCGAGGACAACTGAGTCCCCAGGAGGAGTCCGAACTGCAACTGCATCTGAATGATTGCGTCTTGTGTCGTGAGCGACTCGACGACGCAGCGGCGGACGCGGATGCGTGGAAAGAAGCTCGGCAGTTCTATGGAAGCGGAGCCTTGCATGGATCATCTGATGAATCCACCTACGGCCACGAAGAGGCAGCTCAGGGGTCACAGCGAATCCGACAAGTGCTCGATACGCTCACGCCGACCGATGACTGATGTCGTGATCGAAACGACTAGAATCGCAACGTCGACTGGATGTAGGTGAATTCGCCGTCGTTGCCGTTCGCTCCGTTGGCAGCGATGCCGGCAGGGCCGCCTTGGATGACGGGGCTGTCGAAGTAGTCGCCCGCCCAGAGGTAGCTGTACCCGACCAACAAGTGGGCTCGTGGCGAGATGCTCCAACGCAGCTGCAAATCCAACTCGTGGCCAATCTCGTTGCCCGCGGACCCGGTGGGATCATGAAATGCTGCGGCCGTGCCGTTGGTGTACAACGCGTCCCGGCGGTTGGCGAGCCAGAAGTTATGGAAATGGATGCGACATTCCAGGTCGTTGCGGACCGCGAGCGAGGTCTGAAGACTCAAGTCTTGAATGTTCTGACGCCCGGTCAAATCGGCAAGTCCCAAGTAGTAGTGGCCACGTGGTTCGAGCTGGTAGAACGTTCCGTGAACACCGTCGTTTAGATCGTTGTCGCCCGACGCCCAGTCGTAATAGAGCCAAGTGGTCGGCTTCAGCGGTAGCCTTTCACACGTGTGGCCCAATCCGACCGTTGCAAAACCGGCCGATTGACGGGAAGTCGAAAATTTCCCGAACTGGTAGCCGCCTTCCGCTTCGAACCGCAGGTCGCCTTCGCGGCGCAAAACACGCCCGCCGATCGTGTGGACATCAAAGCCACCTGGCACACCGGCGAAGGTTTGCACTCGATCGTCATCTTCGGTCATACCAAAGTAGAAAACGTCGTATCGCACCGTGTCGGTTTTCGTTGTACCAAAGACCCCATAGAATTGTCGGCTTTGGTCAGGGTTGTCGAAGTTGTGATCATCGGGCCGATGCTGTCTCGGATCGATCGGCCGCACCCAGAACGCATCGACACGCGCCGCATCCGACTGCCACCAGGTGCGTACCCCGTCGTGCGTTAGCGGCGTGTTCCGCCACGGACGACTTGCGAGCAGTCTCTGCGAACCGTAGTGCATTTCTTGGCGTCCGAACCGCAGCCACCATGCTTGATCCCCGCCATCGGTCAACAGCAATGCATCCACAGCAAGCATTTGCAGATCGAAACGGTTGACTTCGCTGGCGCGGGGCGACAGGTTTTCGCCGTCACTGGTCGCATCGATCGCTTGCCCGAAGACACGCAGGTTGTCTCCCAGATGGATGTCTGCGAACAAGAACATCTGCGACAGCACAAATTCGTCACTGCGACCGGTCAATCGGGGACCGCCGCGCAGATTGTTCTCGTTGTGATACCGAGAACGGAATCGGCCGCCTAAGTCGATGGTGATGTCGCTGCTGGGGCGCAGTCGTTTCAGTCGCTCCCCCAGGAAAGCTCCCTGGTACGCTGGATCGTCTAGGTAGCGAAAGTCGTTGTCGATAAAGCTTTGCTTGTAGGCGGATCTGGCGACCTCCGCATCGTCGGCACAGGTGTGCGACGCCGCAAAGGGTGAGATGGCGATCGCGAACAACAAGACTTTGAGTCGGGAAAATCGTTTGACGTTCATACTGGCAAAGATCGGAGAACGCCCCGTCTTGACGACAAGGAAAACACGACATTCGGGGGCCATGTCCAACCGCTCGGCAAGGTGGGTCAACTACAATCGGAGTAATCAAAATCATTTAACAGTGCGATTTCTCTCGGGAGACACCACTATGCGTATCGTCCATCAGCTGCTGATTGCAACGATTCTGCCGACGATTTTGATTTGGCTGGTGGGGATCTACGCGACCAGTGTCAGCGAAACCAGTTTGCGCCAGGCCATCGAAACCAATTCGGTGAACCGCGCTCAAGAAGTGATCGACGAGGTGGACTGGATCATCCAAACGCGCGCGACGACGTGGCAAGCGTATCTGCAAACCGACCTGGTGCGTGAGTCATTACGGACATCGAACGAAGAGATGATGGAAGTGGACGACCCCGCGGGATTGGTGCAGCAACGTGATCGGCAGTGGCGATCGACGCCGGCGGACGAGTTCAACCCGTTGATGCAGCAGGTCATGAACAATGATCTGGCCCGCGACTTCGATATTTGGCTGCGGCAACTCGAAAAAACGGCGGGACACGCTGTTTTCGGCGAGGTTTTTCTGACCAACCGATATGGTGCGAACGTCGCCCAAACCAATCGCACCTCGGACTACCGCCAAGACGACGAATCATGGTGGCAACAGGCGGTTGAAAATGGACTGCATCTTGAGGATGTCAGTTTCGACGAGAGCGCCGGGATTTTCTCGGTCGACATTTGCCTCAAGGCGGTCGACGAGGACGGCGAATTCCTGGGCGTCATGAAAGCCGTTTTGAACATTCAAGAGTTGATTGAAATCGTCGACAAGTACAAACGCAACAGCCAAACCGACGGCTATCTGTTGCTCTTCGATCGAGAGCGCAACGTGATCCACGAAGCCGGTGAGCATTCGACAGGGCTGAGAGACGGCAGTGCGTACTTTCGCGACGTCGAGTTCGATCAGAACCGGAACGCATTTGTTGCAAATCTAACCGATGTTCGCGATGGGGAAGCGTTACTGGGCGCGTTCGCATTTTCCCGCGGACACGGTGATTTTGCCGGGATGGGCTGGATCGTTCTGGAGGCAAGAAATACTTCGACGGTTTTTGCTCCGATCAAACGACTCCGCAACCAGATCGTCTTGTTGGCGCTGGCCGCAACGCTGCTGGTCGTCCTCGCCGGATGGCTGATCGCGCGTTCGGTGACCCGTCCCATCGACGAGTTGCTCGAAGGTGCCTATCGCATCGGACAAGGCGAACTCGAAATCCGAATTCCTGTTGCCGGCCAGAATGAAGTCGCCAAATTGGGTGCGGGATTCAACCAGATGGCTGCAAATTTGCAATCAATGGTGGACGACCTGAAAAACAAAGAGGAAAAGCTGACCGAGCAAAACGAGCGATTGGAATCACAACGTTTGACCCTCGCATCACAAGAAGAAATGCTGAATGCACAACGCGAGCGGGACACGCTTTTTGAGGCGATCGCGGATGCGGTCAGGCGACTCAACTCCACCAGCGATGACATTCTATCGACCACGTCGAAACAGGCTCGCGGTTCGCACGACCAGGCCGCCGCAGTGTCTCAAGCCGCCAGCACGATGAACGAGATCTCCAGCATTGCCCATGACACTGCAGGACGTGCCAACGGGATGGTCGACGAAGCGAAGCATGTCGAAGCAACTGCCGAAACAGGCCGTGAAGCGATGGAGAAATCGATCGCAGCTTTAGAGTCGGTCAGGAGGCAAGTCGAAGAAACAGCAACCCACGTGATTTCGTTAGCCGATCGAGCTCAAGCGATTGGCGAAATCACCGCGACGGTCGATGACATCGCCGAACAAACCAACGTCCTGGCACTCAACGCCGCCGTCGAAGCCGCGCGAACGGGAGAACACGGCAAGGGATTCGTCGTCGTGGCTGCCGAAATCAAACGTCTGGCTCAGCAATCGATGCAATCGACACGCCAGGTGCGCGATATTTTATCGGAAATCCTCGATGCGATCCGCAAAGCCGTCGAATCGTCGGAGCAAGAAACAGAGGTCGTTGCCGAAGCTTCCCAAGTCGCTCAGCAAACCGGGAACCTTGTGCAAGCGTTGTTGGAGACGATCTCCGCGTCTGCGTCGACCGCAAAAACGATCGCTTCGGCAGCAACAAGGCAGGCTACCGGTACGGTCCAACTCGATCAAACGATGCAGCACATGGAACAAATGACGTCCGACCACGCAACGGCCTTGCAAGAGATCGAACAATCGGCAATGAATTTAACCAAGTTGAGTACCGAACTGGCAGAACTCACGTCTGAATCCGCCGGCGGGCGATCATCGACCGTGGGCAAAGTGTGGCCTTCGCCAAGGTTGGGCGAAGCAGCGCACGGGAGATAAGTGGGATAGGCTTCCAGCCTGTCTGCCACGCGAAAGGTCAACCAAGATCGTTGTTTGGCACTCGCCGCATGGGATAGTTCGTCAAATGCACCCCACGGCATTCAACCGATTGTTCACGCATGACGTTGAATCCCATCCGTTCGAAGAAGGGCTTGGCGGTGAGACTGGCGTCGGTCGTGATCTCATCGATCCCGTTCGCGGCAGCGTCGTCGAGAAGCGTTTCGACGAGACGTCGCGCGATGCCGCGGCCCTGATGGTCGGCGGAGACGAACAAGCGGTCGAGATGTCCGCCGCGGGTCATGTCGGTAAAGCCGACGACGCGGTCCCCTTCGACCACGACGTACGCAAAGCGATCATCAAAACGGGCGCGCCAAGCCTCCTGATCGATCGTCGCCGGCGCCCACGCATCGAGTTGCTGTTGCGTGTAGTCGCGAGCATTGATGCGGTGAACGCAATCGCGAAACAGGGACAAACACGCCCCTGCATCTTCCGGTCGAAACGGTCTCAGCTGTAGCGGTGCGGCTGGATTCATTCACTTGTGCCAACAGGAAACGGTGCCGATTCATGGGTTGATATCGCTGGACGCATCGGCGTCCGAATCGCCTCGCGGCGACTCGTCGATCACCGATCCCTGCCACATCGGAACGTGCTGGCGATAGGCGGCTCGTCCAATCATGTGAGCGGCCACCGGCGTGGTCACAAACAGGAAGCCGATGATCAGAATCGCGACCGTCGTCGTTTCCATGTTGCCCAACCCCACCGCAGCCGACAGCACCGTGCAACCGACCCCCAGCGTCGCGCTCTTGGTCGCACCGTGCATCCGCGTGTACAGATCGGGCATTCGGACGACCGCGATCGCGGCCAGCAAGGCAAAGCTGGTGCCGGTGATCAGTAGCACGGCGGTGAGAAGATCACTCATTTTTCAGGTCCCCGTTGAAGATACCAGCAGAAACCGATCGTCCCAATGAAGTTGAACAACGCAGCCACCATCGCGACGCGCAGAAAAATGGCGTCCCCCGTCTCGATCGCGCTCACGGCAATCAACCCGACAAGCAAGGTTGCGACAAGGTCGAGCGCAACCACGCGGTCGGGAAAGGTAGGGCCGAGAACCACACGCAGAAACGCCAACCCCACCGCGATCACGAAAAGCACCATGGAAACACGGGCCGTCAGCACCACCCATGTCGTCGCTGCGATCAGTGGCGTGATCGCGGTCCAATCCGTTTGAAAAAGATTCGCCATCATCGAAGCAACTCCAGTAGTCGCCGCTCGAATCCGTCTTTGATGCTATGGCGAACGCTTTCGGGGCTGTCGACGAACATCGCGTGCACGTACAACGTGCGGCGGTCTTCCGACACGTCCAGACTGAGCGTACCGGGCGTCAACGTGATCAGGTTGGCCAGCAACGTGATCTCTTGATCCGTCTTCGCGTCGAGCGGCACGGCAACGATTCCGGGACGCATGTACAAATGAGGCGTGATGACGTCGTAGGCGACGCGGAGATTCGACAACACCAGTTGCCACAGAAAAAATCCGGCAAACCGAATCGCGATGGGCAGTCGTTGAAAATAGCGACTCGACGCCAACAAGGGTTGGGCGCACCACAGCACGCCATAACCGAGCATGAAGCCAACCACCAGACTGAGCAGAGAGATTTGGCCGCTGGCCAGCGCCCAGACGAGTGCCAAGAGAATGTTGAAGACGAAGTGGGTCATGGGTGGGTCTCGTCACGCAGGAATGCAGGATCTTGATAATCGGGCAATACCGCTTCGATGTACGCACCGGAATCGAGCAGCTGTTCTGCCGTTGCGTAGGACATCGTCATCACCGGCCCCGCCAGCAATCCGATCCCCACTGTGACCGTCACCAACAACACGATCGGCCCCAAGAGAGCAAGGCGACGAAGCGGCGAAAGGCTGTTGACGGAGACAATCGGCACATCAACGTTCGGCGCCGGCTTCCAAAATGCCTCGGCCCAAATCTTGGTCATCGAGAACAGCGTCAGCAAGCTCACCACCAGAGCCGCTGCAACGATGGCGTAGCTTTCTGTTTCCAGACCGCCGCGAATCAGCGTCAGTTTAGCAAAGAATCCGGACAGCGGCGGGATCCCGGCCAGCGACATCGCCGACAGGAAGAACAGGATTGCCAGCACGGGCATCGAGTGTTGCAACCCGCCGATTTCGGCAAGCCGGCCGCTACCGAAACGGCGTTCCACCACTCCGCCGATCAGAAACAGATTCGTTTTCACGACGATGTGGTGAATGATGTAGAACACCGAACCGGCAAGGGCCAGCGGTGTGAACAAAGCCAGCCCCATCAACATGTAGCCGATCTGACTGACGATATGGAACGATAAGATTCGGCGAATTTCGGTTTGCGCCATCGCGCCCAAAACCCCCGTCACCATGGTCAGCCCCGCGATCAGCAACAGCAGGTTGTGAGTGAACTCCAAATCGGTGACGAACAACAACGTGAACGCTCGAATCAGCGAATACACACCGACCTTCGTCAGCAGCCCGGCGAAGATCGCGGACACGGCGACCGGCGGCGTGTGGTACGACGCGGGCAGCCAAAAGAACAAGGGAAAAACGGCCGCCTTGGTTCCGAACGCAATCACAAACAGCATCGCCAACACCGAGACGATCCCTTCGTCCGGAAAGCTACGCAGTTTCACCGCGAGGTCCGCCATGTTTAGCGTTCCGGTCGCAGCATAGATCACTCCGATCGCCGCCAGAAAGGCCGCCGACGAAACCAGATTCAATGCGACGTACTTGATCGCCCCTTCCAATTGTCCTCGCTCACCGCCGAGCGTCAGCAATACGAAAGACGCAATCAGCATCACTTCAAACCACACGTACAGATTGAACAAGTCCCCTGTAAGAAACGCCCCGCAAACGCCCATCAGCAGCAATTGGATCAGTGGAAAAAAGCCGTAGTCGACACGGCGGTCGTCAATCGTTGCCAGCGAGTACACCGACACCGCAAACATGACCAGTGCGGCCAGCATCACCATGATCGAACTCAGTCGATCGGCCACCAGTGTAATCCCGAACGGAGCCGGCCAGCTTCCGACTTGCAACACGAGAATGCCATCACGGTCCACCAGCCACATCAGCGCAGCGGCGGACAACAGCAGCAGTGCCGATCCGGCGACACCGATGACTTCCTGCGCGGCAAAAGAATTCCAAGCCAGCAGTGAGATCGCCATGGTGGCAAGTGGCAACGCGATCGGAAGGATGACGGCAACCTGTTCCATCATGTGTCCGTCGCCTTCAACTGGTCCAGATCGTCCGTTCCTAAGGTCTGGTGGGTGCGGTAGATCAGGACGAGCGCGAACGCCAACACCGCGAAGCTGATCACGATGGCTGTCAGAATCAGTGCTTGTGGCAGGGGATCGGCAATCTCCGCCAAGGGTTGCGATTGACCGTCCGACACCACCGGCACACGACCGCGAACGAGCCCGCCCGCCGTGAAGATCAGCAGGTTGGCGGCGTGGCTGAGCAGCCCCAGCCCGATCAGCAGCTTGACGACGCTGCGGCGTAACATCATGTAGATGCCCGCCGCATACAATCCGCCGACGGTAACGGCCAACGCGATGTCCATAACGCCTATTCTTCCAGAAGTGAAAACACAAAAACGAGTGAGACCCCCGTCACCACACAGTAGACGCCCAGATCGAACAACAACGGCGTTCCAAGATGAATCTCCCCGAGTCCCTTCGTCGCAACCTTCATCCACAGCCCCGTCAGAAACGGACGACCGAACAACAACGGAGCGACTCCGCAACTGAGCGACAGCAGCAGCCCCGAACCGATCAGCACACGCGGCGACACACGCAGCACCCGGCGGGCCGCGGCGACATGGTGCGCCATCGCGTAGAGCGCAATGGCGCCGCTGGCCACCAAACCACCAACGAACCCGCCTCCCGGTTCGTTGTGTCCGCGCAGGAACAGAAACACCGATGACAGCAGCAGCAACGGAAACAGAAAACGAATCGCAGTCTTCAAAATCACGGAATCCATCGTCACATGCCCTCCGATCTGCGAGCCGCCGCCGGCAACGAATCCATCGCCGCATCGTCCGAGGAGTCAGTTCGTTTGGGTGCACGCAGTTTCAAAAGCGAATAAACGCCGATCGCTGCGATCGACAGCACCGTGATCTCGCCGAGCGTGTCCAACGCCCGGAAATCCACCAGAATCACATTCACCAGATTTCGACCATGGGCATCCGCAACGCTGTGGGCGGAGTAGTAGTCAGAGATGGGATGGTCGGAGCGAACCGTCATCGCGAATAACAACAAGGCCGTGATCGTGCCGCCCGCCACGACAGCGATCACTGCGTCCCTGACGCGTGTCTGGACGGACGAGAGACGACGGAAATCAGGCAGCCGGCAAAACGCCAGGACGAACAGGACGACCGTCAACGTTTCGATCACGAACTGAGTCATGGCCAAGTCCGGGGCGCCAAAGAGCACAAAGATGCCGGCGACGGAATAGCCGACCACTCCCATCGCTCCGACCGCCAGCAGCCACGTCCTTGCTCGAACCGCCACAACCGATGCCAACAAAATCAACCCGGTTAAGAGGATTTCATGGACGCGAAAATCAAGAGAAACAGGCTTGAGATGTGACAGCAACTCGCTCCCCAACGCCATCCAGACGCTGAAGACCGTCAGTCCAACCATCGTCAGCAGGTAGAACCGCAAGTAGCCGTTTTGCAAAATCGCCGTCAGCCCGCGGGCAAAATCATTGACGGCCGTCAACAGGCGGTGATACATCTGGGCAGGGCCGAACTGCGTCAAGACATCGAGCCCAATGAACCATCGTTCCAACCGGTGGCGTTGCCAATACATCGTCATCCCGCCGGCCAACGTCAGCAGCGACAACCCCAGCGTGACGTTCACCCCGTGCCATAACGCCAATTTCACCGGAACCGCGTGACCGACAACCCAGTGGCTCGCGGCGGACAGCAATTCGCTGATTCCTGTCGGCATCAAACCCAGCACGAAACCGGTGACACCGAGCATCATCGGTGGCCCCCACATCGCCGGACCGCTTTCATGTGCCGCCAGCGTCGCCTCGGTTCCTCGGCCAAAGAATGGCTTCAGGCAAACGAGTCCGACCGCGACGACCAGACAAACATTCGAGAGCACCGACGCGGTCAAAAACGAGACGCCCGCCCAACCGCCGACCGCTTCGTACCAGGTTTCCTTTGCGATAAATCCGAACGTGGGCAGCATTCCCGACATCGAAAGACCGGCTAAACAAGCCGCCGCGAACGTGACGGGCATCGCCGACCGCAGGCCGCCGAGCTTGCGAATGTCGCGCTGATGAACCGCATGGTCGACGGCTCCAGCCACCATGAACAACCCGCCCTTGTACAGCGCGTGGGCCACCAACACCGCTAACGCAGCCGACATCGTGGCTTCGGTTCCGATGCCCAACAGCATCGTCAGCGATCCGAGCACACTGATGGTCGCGTAGGCGAGGATCTGTTTTAGGTCCGCCGCCCGCAGCGCCAGCCATGCGCCCAGAAGCATCGTGATCGTGCCGACCGGGGCGATCATCCAAAACCACTCCGTCGTCCCGCCCAAGATCGGTTGCAACCGAGCGATCAAATACACCCCCGCTTTGACCATCGTGGCCGAATGCAGGTAGGCGCTGATCGGCGTCGGGGCCGCCATCGCATTGGGAAGCCAAAAATGGAACGGGAACTGCGCCGATTTCGTAAACGCTCCCGCCAAAATCAGCACCAACATGGGAACATAGAACGGGTGCTGACGAATGGCTTCCGCATTGTCCAGCAGCGAAGAGAGCTCGAACGAACCGCCCGCCAATCCGAGCAACAGCAACCCCGGCAACAACGCCAATCCCCCGCCCCCGGTCACCAACAACGCCTGCAACGCGGACGCTCGTGATTCGGGTTTGTCAGAATTAAATCCGATCAACAGATACGACGTGATGCTGGTCAATTCCCAGAAGATGAACAGCGTCAGCAGGTTGTCAGCCAGCACCAGTCCCAACATTGCCGCCATGAACAACAGCAGCAACATCCACAGCCGCCCCAGTCGTTCATCGCCGTTCAGGTAACCTGCCGCATAAATCAGAATCAACGCGCCAATGCCGGTGATCAGCAGCCCGAACAGCAGGCTCAGTCCGTCCAGCCGCAGCGACACCGTCAGATTCAATGCCGGCACCCAGTCGACCGACGCCGACACCTCTTGCATGTCAACGACCGATGGCCACAAGTTCAGCATGGAGGCGACCACCCCGACCGGGATCAATGCCAGCCCCCAGCCACCGCGCGAACCGAAGACGCGATTGACCACCGGCGCGACTGCCGCGGCAATCAGAATGGCCGACACCCAAAGAAACGGCAGTGTTCCCGATTGAAACATCATTGACCGGGGCCCTCGAAAGGGCAGCTAATTTTCCAGTGTGAATCCGACACGTGTTTCGACATCAAACCAAGGAACAGATAGACGTTCGACGGACGTTCCTGTCCGTCGCCGAAGTATCACGCTGAATCGAGATGCCTGATCTACGATCGTCTCCAGAGCGCATCCAGATGGAGGGCAATCGTGGCCGATCGAAGCACAGGCCGGGTAGCATCGGCCAACCTATTGTTTTCGGGATCCACGAGCACGGTCTCGAAAGGGGATTGCATTGGTTCGGTCCGCATGATTCGGAGTCTAACAGAATGCGGCGATCGCTGTCGGAGCGGTTCGAAGAAAACGCCGGGCGATTATTGAAGATCTATTAAGACAGCGATCCAGATAGCCGCCGCAAAATTCACCAAAACTTCCACCAAGGCTTTGCTGCGACTTCCGGCAGATTCAGCGTTTCGAACCAGTGTTGGACCTCGGCATCGGTTAATTCCGCAGTGACCGTCACGTCAGGCGGCGAGGCCTGCAGGAATGGGCCAAAAAAACCACCTCCCCATTGACGCGACTGGATCATCATCGGCCACAACAGGAGGACCTGTTGTCCATGACCGCCTCGCCATCGTTTGCCATTTGTTGCAACAATGCGGGCGAACGGGAGAGATGAGCAACAAGTCCCCGACCGAGCATTTCCAGCCCCGAGACGATTTCCGAGTCGACTTCCGGATCATCATCATCGGCATCTTCGTCGGGAAGGCTCGCAACGGAGCCCGCCCAATGCAAAAGAGATCCGAGAACTTCGCCCCCCGTCAAGTCCGGATCGGCTCCTGCTTCCACTCCTGCGCCCAACCAGACGGCCAGGAAACCGGCCCCGGTTGGGCTAGTGACTTCGCCAAGTCGTTTCGCGACCAGCAGCCTCGCCCGCTGACGATGTTCATGCTCACCAATCGCGTTGAGAGCGTCGCGAAGATCATCCGGGCAGTCGGATCCCTGATGTGCACTCGCAGCTCGGATCACATCGTTCGATAATTCATCCGGCGAAGTCTTTGATGAATCCAATTCAGGCTCCTGAGCTGCTTTGTTGATCGAGTTGATAATAAGTGGGATAGGCTTCCAGCCTGTCGACGCTCAGTTTTCGTTCGTTGCAAACGCGAAAAAATCACTCCATTGCAAGGACACTGTTCCTGTCCCTGCATTCTAGCAGGTACCATACTCAATGCACGTCGACGGATTGAAAGTGCCCATTCCATGGCGTGACCAAACGAGTCCATCGACACCGCATCCTATCGACCGCTGGATGGCACTCTTACCTGCAACCAAACGGAACAGAATCATGTCTCAATTTCGTCACGGGGACGTCATGGTCGAAGAGGTGGCAACCTTGCCGGACACTCGACGCAAGGCACAACACACTATTCTTGCCCACGGCGAGCTGACCGGGCACTGCCATCGAATCGCCGAACGGGGTGCGGCCGATCTGTACGACACACCCGACGGTCTGTTTCTTCACGTGACAGCGGAGGTCGCGACCCTGGTCCATGACGAACACGACGCCATCACATTGACGTCCGGCTTTTATCGCGTCTGGCGGCAACGAGAGTATTCACCCGAAGAAATTCGCACCATCCGGGACTGAAGCCATGATCATGACGCCACTGCAGGCCCGTGAGCATGTGCTTGCGGGTGAATCGAAGGCCGTTCGCGTCGATGGCAGCATCGATTTGAGCGGTACGGAAGTAAAAACGGTCCCCTGCTCGATCACGTGCAATGATCTGGACCTCAGCGGTACTGCGATTACGTCCCTTTCGTCAAAAGTGAAAGTGCGATCGCGGCTGACCCTGGATAATTGCAAGCATTTGGAGCGGTTGCCGACTGGATTGACGTGTGGATCACTCAGTTTGCGAGGCTGCAACTTCCTGGACAGATTGCCAGAGCGGTTGAACACATGGTTCTTGAATGCGAGTGAGTGCCCTCGTCTATCCGTCTGGCCAAAAGAGGCGACGATCCGAAACGGTAACGTGCATTTGAGAAACTGCATCGAAGTCCGCAATCTTCCTCGCTGGTTGGGGCCGCTCGGGCAGTTGGATTTAGCCGGTTGTGTGAACCTGCACGAGGTGCCTGAGGGGCTCCGGGTGTCCGGCTGGATCGACATCGGTGGTTCGAGCATTGCTTCGTTGCCGAATTCGCTTCGGACCGCTCCGCTACGATGGCGGAGTGTTCCGGTAACGCACGAGATCGCGTTCGAGCCCGAGAAAATCACCTCAAAGCAGGTCTTGGCCGAAAAGAACGCGGAGCTGCGCCGGGTCATGATCGAACGCATGGGATACTTGCGATTCTCGGAGGAGGTCGGTGCGAAGGAGTTGGACCAGGACACCGACGCCGGCGGCAATCGGCAATTGTTACAAATTGAACTCGGCGACGATGAGCCGCTGGTTGGGTTGGCGTGCCGATGTCCATCGACGAACCGTCAGTATTTTTTGCGAGTTCCACCGCAGATGAAAACCTGCCACCAAGCCGCCGCCTGGATGGCCGGCTTTGACGATCCGTCTCTTTACCGGCCGACGATTGAAACCTAGTCGTTCAAGTCTGGTAGATTGTCGGCGTTTTCCCATTACGCCTTGTCTCACTTCCCCCTGGAGCAACCGATGAATCGACGCGAGTTGGTTTTCATGGATTCGGCATCGAACAAGTTTTGGAACATTGAACTCAGCGGCGACTCGCACACGGTGAACTTTGGGCGATCAGGTACCGATGGACAGACGAAGACAAAAAGCTTTGCCAACGAGGAGGCGGCTCGCAAGGACTTTGACAAGTTGGTCGCTGCCAAAATGAAAAAGGGCTATGTGGATGCCGGCAGTGCTTCCGCCTCAACAGGGAAGGACGGTGACGTGCTGCCGGTACTCGCGTTTCGCTCGATCGTGAAGCAAGACGATATTGATCACAACGCGAAAACCTTCATTGGGAAACGTGTCGCAGATTATGAGCCCGACAAGAAACCGACCAGCGGTGGCAAGACGGTTTACCGTTTTCGCAGCGACTATGATGACGCCACCTGCATCCCGCACCTGACGCACTTTCTGGACACCGACGCGGCCAGCGAAGCGATGGGAATCATCATCGGCAATTGGGCTGGCGATGACAGCGATGGCGATCCCAGCGATGTGATCGAACTGCTCTGTGAAAATCGCGATCGACTCAAGAGCCTCAAAGCGATCTACCTCGGCGACATCGTTTCTGAAGAAAATGAAATGTCGTGGATTCATCAGGCAGATGTGTCGCCGTTGTTGAATGCGTTCCCGGAGTTGGAATTGCTGCGAACCCGGGGTGGCAATGATCTTGCGATTAGCAAGCCGCAGCACGCGAAATTGCGAGGCCTGATTTGCGAGTCTGGTGGCTTGCCGGCCGAGGTTGTGCGCGCCGTTGGGCGTTCCAAATTCCCTGCACTGGAGCATTTGGAACTCTGGCTCGGAACCGACGAGTACGGTGGCGATAGCACAATCGAAGATTTGCAACCGATTCTCAGTGGCGATCTCTTTCCGAACTTGAAATACCTAGGCTTGCGAAATTGTCAGTTCGCAGATGATGTTGCCGCGGTGATTGTCAACAGTCCGCTCGTCCAGCGCATCGAAACGCTCGACCTCTCGTTGGGTGTGATGACAGATGAAGGTGGAAGGGCCCTTCTCTCGCTGCCGACTGACGGGGCTCTTCAGCATGCCAGTCTTCACTACAACTATTTGACAAGCGAAGTCACCAAGTTGTTGAAAAAACTGCCGATCAAGATGGATTTATCCAAGCCCAGTCACATGGACGATGACGAAGAGTGGCGGTTTGTGGCCGTGGGTGAATAGTCGCATGCCGCCGTCACCACAAACACACTGGATCCTCGGCGATTCCTCAAGCAAACGATTCTCCGACTACAGTGCAGCTGCGGTGCGATGTGGAATGCAACCGCCGAGGTGCGTCGAATGGCTGGATTTGATCGGTCGTGGTTGTCAGGCATTGAATTGCATTCCCGCCGGATCCCGATTGCGGATCGATTCGTTCGGTCAGCGTGACGATGTGCTTGCCGCGCTCATCCGACATGGCGGAGGAAACGCATTTCCAAAGCCGGGAGAAATCCAATCGCTGGACCGGCAATACTCAGGTCTCTGCCGGGTACTGGAAGATCTGAGCCATTGGTCGACGCAGCGCACCGAGATATCGCTCGATCAAAATCCGATGGACATTGCCGTCATGTTCGACAAATGGGCAACGCATCGGCGATTGTTGCCTGACCGCCCCCAAACGAGATTGCTGCCGACCGAAAAGATCTCATTCGGGGAATCCTTGAGGCGCTTTGCGAAGCAGGTCGGCGGCCGAGTTTTTGTGAAACCTCGGTATGCATCGTCCGCGTCCGGCGTGTGCTGCTACCGCATCAGCAAGGGTCGGCAGCAATTGATCGCGCCCATCGAGATTGTCCGTGACGCGGGCGGCATCGGATTGTTTAATTCCCTTCGCGTGCGTTCGTTCACATCGCCAAGTGACATCGAAGACATCTTCGCAGTACTCGTCCCTCAGGGCATGATCGCCGAGGCCGCCGTGAACAAAGCTCGCGTCGAAGGCGACCGTTTTGACCTGCGCGTCGTGGTGATCAACGGACGTGCCGAGCATCTGGTGGTACGGCAAAGCGCTTCGCCGATCACGAACTTGCACTTGGGAAATCGGCGTGGATCGTTGCAGGCGGTGACCGATGCGGTCGGTTCATCGCGAGTCGAACGCTGCCGACGCCTGGCGTTGCATGCGGCGAGTTGTTTCCCAGAAACGCTGTATTGCGGCGTCGACATCCTGTTGCCGCGTTCGGGTGATCCGCTGGTTTGCGAAGTCAACGCGTTTGGTGATTTCTTGCCGAATCTAGTTGCCGGCGGCAAAACGGTGTATGAGGCCATCCTTCAGTCAAACGCCGCTGACCGGGAGGCCCTCGCTTGATTCCACCGACCGCCATCGTTTTCGATCTCGATCAGACCTTGTTCGACCGCCGGCATGCGATGGATTGCTGGATCGCCAACCTGGACATGTCCGATCGTGATCGGACACAGTTGAGTGACCTTGATCAAAACGGTTTGGGAGATCGCGACGACTTCTTTGCGGCTTTCGAGTCGATGACCGGTGCGGACATCGATCAAAACCGCTTTGCCGTGTCGCTGGCGAGGTGCATTCGAAACGAACTCGGGTTGATGACTGCATTGAAACAGTTGAAATTGAATCACAGGCTCGCCATCCTGACCAACGGCGGCGTGGACACTCAGACGATCAAACTGCAAGCACTGACGCTCGACCAGATCATCGAGTCCGATCGGATCTTCATTTCAGCTCAGATTGGCGTGGCAAAACCTGACCGCGCAGCATTCGAGTTCGTCGCCAACGCCTTAGGATTGCCGGCAACCGAGTGCCTGTACTTTGGCGACCAACTCGAAACCGACGTGATGGCTGCCAGGGCTGCTGGCTGGAGGGCTTGTCAGGTGTCTGGACCGGATGATTTGCAGCGTCAGTTGACTCCTTGGCTTGAGGGGGCCGCATGTTGACCCATATCGGACGCAGCGACCTCTTGATGGCAACGCTGGATACGCTTCGCTTTGACGTGGCCCAAGAACTGTTTGAACAGGGGCGTTTGCCCAACTTCGCTCGTTACTTGCCGGCCAATGGCTGGCAACGCCGACATTCCCCCGCAACGTTCACCTACGCAGCCCATCATGCGTTTTTCGCCGGGTTCCTACCAACGCACGCCGGTCCAGAAAAGCACCCCCGATTGTTCGCGTCAAGCTTCGGCGGCAGCGAAACGACGGGCGAGCAGACCTATGTTTTCCCACAAGCGACGCTTCCGCAAGCGCTCTCGGCGGTTGGCTATCACACCATCTGCGTCGGTGGTACAGGGTTCTTCAATCCTGACAATGCGTTGGGACGTGTCCTGCCGGAACTGTTTGACGAGTCGCATTGGTCGAAATCAATGAGTGTCGTTGACCGGAATTCTGCGAGCCACCAGGTGGATTGCGCGGTCGAAGGGGTCGAGCAGCAAACGGATAAACGGGTGTTTTGCTTCATCAATTTTTCCGCGATCCACCAACCCAATTGGTTTTTCGCGTCGGAACGAACCGCGGCAGGTCATTCACCAGCAGACCGAACCGACAACAAACACAGCCACGGCGAAGCGTTGATCGAAATCGACCGTCAGATCCCCAGGTTGCTGGACTGTTTTCGCCGCCGAGGCAGTCTGTTTGGCATGATCTTTTCTGATCACGGAACAGCCTACGGCGAACAAGGCTACTGGGGTCATCGCTTGGCGCATCCGGTCGTTTGGGAGGTGCCCTATGCCGAAATTGAATGGTGAATCGACACGCGGACTCGCCGAAACGATCGCGAATGATCAGTACGCGGGCTATGCCTATGCGTATCCTCACAAAACGTCCTACCGAGAACTCGATCCGCCCGTCGAGTTGTCGACCGCCTGGGCGAACGAAGACAAGTCGCGGCTGTATCTTTACGTGCACCTTCCGTTTTGCGAAATGAGGTGTGGGTTTTGCAACCTGTTCACAGCGTCGCAACCCGCCGACGAACTGGTCGATCGGACGTTGAAAGCGATCACGCGACAATCCAGAGTGGTTGCGGAATCGGTTGAGCCACAGAGCGTCGCTCAGGTCGCCATCGGCGGCGGCACCCCGACTTATTTGCACGCCGACGAACTCGACGACGTCCTGCAAACCATTCGACGAGATTGGCCACTCCCAACGGCGAGTTTCCCGTTTTCAATCGAAGTTTCGCCCGCGACGGTCGACCCGAACAAGCTTCGCGTGCTGATCGACCACGGCGTGCGGCGGATCAGCATGGGTGTGCAAAGCTTCGTTCAACGCGATTTGAATCGTCTCGGTCGTCCTCAACAGAACCACCAAGTCGACTCGGCGATCGACCTGATTCGTCAAAGTGGCGTTGAGGTCTTCAACTTGGATTTGATCTATGGCAATCACGATCAAAGCGAGGCAGATTGGGTGCGGACGGTTCGGCGAGCACTCGCCTACCGGCCCGAAGAGCTGTTCATGTACCCGCTTTACGTTCGCGAGTTGACAGGACTTGGACGTACCGGACGGAGCCCTGCCGAAAATCGCAGGCATCTTTATGGACGGGGTCGAGAAATGTTGTTGGAGGCTGGTTATCGTCAAATTTCGATGCGAATGTTTCGCCGGGACGACGTTGAATATTCGACGCAGCATTGTTGCCAGGAAGACGGTATGATCGGCCTTGGTCCTGGCGCTCGCAGCTACACGTCCGACCTGCATTACAGCAGCGAATACGCCGTCAGTGGCGTCGGTGTCCGAAAGATCATCGCAGACTACTGCCAACGCAAAACAGCCGATTTTTCTGCCGCCGACTATGGCGTCTGGTTGTGTCGCGATGAGCAAGCCCGGCGATATCTCATTCGGTCACTGCTTCAAACCGACGGATTGGACCGTTCGGCGTTTCTCGAAAACTTTGGTCGTGACGTTCGCAATATGCTGCCGCAAGTCGACGAACTCGTGCGACTCGACTTTGCAAAGATTACATCACAGCGATTGACTCTAACTGTCAATGGACTTGCTCACAGCGACGTGATCGGCCCCTGGTTGTACTCCGATCAGGTTCAAGAGCAAATGGAGCAGTATGAATTGAAATGAAAGTCACACGCATTTTGTATCGAGGTTCGCTGTCCAGTTGCAACTATGCGTGCGGATATTGCCCCTTCGCCAAGACGACCAACACGCGTGAAGAACTCGATCGTGATCGGGACCAGTTGCAGCGGTTCGTCGATTGGGCAGCCGATTGCCGTCAACCTCTCGGTGTGATGATCACACCGTGGGGCGAAGCGATCATCCATCGGTACTATCGCAATGCCATGATTGACCTGTCACGGATGGACCATGTGCACCGGATCGCGATTCAAACCAATCTCAGCGGTTACTTGGGCGATCTCGAGGATGCTCTGGTCGATCGAATCGCCATCTGGGCAACCTTTCACCCCGGGGAAACCGACCTGCCTCGATTTCTGGATCGTTGTGCGACCTTGCAACGACTGAGCATTCGGTTCAGTGTCGGGGTCGTGGGGTTTCAAGAGCATTTCGACGAAATCGCCGAATTGCGCAAACGCCTGCCGGGTGATGTTTACCTGTGGGTCAACGTGCCCAAGAGCAGTGGGATCGACTACTCAGACGAGGAGCTCCGATTCTTGAGCTCCATCGATCCGTATTTCCGATGGAATCTACGGCGTTGGCCCAGTCTCGGTGCAGCGTGCCAGACCGGGCACACGTCATTCACAGTGGATGGCGAAGGTGACGCACGACGATGCCACTTCGTTGACGACGTCATCGGGAACATCTATCGCGACGACATCTGGTCCCTGTTGAAGCCCACAGCATGCCCCAATTCGACGTGCGGATGCCACATCGGCTACGTGCACCGCGAAGACTTCGGGCTCGATCAACTCTACGGCGAGAATCTTCTGGAGCGTATCCCGCTGACTTGGCCGAAAATCGACTTTCCGATGACGGATGAGCCGACGTCGATTCCGTTGACGCCGTTACGCCCCATTCGATGAGGTGTCACAGTCGGTCGGAACACGTCGATCGTCGGGCGACTCGAACATCGGGTCTTTGGAGACGACGAACCGCCTACTTGCAGTCGTTGCAGCGGCCGCGGAGCAGGATCTCTGTGATTTCGCCTACCGCCTGACTGGCGCGCTGACTGCTTGCGGTCAGTTTGACGGTGTCCAGGCAAGAAACGGTACCGCACACGGTGCAGAGAAAGTGCGGATGGCCGTCGGAGTCGCCTTCGCCTGGGCGAATTTCTTCGAAGCGATAGACGTGATCACCGAGTTCGGTGCGGCGAAGCAATCCCGCGTCGGTCATGTCGTTCAGGTTGCGAAACGCCGTCGCTTTATCGACACCGCTCTCGGCCAAGCGCTCGGCAACTTCCGCGTGCGTCATCGGCGAGATCGCCTCACGCAACATCTGCAACGTGGCGAGCCGCGCCGGAGTCGCCCGCAGTCCCACGGCACGAATCGTGTCTTTGGCGGAATCGGTGGGGATGGAGGATTGTTTCATGCAGATGTCCACCCAGAGGATAGTCGATGTGACCACCGTTCGTCGTCAACGTGAGCCATTTGCCTTCTAAAGGGTAGGTCGGATTGTGGTCATGCGTCTTCCATCGCGTGCATGACCCCGTTGGTCACCAATCGCGAAATGTGCCCGTCGGCCAGACTGTAATAAACGTGCTTGCCATCACGTCGGGATCGGACGACCCGTTCGCTCTTGAGCACACGCAAACGCTGCGAAATCGCCGGCAACGGTTCCTCCAAGGCTTCGGCGAGTTCCGAGACGCAACACGACCGTGCCTCCAGCATGATCAGCAAACGCAATCGTTGCGGATCACCGAGGGCCCTGAAAATCGCCGCCGCCCGCTCACAGGCGGCATCGTTAAACCTGACCGGCTGATGCTCGTGCTCGCCGCCTCGGCAACTCGGAGAGTCATCGTCTGTCAGGTTCGGTTTTGCTTGGGAACTCAACGCTATCTCGACTCAACAGTTGCAGGAATGCATAAGTGTAGGATCGTCTTTGCGACGCGTCAACCAAGTTCTTCCCGGCTCGAAGCCATCACCTGTTTGTTGATCGCCGTTGGTCAGTTGATCGCGGCGCTCATTGTGGGCCTTGGACGATGCTCACCGGGAGTGTTCTTCCTGCATGTGATGACGATGACATCGCCGAGAGCATTCGCATGCCCAACGTCAAAGAGGTGAGCGACCATAAAGAGTCGCACTTGTACGTGCAATGCGATTGCACCACAGGGATTCAGACGATAGGATGGCCGCCATCGGCTTGGATCGCACGGTTTGCGCAATCACCCTATCGCTTTTATTACAACACGACCCGATGACTTCCCCGTTCCGGTCCATCGTCGCAACCTTGATTTGTGCTCTTGTGAGCATCAGTCAAATTCCGGCGTGGATGCATGTCGCCGGATGCGACGGTCGAGGTCATGCCGGGGTGGGCATCGAAACCGCATCGGCCGAACCAGCTCGTGGTTGCTGCCATTGCTCCACTGGCCACTGCGATGCGTCTGGAATCCGTGATGATTCCCCCGAACTGGATGCCAGCGATTGCCCAAAAGGTGGTTGCCCAGATTCTTGTGCGATCTGTCAGAAATTGTCGGCGCCAAATGGCGTCGCGTGGAACGTCCAGTCGGCTTCATGCGATTGTCGATGCCTTTGCGTTCTGCAGATCGTTTCTTCACTCCCTGCTGAATCGACACCCCTCTCGATTTCTCGTCCCCGAGGTCCGCCTGCCACGGCGTGCAAGACACCTCTGGGTTGAATGGCACGGGCATCCGTGTTGGTGTGCAGGCTTTAGCCGCCCGGTGTCGTTGCGTCGCAACGACGCGGAATCGCCCAAAGAGACCGTCCAGCTTAGGGCTAGCGCGAAACGCGACAAATCTAAATGATTTGACCGAGCGGGTGAGAGGTGGTCGGCGGAGGGGTGTACGACGTCCTTTCTAGGTCGTCGCGCAGAGCCCCACGGGCGACGGCCCGGAAGGGCCATCGTACATCAGAAAAGCGACCGTCTTAAGCTGGACGGTCTCTAAAGGCTAGACACCAACGGGTGCTGCATCCTGTTTGGTTGTGCCTGTCCTGTGCCATTTGGCTTTGGTTTGAATGACCGTATGGCACTGCGCGGTTTTCGGTCGCTGCTGCGCAACGAATGAACGAGCGGCCAAATCATACATTGAATCCGTTTTCTTTTGGAGTAAGAGATGAATCACCTTGTCATCACATCAGTTCGCATTTGCTTGATCGGCGTGGCCTGCACCCTAGCGGGGAATGTATCCGCAGACGTCGTGGAATACTCGGCAGGACATTCCGACATCGGGCTGGCCTACGAAGATGGCGAACTAAACCTGCACTTTCACTTTGGCGGAGATACGATCCTGGACGGCGCTCCAGTGGGTGGCGTTGGAGGGATCGAGTTCAACCCGAGTGATGCCTATGTCCTCGTTGATGATGCCGCGATGTATCCCGGGGGCGCTCCCGGTCCCATTTCCTTTTTGGGTTTGAACACGGGTGACCCTGTCTGGATCTTGCCTCAAAGCAACACCGCAGGGATGCCATTTCTCGGGATTGCGACCGAGGAGCTTGAGGCACCGTTTACGTCGGCGAGTTTTGAAATGACAGGGTTTTCAGGTCCCGGTCAGTTTGCCTTGTGGCAAGGCGGGTTTGCACCGTCCGTGTTCATGCAAACCAGCGACGGGATCATCGGTGGCCCCGGCGATACGTTGTCGCTCCCGAGTGTCGGAAGCCACGACCACTACAACTGGGGCTTCACGCAACAAGGTGTCTATGACATCGAACTCACTGCGACCGCGTACAACGGAAGCTTGCCAGGTGGATTCGTCAGCGACACGGAGACGTTCCGATTTGTCGTCGGGAATGTGACCGCAATCCCCGAGCCGAGCAGCTTCGCTGCAATCGCATTCGTCACGACCGGCTTCCTCGTGCGGCGCCGTCGTCGCTAAGTACGTGCCCACCAACGGAACAAGGACTATTGAGATGAACTCTCACCCTTTGCGTGCATCACGCAGCGCTTTCACGTTGCTCGAGTTGCTCGTCGTGATCGCCATCATCGGCATCCTGGTCGCATTGCTGTTGCCCGCCGTTCAGACGGCGCGCGAGGCGGCGCGGCGGACTCAGTGCAGCAACAACATGAAGCAGATCGGTATCGCCGTTCACAATTACCATGGCATGCATCGCTGCATTCCAACAACGACGACCGGTCCTGACTCGTCCGCCGGCAACTGTGGCAGTGGGTTCTACAGCTGGCTTGCAATGGTGTTGCCGTTCGTTGAACAAGGCAATCTGTACGACAAGATTGACTTCAACCGGTCGCTTTCGAACCACTGCAATTACACCCATAGCAGCGACTACCTCGACTACGACATCGCTCCGGATCATCCCAATGCGGAGGCCGCCAGAACACTCGTCGACACGTACCTTTGTCCATCGGATCCAGCGGGTGTGGTGCAGGTTCACGACGACGGCGAGCAGCTTGCCCCCGGAAGCTATGCCGCCAATGTGGGCTGGCCGATACTCTCGTCCTGGCCCGGGGATAGTCGTCCACCACTGGAACGGCAAAACGGTGTCTTTGGGTTGTTCAATCCATCACAGCCACACGCTTGGCACGTCCCCAAGGTCAAGTTTCGAGATATCACCGATGGACTGTCCAACACCGCCGCGATTGCGGAACGGAAAATCAGCGTGATCTTTGTCGTGCAGAGTCCATTCGGTGGCAGCTACGTCTCCGGAGAGGTCGATGAGAACATGCAGTCCTTCTGCGGAAGCTCCATTCGTGCACGGTCACTTGATCGCTGGGTTCCCTATTGTGGCTCCGTGACCCACGGCGATCCGAGTTTCGTGGAGAAGCATGGGCATTCCTGGATCAGTGGCTGGACGTTTGCAGCCAATACCTACATGCACGTCATGCCGATTGGTGATCGAAACTGTCATACCTATGGAGGTGAAAGCATCGGGAACAACTTGGTCACGCCGGGAAGCTACCATGTCGGCGGTGTGCATGTGATGATGGCCGACGGGAGTGTCAGCTTTCGCTCGGAATCAACTGATTTGCAGCTCTGGTGGGCGATGGGCAGCGGCAATGGGGGCGAGGTTCTCGCGAATCTGGAATGAAGGACAAACGGATTGTTGTGGCGTTCGTGTGGGGCGCGACGCTGCTGATGTTGCCCGGTTGCGACTCGGATCCATTACCACCGCCGACGCTTGAACGACTTGAGCAGGTCCTGTCGGTATCATTTCCGAAGGATTGCGAGGTGATTGGTGGGACAGAGTCAGCGGGGGCTTCGTCGCTGTGTCTGATCGTAAGCTCGAAGCCATTGCCGCTGCCGGTCGATCGAGCATCGAGGACGGCACATCGATCGAGACGCGGAAAGCGACCGGTAGGGACGCCGTTCCCCGACTCGGCGCTCGCCAACCTAGTAGCGGCCAGTTTATCGGGGGCCAGTGAAGTGCCAGCGGACAACGCACCGCGGTTGACCGTCGAGCGCGGCGCCAGCCACATTGGTCAAGTTGGCGATTGGCAATTCACCTATCGCGAGGCAGCGACCGAAAGCGGTTGGTTGACGGCAGTTGAGATTTATTCGACGCAAATCATGGAAAAGCAATAAGTCACCGACTGGCCGTGGGGTTGGGGCGGGTGCGGTCTGTGGTACCCGGCACAAATCAAGGGGGGGATGGCAGAATGATTCGGGGCAGAATGATGGGGTGAGCGTCGATTGGCACGAAGCAAGTTGTCGCGAAAACGCCTTGTCAACAGGCCCTTCCGCCAGCTGCTGAAGTCTGCACCGTGACATGGCGTGGTGGATCTTCCGGAAGATCTCGAGCAGAAAGATATTAAACAAGATCCACTACCCAAAAAGAGTAGCGCCGGACTACGAGCGCGAGCCGGCATTTCTTTTTCCGACCCCCAGATGCAATTCCCTTGCATGTCGGATTGACGTACTTAACCGCCACCTTACAATCGCGCTTGATATGCACCTGCATTCCCTGCGCACCCGCGTCTAGGGCCGTGGGCAAACGCCCGCAGCGAGCTTTCTGTTCTCAACCGCTGTTCCATCAACGAAGCGTCATCACCAAGGTTGTCTATATGTTTCACGCACTTCGTCATTCACTGCGTCGCAAGAAGCTGGCCAAGCAAGATCGACGTGCCCGGCGCAAGCACGCCCACCGCATCGAAACGCTTGAGAAAAGAATGCCTTTGGTTGCCAGTCTGCAAGCGATGTTGGCGACTGAACACGTCGATCTGAACCTTGCAAACGATGGCGTGCAGTTGTCGCGGAACTCGTCGACGGCTTGTTGATTTATCGAAATCTGCTGAATCAATGGTGAACCACCGAAAGTCTTGACGACTTCCGCTGCAGCTTGATGCCTAAGCATTTGGCTGCGATGCAACGGAGAAGCCTACGGAGATCGCGTTGAAACCAAACCTTTCCCCTGAAAACATCGTCTTTGGCGATTTCTTCAATCCCGACAAAAAACCAAGCCGACTGGCACTTGCAAACCGGTTGCAGGTGCGTTAGTTTTTCGCAAGTCGAGGTAACCGCACGGTGTGACGTGGTGATTTTCGTCATCGATGCGCCACTCGGATGAGACCTGCGATGGTTGCGGTTCCTTCGCTGGCGGGGGAAACTGCCGTGAATACGGAAAAATTGATTTTAGAGAGGATTACCAGTGAGCCGCGAGTTATCTGTGATCGAAGTCATCTCGGCGGGGCCGACCGAGCAAAGCGTTCGATCGGGCTGGAGCGACTGGGCCGGAATGGTCGCGTCGATCGGGTGTGCGATTCATTGTGCCGCGATGCCGCTGGTGATCGCTTATTTGCCCGCTCTCGGACTGAGTTTCTTGGCCGACGAGGCGTTCCACAAATGGATGGCCGGCGGTTGCTTTGCCATCGCACTGACCGCTTTCATTCCAGGGCTGCGTCAACACGGACGCTTGACCCCGGTGATCATCGGCAGTGTCGGCTTGATGGTGATTTCAATCGCGGCGTTTGGTTTCGCCGGAGAGTGCTGCGCCGCATGCGAGAGCGGTGCGGCATCGATCCCCGCGGGCACGCTCGACGAGTCGGGTAAGGTACTTGATTCCGCCACCACAGAAGTGTGCACCGACGACTGCTGTCCCCACTGTGCGAGCGAAACCGCTGCGGTCGGGCCGAAACCTGTGCTTGCCGGTGTCAACGTCGCCGCCTTGCCGATTCAGTCCCCGTGGGTCGCACGAATCGTCCCATGGATGACGCCCCTGGGCGGAATCGTGCTCGTGATCGCCCACCTGCTCAATCGGCGCTACGGTTGCCTGTGCGGTTGCTGCGACAAACCGGAGTCGTCCGGTTAGGACCAGATCGCCAATCGGACGGTTGAAGCCTGTCAGCAGAAAAGTTGCGGTGTAATCGTGTGAGCCGAACGCGCTGGAGGTTCGAGAAAGTACGACGGCCTTTCCAGGCCGTCGAAACCAGCGACTCGTCTTCTCCATGAATCGCTTTGTCCATCATCTGGCACCAGAAATCGCTACTTCACACGTTCCCAGACACGAACGTAATCGACTTCCATCGTGGTGGGGAACTCATCGTCGACTTCGACATCCGAGGGGACGAAGCCCTTGACCGTGTACGTCGAATAGGGCGGACGGAGCCCGAGTGAAAGGGCGACGTTCATCTCGCGGTGCCAGTAACGATTTGGTTTCTGGCCGATCGCTTTGCCGTCAATGAACCAGGTAACCGTCTCTGGAGTCACTTCGCAGCCGTAGGTATGAAAGTCGTCGCGCGGATCAAACGGTAGTCGCAGCTCATTGGCTTGCGCGTCCTTGTAGCATTGATCGTTTGGTCGACGCCAATCGCGGCCGCCGATCCCCGGTTTGCCGTTGGATAAAATCGCGTGCAAGTTGCAGTCCGCAATGCGTTCGTTGCCTGGAACACGATCGCCTCGCTGCGTTAGCTCGACGATGTCGACTTCGCTGTATCGGGTTTCCCCCACGGCAACGATCGAATCGTCGATCTTACTGTACAGCCAAAAGGAGGGACACACGCCGGGAAACAGTGCAGCCGCTTTGACACGTGCCTCGTAGTATCCATAGGTTCCTGTGACATGCGACTTCAACATGCCGGATGTATACGGCGTTGGCGGTCGGCGTCCCTTGACGACGGGTGTCGGCAGCCGTCGCATCGTGATCTGGAGAATCCCGTTTGACACCGCGACATTGCTCTCGTTGTCCCAGACCCAGGCGCCAAAATTCTCGGGCGACTTGTTCCATTTTCGCCAATCAACGTCATCGCCATCAAAATCGTCGGACCGATCCCAGCGAATTTTCCACTGGTCGGTGGAAGCCGCAGAGAGTGGGACGTTGTGCTTGCCATCCTGCGCAAACAGTCGCGTTTGATTACAAACGGACAACGAGGCCACGATCACCATTGAAACGAACAGAATCCGCCGGACCATTTCGCTGTTACCTCTGAATGTTGCGTCGGTACGGCGGCATTGTATCGCAAACGGTAGGGATGATGTCGCGATTGGCTGCTTCGCCCGAAGGTGGCGGCTCCTGCTGAGCGTGACAATCTTTTTTTTAAACTTGACGAACCGGCGTGTTCGCGTCACCGTATTGCAGAGAGTCTTTGGTCGGACCGCTGTCTAAACGATAAACACAAATCCAATTGTCTTTGATGGCTTCGCGGGTCCGGTCTCTTTCGACGATCATTCTGTGCGTTGTGCTCGCTCTCGGGCACGCACCGGGCTGGTTGCATGTTGCCACCTGCGATGGCCATCACGCTGCCGTCGAGACGCCGACGGGGCATTCTTGTAGCTGTCATTTGCATCATTGCGAGACGGCATCGAACGACGCTTCGGAAAGCGAGCGGCCGAATGAATCCGTGCCCGCACACGATTCCGATTCGTGTGCGGTCTGCCAATCGCTGGCTGCTCCTTGCGGTTCGATTGCCGGCGTCACCGCGTTGGTCGTCTGTGATGCCGTGCACCCGATGCCTGGCCGCTCTCGGTCCAACGTCGACGTCGCCCGCTTCGTTTTCATGCCACCGCTGCGTGGTCCCCCCTGCGAAGCAATTCTCTAGACGTCTCGTTCGCGTCCCACACCCGGAATGCAGTTCGAATAGGAAACGTGCCGGCTACCGCTGCGCCGATTCAGTATCGAGACCTGATCCGGCCTGTTGGCCCTGTTAGTCGGTTTGCACCGATCCGGGAGCGTTGCGAATCAATGAGTCAACCAAGCCAGCTTCGTGCGGGCGCGCGTCATTTTACGGCGCCCGGTCCGACCAAACCGTGTCGTGCAATGCGTGCGTTCCGTACGAAGCCCTTTTGATCACCGTTGTCGCGGCGGCGAGCGAATGAGAGTTACACGCCGGCGCGCGTGATTCGTTGCAGCGCTGCAACAAGGCGGACCTTGGTGCAGACGTGGCCTGTACTTTCAACAAGACATAGATTCAGTCTCGATTCAGTCCTCTTTCATCCTAGGTATGTCTCCATGGCTATGGTCCATGCTGGGCCGTCGGAGCGGGGTTGGTGGTCACGATTGTTGACAACCGACTTTTGCCCGTGGGCCAATCGTTTCGTTTATTGGCTGAAAGAACCCGTCGGTTGGTTCGTGCTGGGCACCGTCGTGAGCGTGATCGTCGGTCTTTATCTGGCGCCGATCGGCTGGACGCTGGCCGCATCACTCGCATCGGTAATCGCCGTCGGGATGGTATGGCCGGCCGTTGCGGTTCGTGCGGTGAACTGCCGCGTGACGTCTAGTAGCGTACAGGTTCATGAAGGCGATCGATGCGAATTGCAGCTGGCCGTGCGAAACCGGTTGCCGCTTCCCGTCTGGGGATTGGCGGTCGAGGGCTTTTTGGATCGCAAGCGTGAACAGAGCGACCACGCCGCCACTCCCACCGTCGCGCTGGCCTTCGTTCGTGCCTGGGCCATTTCGAATTATCGTTTTTCGGTCCAGCCCGTATTGCGCGGCCGCTATCCCGACGGCGATGCGATATTGACGTGTTCGTTTCCCTTCGGGATTTGGACGGCCAAACGCAAGATGCAAGACGTCGCATCGGTCACCGTCTGGCCCAAAGTGTTTCCGATTGCGGGGCAGACCGCGATGACGGGTCGGCGAGCCGCGGAATCCGGGGAAGGCAACCGAACGGGTCGAACAGGCGATTTCATCGGCGTGCGGGAATACCGTCACGGGGATTGTTTGCGACAAGTCAATTGGGTCGCCACGGCGCGGTCGGGCGCGTTGGTGGTGACCGAACGAAGTGGCCCGCAGTGCCCGAGTGTGGAAGTGACCGTCGACGTAGCAGGGTCCTCCAATCGTGATCCATTGGCCGATCGCATTCGAGTCGCTGCCAGTGTGCTGGCCAACTTGCATCGGTCAGCGGTTCCGTTACGGGTGCATCTTGGACAGCGTTGCTTTCACGTTCGACGAGGCTGGGAAGGATGGGTGCAGATGATGGATGCGCTGGCAGACGTGCCGCCGGAAGGTGCTGGCGACCCATGCTATCCGAATCCGTCTCGACAGCATGCTTCGATCACGATCGCTTCGGACCATCGTGGCGACATTGCGGTTTGCGTCGCCGATCCCAGCGTGAATCCGCGGTTGATGAGCGGCCATTCGCATCGAGTGATTCGTCGCGATCATGACCTGACGTCCCAACTGTTTGCGTTTTGGACAGAGGTGCGTGATGCCAACCTGGTCGCGTAGACGCATCGAGACGCTTGGATTAGCAGCGTTAGCAATCGTCGCGGTGACGGCACTTCGCATTGGTGTGGAGTCTCGGTATTGGTTTCTGGCGGAACTGGGAACGCTGTGCATCGCTTTCGTGGTCGGCGAGTTCACCAGGACTTGTCGATTGGCGGGTTCCACGACGGCGGTACTCGTTTTCACACCGATCGTGTTTGCCATCGCTGCCCGCGCGTTCGGTTCGCCGATCGCTTTTGAGATGTCAACGCTTGCGACCGTCGGTGCCATCGCTCTTGCCATGGCGTCCGCGGCGACGACCAATCGCGTTCGAGGTTTGTCGCTCGTTCTGAGCGGCTTTTTGGTGCTGTTTTGCGCCGCGATATCGGACAACCGGTACGCCGCGGTGGTGCCGTTGATCTGGATGCTCGGCTGCGTCTGGCATTTGATCGCCAACCATTGGGAACGCCTTGATCTGGCGATGCCCGATTCAGTTCAGCGGAATTGGTCGTTGCGGCCGGGTATCCTGCTTGCCGCGATGCTGGTGCTGGCTGCCGGTGGCTATGCGGTCAAGGATCGTCTGACGTCATCGGGGCGACTGGAGATCGGTCTGATGCCCACCAGTGGCGGCAGTCAATGGTCCGACCCAGCCGCACGCAGCGGGGTTGGAACCGGCGACGCCGCGATTGCCGCCAAAGATCATGCCGAATCCTTCGGTGCCGTCGACTCGGACCTGTTCTTGGAATCGACCGAGCCGACACTGTTCGACATGTTCAATGACATGATCGGCGAACCGAAGAAGAAAAACAACAAGTCGGAACGTGCCCAGGCGATGGGAAACGAAAACTTCATCCCGTCGCACCAGCGGAACGCAAAAAGTGAGCAAGGTGGCGGGACGTTTTCGACCGAGCGGACAAGACCGAAAAAGCACGTCCGTTTCAAGGACGCCAAAGAGGCAAGCGTCGTGCAATGGGATGGCCCAACCGGCATCCGTTTGGCGATGCACCGCTACGACACCTTTGACGGGCGTGACTGGTCGCAGTCAGCGGACTGGAACAACATGTCGCTCAATCGAGTCGACATCAACGATACAACATGGTTCTTTGATCCGCTCGGGCGCGCCGCGCTGTCGGGTGCCCCGGACGCAACGTCGGTCGGGCTCCTCAAAATCATTCGGCTCGACTCGCCGCGACTGCCGGTACCGATGATGACCGCCGGCGTGCATATCAAACAGATCGATCGGCAAGACTTTTTTGGCATCACACCCGACGGCTGCTTTTTTATGCCGGGACGCGAAAAGGTTCCGCCACTGACGGTCGTGCACGCGGCCAGCATCAATTTAACCGAAGACGCAATTCGTGCAGGACTAAAGGAGCGGGTTCGGCCGCAGCCACAGCATCCGGGGATCGGCGAGTTGTCAGATCGAATTGTCGCAGACCAAACCGTCTCGTTCGACAAGTTACAGTCCATCGTCAACCATCTGCGCACCGAATTCACGTTCACCCGCGATGGTGACGCGGCCGCAAGTTCGCTGACGGAATTTCTGCAATCCCGCCGTGGCGGCGACCACCTGTTTGCCACGACGGCGGCACTGATGGCGCGTCAGATCGGCTTGTCCTCGCGGTTGGTCACCGGTTTTTATGTTCGTCCCGATGCATTCGACATCACCGCCGGCCACGCCTCGGTGCTTCCGCAAGACGTCCACGTGTGGGCCGAAGTACAACTGCAGGATGGGCGTTGGTTTGAGATTGAACCGACGCCGGGATTCCGACAACCGCACTACAAGCCATCTTGGACCTTGCTCGCACGCCGGTTTGCTGCCGCATCTTGGCCCATCATCGTCGGCGGGGCCGTGGCATTGGTTTGCGTTTACCTGACGCGTTGTGTTTGGATCGATTGGCTACTCGCAGCCGCCTGGAGTCAGGCACGTTGGCTGCGGCCACGTCGCCGGCTTCGGTTGGCAATCCGAATCATCGAAACGCGCGCACGTCTGGCCGGCCAACGTCGCCCGATCGGAAAATCTCAGCGAGCCTGGCTGGAACAACTCACCCACGCCGACGCAACGCTCGCCAGCGCAGCCCGACAATTTTCGGATGCCGCCGACGTCTTGTTCTTCGGCGCCGGCAATCCACCTTCCAAACGTGACGCGACCGCCCTGGTCGACTTGCTTCGCGTCCGCACGATCAACGCTCTTACCAAGGAGGCGACGTCATGAATTTGACCGCCGGAACCATTTCGCCCGAGGAATCTGCTGATTCCAATTCGTCATCCGACCTTCAATCTCTGCGAGACTATCTTCGTGGAGTGTTACTGGGCAAAACCGAACAAATCGATTTGGTCATCGCATGCCTGCTCTCACGCGGGCACTTGTTGCTGGATGATTTACCAGGCACGGGAAAAACGACGCTGGCCAAAGCGATCGCGGAGGGGATTCACGGGCGGTTGGCGCGCGTCCAGTGCACCCCCGATCTGATGCCCGCCGACATCACGGGGTTCAGTCTGTTCAACCAGAAGACCCGCGAGTTTGAATTCCGACCCGGTCCGGTCTTCGCCGACGTGCTGTTGGCCGACGAATTGAACCGGACGACGCCGCGAACGCAAAGCGCGCTGTTGGAAGCGATGGCCGAGCGACAAGTCACCATCGACGGGAAACCCCATCCCTTGTCGGCGACGTTTTTTGTGATCGCCACCCAAAATCCCATCGACTCTCACGGCGCGTACCCGTTGCCCGAAGCCCAGCTCGACCGATTCGCGATCAAACTGCGGATCGGCTATCCCGATCGCGAAGCCCAGCGTCGCATTCTGCAGCGGGAGGTTCGCGATCGGACGGATATCAACGACGATGCCAAACCTTCATCGCCCCTGTCGTTGACCGATCTGCAACTTTTGCAGCAGAGAGCGCAATCGGTGAGTGTGCATCGACGCGTTGCCGACTACCTGATCGACCTGGTCGAAGCCAGCCGCGACGACGACGCGGTCGAGTTGGGGGTCAGTCCACGAGGCATGATGAGCTGGCAAGCGGTCTCGCAGGCTTGGGCGATGTTGAAAGGACGCGATTTCGTCACGCCGACCGATGTCGCCGAGGTGGCCCATCCGGTGTTGTCGGTCCGCTTGCTCACACGTGGTGAAACCGTGGACAACGTGATCGATCGGATCATGAATTCGGTTCCCGCTCCGGAGTACAAGTGATGATCATTGCCCGAAAGTCCCCCGTGACGACGCGACGCATCAACCTTCAATGCCTTAGCTCTACTGGGGATTCGCTCTCCCGGTGGCCGGATTTGCGAGCGCTTACCATGACGCTGTTGCTCGGCGTCGTCGGCTGTGTCGGCGAACCGGCATCGCCCAAGACGTCTCATTTTGAACACGACCACGAGATGGCCGAGCATTGGCCGAGCGATCTGGCGGACGCGTCGGCAAAACTCCGTGCAAGGCTCGATGCGATCGTAACGGCGCTCGAAGAAAACCCCGACCAGGCACAACAGCTGGCGGACGAAGTCGCAGAGATTGTCAGCTGGGTGCCAGAGATCGCCGCCGACACGAATCTGTCCGAACAGGATTGGATACCGCTCGATCACGCCGCGGAGTCGCTGGCCGCGAATCTGCGCGCCGCCGGCAATGCGTTGACCGAGTCCAATCGCAGGCAAACATTCGCCTTGTGTGAACAGATCGACCAGTCACTCTCCAAGATTCCAGATCAATTCCCTTCACGGAAAGGGGCATCGCAATGAATTCAGCACCAGTCATGCTTGTCGGCGGACTGCTCCGCATCGCTCAAGGTTTGCTCGCCGCCGCCCCGACGTTGGTGGTCGGCTTGTTGATCGCCGCGATTCTCCGTTACTACCTGGGGCGTGATGGAACACGCCGGCTGTTCGGTGGCGATTCGCTACGAAGCCTGCCCCAATCCTGGTTGGTCGGCATGCTGTTGCCGGTCTGTTCCATCGGTGTGTTGCCGATCTTGATCCAAATGCGGCGTTCGGGTGTCAAACCGGGTGCGATGTCGGCGTTCGCCCTGTCAGCTCCGCTGTTCAATCCGTTGTCGTTGCTGTACGGGCTGACATTGAGTCGACCGCTGGTCATCATCATGTTTGCCGTCGGTTCATTGATCATCGTGACCGCGCTGGGGTGCTTGTGGGATTGCTTGGATCGACGTCGGCAGCAGACGGCTGATTGCGACCGACAGGAGACGGATTCCGGATTGATTGGCACGCGTCGTTTGGCGGCAACGGTGGTTTACATGGCGCGCGACGCATCGGGGGTGCCGCTGGCGCAAGCGCTGCTTGCGCTCTCGGGGCTTGCCGTCTTGGCAGCTGTCTTGCCGTACGGCGCGATGCAACACAGTGTTGAGCGCGATGACCCGATGGCACCACTGACGATGTTAGGGGTCGCGGTGCCGGTCTACGCGACGCCGATGTTGGCGATGAGTCAATTGGGCATGATGTTTCAACATGCCAACTCCCCCGGCGCGGCCTTCACGTTGCTGATTCTTGGAACCGGGATGAATCTTGCCACACCGTTTTGGTTTGGCAGACATTATGGATGGAAGGCGTCGGCCTCGTGGCTGGCCGGATTAGTGTTGATTGTCGTCGGCATTTCGTACGGCATCAACAAACCGCTTGTGCCGCCGGGCGTGCAACCGGCTGGCCATACCCATGCGTTCGACATCTATGCCAATCCACTGCCATCGTTTCCGCCGAATCTGTGGGCCGCGTGCGACGAAGTGATCTCGAAACAGGCCGACCTTGCGGGATGGATCTCGATGGCGGTGCTCGCCGGCTTTGCGATCCTCGGAATGATCCTGCGGGCGTTGGCGATCGACGAGTCGCGATTGGCGCTTGAGAAACCGGAAACGGCCGAAGTAAACGGACCGCGAGGATTTGACGTCATCGTTCCGAGAGGCGTGATGGGCGCCACCCTGTTGGCCGGTTTGGTGGCACTGAGTGTCGTTGCCTGCTACGCCTACTACCCGCCGCCGGAGGAATGCTTGGAAGAAATTGCCTTGGCCCGCGCGGAGTGCTTGTCGGCTGCAAACAGCGGTAACAAGGATCACGCTCTGTTCTGGCTGCCGGTTTGGGAAGAATGGAGCCGACGTTTAGAGGTGGGAGCCTTCCTGCGACACGGAGAATTACGGCGTTACCAGAGCATGCAGGGGTATCTGATCCGCAAGAAGCTGGAACTGCTCGAGCACGAACTGGAACACGACCCCTACGAGCCGGAGGAGGTCAAGGCCGTGATTCAGGGAATCTTTGCCACCAATTCGCGTTGGGTCGCAAGCTTTCGCGGCCCCACCTAGTGCTTTTTCGAGCGTAAAAAGGGGCACGAACGCCACCGACGGACTATACTCCTCGGCGGTCGGACCGGATCTCTTCAATCAGTGAAGCTCTGGAGGAAATGAATGAAAACGTCAGTCTCGCGGGTCGGTTTTACGCTGATCGAGTTGCTGGTGGTCATCGGAATCATTGGAATCTTGGTTGCCTTGTTGCTGCCCGGGGTGCAGGCTGCGCGGGAAGCGGCAAGACGCGTCGATTGTTCCAATCGCGTGCGGCAATTGGCCCTCGCGACGCAAATGCACCACGATACGTTTAAGTATTTTCCGCCGGCACGCTACGAGTCGCGTCCGGACGCCAGTCCGTCCGATCAATGTGGGCTGGAAACGCCCACCTGGCTGGCCCGGGTGATGCCGTTCATTGAACAAGTTGCCCTGGCAGATCAGTGGGATTTTTCCAAGCCGTGGCACCAGCACGACGAAGACGTTCGCACCGTCGTTCCAGACATTTTCCTTTGTCCGTCGCGACGCAGTGGCACGAGCCCCGTCGGCACGCGCAGTCTGCGAACCACCGTGACGGGCGGCGGCGGTCGCTTGCCTTGCGGTTGCCCCCTGCCGCCACGTCCAGTCGATGTCTCACTCGACGTCCCCGGAGCGCTTTGCGACTATGCCGGAAACCATGGCGACTTGAGCCCTGGCGCGACCGGCGAACCCACCGATTTCTATTTCGGCGGCAACGGCACCGGAGTCATCATCAGTGTTCGCCCCAACTGTAAAGAGGGCGATGCGATCAGCCCGTCCGATCGGATCCGCATGGCATCGGTCAGCGACGGAACGTCCAACACATTTCTGTTTGGTGAAAAGTTCGTCCCGATCACCCAACTGGAACAGTTTCCATTCGACTCGCCCGCCTACGACGGGGATCATCTGCCCGCCTCCTGTCGCCTGGCCGGCCCGGGACTGCGGCTGGCAAACGGTCCCAACGATGTGCTGGCAGACATGTTCTCCTTTGGAAGCTGGCACCCCGGCGGAGTTCATTTTGCCCTCGTTGACGGGAGCGTTCGATTCTACAGCCCCGATACCGACACCAAAGTCCTCGGGGCGTTGGCGAATCGACGCGATGCCCGCGTCGTCGAGTTGGCCCCGTGAGCAGCGTCATGACCAGAGCCGGCCTGTTTGTGGTGGCAGCCCTGTACGTTGTCATGTGCGTGGGCTGTGGCAACACCGTCGGTCCGACATCCGGGGTGGTCCGATTTGACGATGGCACCCCTGTTTCAGCGGGCAGCATCGAGTTTCGAAGACTGACGGACAAAGAACGTTTTGCCAGTCGCATCACGCCCGAGGGGGCATTCCAGCCTGCGAATCAAGACGGGGAGATCGGTCTGCCGCCGGGATCGTACGAGGTTGTCGTGGTGCAAATCGTGTTGACCGAAGATCTGGCCAAAGAAGCCCATTCGCACGGAAACACCGTTCCCCGTCGCTATGCCGATTACTACACCAGCGGCCTGAAGGTCGACATTGCCGACGGCCAAACCGAGCCGGTCGAGATGGTGCTTCAGTCGCAGTAACTGAAACGCCAGTGTTTCGCAGCGTTTGCCCAAAGGGCATCCACAACATAGCCTGGGGTCAGGGAACGAGCGCAGCGGAGTGACCGCCACCCCAGGGAAAGAACTTTGAGGTCGAGCAGATCTTAATTCGTTGAGACGATAAGGTGTTCGTCACTCTCCCCCTGGGAGAGTCGAGCGTAGCGAGGAGAGGGTTTGCGTTGTTGCTTGAGATCGCCCATCAAGAGTGAAGTGAACGCCGCGATTCACCTTTCGACCTCCCCTCGCTTCGCTCGACCCTCCTGCCAGGAGGGTGACTTTAAAACTGCACGCCCCCCTTTCGATTGTCCGTCGGCTCTGCCGCCGGCAATCGAAGAGGGCAGGGGTTTGGGTGGATCAGCGGCGTCTTCTACGCCACCAGATGACGCCGGCAAGGCCCACGAGTAATCCTCCTCCCACACCGGCGACCTGCCCCCAAGCGGACATGAGGACGATTTTGTGGATCAGCCCTGCGTGCTGCTCGTTGGTTTTGGGAAGCTGCCCGGTGTACTTGGCGATGTGATGCAGAAGGTTGATGGCGGCGGAGTTGGCGGGTATCTCTTGGTGGCAGGCGATGCAGGTGCCTTCCCGCTGGATGTGCTCGATTTCTTGCTTGTTCAGGGCGCGCGAGAGTTTCCAGTGGTGGCCCACCGTGGCGAGTTGGTTTCCGTCGCGGTCGACAATCTGCGACCAGTCATGATCCAGATTCTCGATCGCGGGTTGTTGCGGTTTCGCCCGCTCGGACAACACCGTGCCGTCGCTCGTTTCGAGATCTGCAACATGCGTTTCGTTCCACGGCCTTGTCCCAGGAATTCCAAGGCCCAGGGCTTTGTCTGACGCGTGGCACGATTCACAGCTCCGCGCGTTTTTGGTCATCGTGTGCGGCTGGGTGGGGCTCATGTCGATCGCCAACTGGCCGCCTTCGCCACTGCCTTCGGTACCGGCCGGCGTTTTAAAAATATGATTCTGCAAAATCGTTTTGCCGTCGGCTCCGATGATCGTGACCGATGGCTGGCAGCCGGGCGCCAGCGGCGTCACGCGACCTTCGCCGTTGATTCCCATCATCGGTTCCTCCCAGCGCAGGTAGCTGCGGCTCTCGGTGACCTTGCCGGGAATCACCGTCTGAAACTGCTCTTCACCGTCTGCCGTTCGGAATTCGGGCTGCATGTGTTTGCGACCGGCGGCGACCCAGTCGAACCCGGTCTGTGACTCATCGCATTCCGGGCAACGATCTTTCTGACTGTAATCGACCTTGACGTGACATCCGTAACACTGCGGCGTCCAGCTTGCGTGGCAGGTGTAGCATTCCATCCGATCCAAGTGTTTGGCAACTCCCTGCATCGCCACCAAACCTCGCGCGCTGATCTGGTTTTCTTCCACCAACCTCTTCAACGGCTTGAGCCGCAGATCCTTTCCTTCGGCGGTGTAGACGATCACTTCGTCGCCGTCGCGAACCGTGTTTTCGTAAGGATTGCCGCGGGCGGTCAGCAGATATCCGTCTTTCTTGTCGTGTTGAGACCCGGCCCAGGTGTGCGGCAGTTGTTGATCGGTGACGCCACGCGGCTGGCCATCGGCCGGTGACATGTCGAATTCATCCATGTAACCGAGCGGCAATTCCCACGGATACTTGTCCGGCGTTCCGTGGCAGTCGGAGCATTCGATTTGCACCGCAGCCAGCGTCGTCGGATTGAGGAAACCGTCACCGTGCACGTCGATCGAAGTGTGGCAATCCTGGCACTTCATGCCCTTTTGGTAGTGAATGTCTTGCTCCATCGCGATGTAGTGCTTGGAGTGCAAGTCGGGTGTCCCGGCTCCCGTTTCGGTGAACGGCGACGTGTACGGCGTTTCCATCAATCCTTGAAACGAAACCCCGACGCGTTTGCCGCGATTGTGGCACGTCGTGCACGTTTCAACCGCCAAGCCGTGGTAACTCGTTCCATGGACGGTAACGGTCGCTTCACGCGTTCCCTGTATTTGGTGGGTCAGCGGATGCGTCGGCTCATCGGTCGGGATCGAACGGTCGTTTCCTTCATAGAATCCTTCGTTGCTGTAGGGAATATGGCAGGACGAACATCCCATGCCGCGAAAATCGCCTCGCCGCGACCGTCCCTTCACCGCGTGGTGACAGCGGTTGCATTCCTGACGGATGTAGGTGAACGCGGCACGTTCCGGGTTATCGCTGAGCTGATCCAGCTGATCGAAGCCGACCGCGTCAGGCAGGGGTTCATGCCGATCGACAAACACGTTGGGTTCCAATTTTCGCAACCGTTCCATGTAGGCACGATAGGCGTCGGTACCGAGCCTCGCCTTGGGGTCGGTGGGGTTCTCCACCGCGTAGTTGCCGTACTTGTGCTCGTATCCGGTCAGCGCCCCGAAGGACCAGCACGTTCCCTGGATCTTCCCCGCCTCGGTCATCATCAGACTTTGCCACTGGATTTCGACTTGTTCCTGGTGGCACTGGCCGCAGGTCTCTTCGTTCACCCAGGGGCTGCCGGGATCGGGAAAGAAGTCATCGCCCCCGTGCGCGATCGTTTTCTCCTTGGTCTCTTTCGGATCGCCGTTGTGACAAACCACGCAGCCGGCCGGATCCCCCAGTTCTGTCCCGCGGGCCATGATTTGGTTCAGCATTTCGGAACCGATTTCTCGAATCGGCTCGATCTCCCCGTGACACGCCATGCACCCCGAATCGGCGGCTTGGGGAAAGTGATCCACCAATCGTTCTTGCGAGACTGCAACCGCCGTCGTGGCAACGCAGCACAGAAACGTGATCGAAGCGATTTCGAACCGACGCGTCCAAGCGCACCGTGTCGCGAGGATCGGTGTCTCGCTCATCCTGTCAAACATCAACGGCAAACTCTGGGGCAGCGTCTCTCGGAATGCGTCCGCGATGACCGGATCGGCCACGCGATGGGCGGTTGAGTTTCACCGCATCGGTCTCCAGGTGGAAGCGGCATTCCGCTCCTTTCCGAAGAAAACGATGGATTCTCGCTCCCCCCCGATGCCAAAAGTGCTCACTGCAAGCGTCTGTGTTTACCCTGGCGAGATTTCGCCCGAGCTGGCTCAATGCTCATCTCATCGCTGGTTTCCCTGTCAGGCCAATTGCACCTGGAAATTGATCCGCATGATCAGATTGTCGACGTCTGACAGCTCGACCTCGTGCAGGTCGTCGCCCAGGACGATCCACATGTCGGATGCGGCGATCTGAACTTGGTAGGTTCCCGCATCGCTGATCGAGTCAAACGAGTATCGACCGCGGCTGTCGGTCGTGGTTTGTGCGACCAGGTCACCGGCGCTGTCGAGCAACTCCACGGTCACGCCTTCCACTCCCGCGTCCTCATCCTTTTGTCGATCGCCATCGGACTGACCACGTGCCTGATCGGACCGCTGATCCAACCGCAGATCGCCACGTTGATTCACTTGATCTTGCGCCAGCAAGCTCAAGTTCGTGTCGCTGAACTGGCTGGAAATCGTCCCAAAGTCATCGAAGTCCGGGGCGGCGACGACCGTCCCGCTGATTGCAAAGGATGCATCCGAAGCGTCCGATGAATCGGTACCGTCGGTTGCACCGGAGGCTTCGTTGAGTGCCGCGAAGTCTGCGGCGACGGAGGCGGCGATCGCCTGGCCCACCTCTTGGCCGACCAGGTCATCGAAGTCGAAGTGAATGCCCAAGTAGACTCGGCTACGCCCGTTCTCTGCCATCGCTTCGCTAAAAGAATCAAATTGGCGCGTCGCGTCGTCGAGGTCCAGACCGTAAGCCTCTTGCAACTCAGGATCTTCCAACAGAATCTCCAACTCTCTGGAAGTCACTTCAAACGAAATGTCATCCGTTCCATAAAAATCTTGCAGTGTCCCGAACAGGGCTCCGCCGAAGGTCGCGTGGCCGGAGATGTACGTCGGGAATTGGGGCGTGAATCCGACAATGTCTCCGTCGTCTTCGGGGCCTCCCAGCGGCGTCCAATCTTCATCGCCTTCGGTTAGCGGGTTGCCATCGCTATCGCCTTGTTGGATCGCGGTGACCGGCCGCCAAAACTCTTCGCTGAATTTTGTATCCCAAGCAACAATCGCCGCGTCTGCCATGGCGACGGAGGCTTGAGCGAACAGGGCGACGTTTTCTTCAAACGTATTGTCTTGCTGAGTCGCGACGCTTTCCAACACATCCGTGAACAGCGCGAACGGAGTGCCCAGCCCTTCGCGGTCATAGGCCCAGAACAGGCCGATTTCAGTTTGCTCGGCGGTCCGCTCCGTGCTATCGACCGAACCTAGCGCCAACACTTCGTTGTAGGACTCCGCATACGCTTCACTGGTCAGATCAGGCGGGGATTCGGGGGAGAATTCGTCAACGGATGAAATGGAGAAGGTGTCCAGATCACCCCAATCCGGTCCCCACGCCGGAACGTTGGGGCTGTAGGGATCCGGTTGGAAATATCCGGCTTCGTCGGTGTACGTGTATTCCCCGACCACTTCCGAACCGTCGTCGACGCGGAGCGCCAAGATGTGGTTGGCCACGTCTTCACCGAGGGCAAAGCTGTCCGCAAGATCGATTTGCGAATCCTGGGCCGCGATCCAATCTTCAAGGGCTGCATCGAGTTGTGCTTGTTGGTCTGGGTACAGGCCACTCAGCGCGGTGTAAGCCGCAGCCGTGGCGGCGACTTCCGCGGAAACGTCGCCCGTCGTGCTCGTCAAGGAACTGTCGTAGTCATAGAACGTGCCGTCGGAATTGCCTGATGCGATCGCAACGGAATCAAAGATGGCCAAGTTCAAAATGGCGTTGGAACGCGACGCGTATCCGGGGTTCTGGTTTTCCGTGTTATCGACCAATACTTCGCCAAAGACATCATTCCAAAACAGCACGGAATCCGACGCTTGCTCGGCGGCGATTGGGTCTTCATCGGTCGAATCGTCGGTCGCAGGGTCTTCCGTGGTAGGAAGTTCGTCTGGTTCGCCACGGCTATCTCCGGGAGACTGTGACGATCCACCCAACTGTCCCTGTTCACGACTGAGCCGGTTGATCACCATCAGCGCATCGAGCGCGGAATCACGACCGTCGTTATTCACGTCGGTCATGCGGCCTGGTTCACGTGGTTGGTCGCCGCCGGCGTCTCCCCCCTGATCTTGACCGCTTGCCAATTGGCGGCTCATCTGGTTGATGATGGTCAGGGCATCGACGGCCGAGACAACGCCGTCTTGGTTGACGTCTTCGGGCATCGCCTCGTTGTGAAAGAGATTCGCCGCAAGGAGCTGGCGCGTTTCCAGGTTCTCGGGTTGAGGTCGTCGTCGCAGTGTCTTTCGCTTCATGCGATGCTTACGACGAGAAAGAGTTTGGCGTCCAATCCAGCGATTCCAGAAGCGTGCCATGGGACCACCTGTGCGTTTTTCATCCAGAAGAAGTGGGAGTAGATCATCGCCAACACGTCGCGGCGTACCGCGATCAGTACCGGCTCACTTCTTAGGTGAGCTTCTTCGTCACAAATGTCACACTTTGGATCGCTGGTGCTCCCTACACGCACATCTCCCGCTGCAACCAAGCTCTTGCATAGGCCCAGTTTCGTTTCGTGGTTCGTGGAGAAACGCCGAGAACCTCGGCGGTTTCGTCGATCGTCAGCCCCGTGAAGTCGTCCAGATACGTTTGCGGTCGAGAGGAAAACAAATCGGCTGCGGAGACACCGCTCTCGACATCCGTCGTCAACTCTTCAATCGTTTGGCGTCTGATCCATTCGAAAAAGATTTCTGAAAAGCGTGGCCCTGGTCATCGACCGATGGCGCATTACCTCCGGGATGGCTGTCTCGCAAACGCCATTCGCTCTTCCCCGGCTCGTCAATCTCTCTTTGGAACCCAACCATGAATCGTGTCTTTCAATTCGCCGTCCTCGTCGCCATCGCGGCAACGCCAAGCGTCCTGTTCGCCCAACCACCTGGACGCGGTGGGCCCGGTGGCATGCGTGGAGGCGGTGGCCCCCCGACTGAAATGATCATTCAGCTGTTCACCCAAGCGGACGCCAACCGAGATGGAGTTGTGACCAAAGCGGAACTGACTGCGGTTCTGCAAAGCCAAAGTCGCAGCAATCAGTTCGGACGCGGCGGCCCGCCTCCGCAGGGTGGTAACTTTGGCCCCCAAAACCAACAAGCCCTGAACGCACCGCCGCAAGACGGTGGTCCCCAAGGCCCGCCCCCGCAACCCGGCCAAGTCCTGCCCGAACCGATCGCGCGGTCGCTGAACCTGAACGACAAACAAACGCGCCAGCTCTCCGCCTTGCAAGCCGATGTCGACAAGCGTCTCGCCGGGATCTTGACCGACGAACAAGAAGAGCAACTCAAGAACGCCCGTCCGCCGCAGGGTCCCGACCGCGCCGGCGACGATCCTGGAAACCGCGCCAACGGTCGGCCCCAACGCCCACTGTGATTGTGATTGGTTGCCGATCGCGTTGGAACTGTGCCCCCGAGGGTCGTTGAAGCAGTCGACCCGCGGTCGGAATGACCGCCGGTCACTCGGTCGCTCGAAATCTCCAATTTTTCGTGACGTTTCGCTCGAAATCCTTCCTGTTTTGATAGCGAAGGCGGACGCAGTAAGACAACTCGAAAACATTGGGAGACGAGACATGAACGAGACCCACGAAATTCGTTTTCTTCGCATCGAGCATCTCGAATCTCGATCACTCTTGGCAGCCAATCTGTTTGCCAGTGACGAAATTGATTTCGATCTGTTTGCCGATGCCGCTGACTCCAGCAGTGCGCGGCAGAATGCCGGCGATGACTTGACGCAAGAAGTGCGAACGTTTGAAAGTGCAAACCGCGTCGGCTTGCAGGCTTTCATCGGTCCAACCCAGCCTGAAACGAATTCCAATCTGACGGAGAACACATCGTCTGACTTGACGTCACAGACGGACGCCGCGGAGACACTGAGACACGGCCCGCAAGCACGACGCTCGCCGGGGTCCGACGCATCCGATGCGACCGATCAGTCACCCAGCTCGGCAGTGGACGCAGCGTTGGTTGCAATCACGGAAACCGAATCGACTGAAACCGTGGACGATGCGATCACATCCGAGACGGAAACTGAGTCCGAACTTGCCCAACAACAATTGTTCGACTTGACCATGGTTTCCGCCATCGAAACACGTGAGCAGGAACTTGTCTCCCTTTCACTCGCCCGTTCGGTCACGAGCGACGACTCAATCGATGGACTGATCGAGTTGTCTTCGTCGTCGAATAGCGTTTACTCAATGGACGATCTGCAAGACGATGACGCTCCCCCGTGGACGTTTGCTCTTCCCGTTGCCCCAGAGATCCAATCGGTGATCGATCAAGCGTCGAATCCAAGCGACGAAGTCACCGACGCGATGTTCACACACTGGTTCGGTGGAACAGACGAAACGATCGCGTTCGACCAACAGCTTCTGTTGATCGGGCCTTCCATCGCTGCCGACGACTGGTTCAACGCGCAAGGGGAATCGATGCTACAACTGCATCGTTCGTTCGAACTGATCACCGGCGGAAAGGAGCTTCCCCTGTCCGACGCGGCTCTCGACGCGCTCATCGCATCACTTGCCGAGACGGCAGAATCGCGGCTCCAGCCGGTTGGCAGCACGTATTCGTTTGAGCTCCCAAGACTCGCCTATCCCGCGATTGCGATCTTGACGGTTGCCGTGATGATGGCACGACGCAAACACAAACATCCCCTGCCTGTTGCACCACCGAGATCGCGTCCCCGCTAAGTAATAAGCGAAAATTCTGTGGGATAGGCTTCCAGCCTGTCGACACAGCAATGACAGGCTGGAAGCCTATCCCACTGGTTAGATCCGACACCATCTTTTCCATCTCGTGTTGGCGGACGGAAAAGCCAATCAACCATTCACAACGCATCAGGAGATCCAAACTGATCCGACTGGTCAAATCAATACGAGGAATCACGATGACAGACTTCACCGTTCACACGATCGAAACCGCCGGCGAAAGCAAGCCCCTGTTGGAAAAAAGTAAAAAGACGTACGGATTTGTGCCCAATCTGCACGCCGTCATGGCCGAATCCCCGGCGCTGCTGGAGGCCTATCGGACGGTCGCAGAGATCTTCGACACCAAGACCGAACTGTCCCACACCGAGCGTCAGATCATCGCGATGACCAACAATCGGCTGAACGGTTGCACGTATTGTATGGCAGCGCACACGACGATCATGCAAGGGTTGAAGGTGCCCGAGGATGTGATCGAATCACTTCGCGACGGCACCCCGATTGCCGATCCGAAACTGGAAGCGCTCCGCGTCTTTGCCGAGACGGTCAACGTCAAGCGTGGCTGGGTCGAAGACAGCGAGATCGAAGCCCTGTTGGAGGCGGGATACACCAAGCAAACGGTGCTCGATGTGATCGTGGGCACCGCGTTCAAGGTCCTGTCGAACTACACCAATCACGTCGCCGAAACCCCGCTCGACAAACCCTTCGCAAAAAACGAGTGGAGCGCCGAAGCTCAACCCTCGAGCTGAAGTCGTCCGGCAACGCGGTGAAGGATTGTTAGCGGAACGGCGCGAGCGGGCTGTCGATTTTGTGAGCCGCGCGCCGCGTAAGCGGCCGGGCACTGCGACGCTGCCCGAGGCCTGACGGCCAGCGGCTCACCATTGACTCTGCAGATCCCGACTCAATCGACAGCCCGCGAGCCGTCCGGTCGCGTTTTAAAACGCCGTGAAAGACCGGAGGGCTCGCGCCCTGCCGCTAACAACTGCCTCACAGAACGGATCGTGGAGGCCCTTGCTACGGTTATCAAGGTTGCATGAACCGTTGCGGATACTGATTTGCGATATTGGCTACGTCCCAAAGAGAACACGAATCGCAGCCATCGCTTTCATGCGCTTCACTTGGCTTGGCTTCCCAAGCCGGCACAAATCGGGATAATCGTCGCTCCAATTTCATTGAACGACTCGGTGAACCATAGATGAGCGATTTACCCAACTGCCCGCAATGCGACGGCGAATACACCTACGAAGACGGGCCGCTGCTGGTCTGCCCCACTTGTGGCCATGAATGGTCGCCGGCCGAGGAGGCTGCCGCGGCGGACAATGATGCCACGCGCGATGCAAACGGCAACGTGCTCGAAAATGGCGATTCCGTGATCGTCATCAAGGACTTGAAGTTCAGGGGCGGCGTCGTCAAGGGTGGCACCAAAGTCAAAAATATCCGGATCGTTGACGGCGATCATGACATCGATTGCAAGGTCGACGGGATCGGAGCGATGTCACTGAAATCCGAATTTGTCAAAAAAGCGTGACGCCCTCGCCCTCTTAGTGTATAATTGACACTAAGAGGAAAGGGAACATGAACCGATCATCGAATTCGCTGGCGTTGCTGACTGACTTGTACGAGTTGACGATGGCCTATGGCTATTGGAAATGCGGCAAAGCGGAGCAGTCCGCCGCGTTTCATCTGTTCTTTCGCAACAGCCCGTTTCACGGCGGCTATGCGATTGCCGCGGGCCTGGAACCGGTGCTGGATTTCCTGCGTTCGTTTCGATTGGACGCTTCCGACGTCGAATATCTGGGGACGCTCGTCGGCAATGACGGTCGGCCACTTTTTGACGCGGAGTTCTTGCAGTACCTGGCCGAACTCGAGCTGACGTTGGATCTGGATGCGATCCCGGAAGGCACCGTCGTGTTTCCGCATGAGCCGCTGCTGCGTGTCTGCGGGCCGATCGTGCAATGTCAGTTGATCGAGACCGCGATGTTGAACCTGATCAATTTCCAGTCCTTGATCGCAACCAAAGCCTCACGCGTCGTGATGGCGGCCCAAGGCGACGCCGTGCTTGAATTTGGCTTGCGGCGGGCCCAGGGAATCGACGGGGGGTTGGCGGCCAGTCGTGCAGCCTTCATCGGCGGTTGTGCCGCAACCTCGAATGTGTTGGCCGGCAAGCGGTTCGGGATACCGGTCAAGGGCACCCACGCCCACAGCTGGGTGATGTCCTTCGACAGCGAACCGGACGCCTTCGCCGCCTACGCCGAAGCGATGCCGAACAACTGCGTCTTTCTGGTCGACACGTACGACACGTTGCAGGGGGTTCGCCATGCGGTCGAGGTGGGGCGACGGCTTCGCGAATCGGGGCATCGGATGGTCGGCATCCGACTGGATTCCGGGGACCTGGCGTGGTTGAGCATTGAAGCCCGCAAGATTCTTGATGCGGCTGGATTCCCTGATGCGGTGATTGTCGCCAGCAACGACTTGGACGAACGTCTGATTCAAAGCTTGAAGTTTCAAGGTGCTGCGGTGACGGTCTGGGGCGTCGGAACCAAGTTGGCCACCGCTTACGACCAACCCGCACTCGGTGGCGTCTACAAACTCGGCGCGATCCAGGACGAATCCCAGCAGTGGCAGCCCCGCATCAAAGTCTCCGAACAATTAATCAAGACGTCGACTCCGGGGATTCAACAAGTGCGCCGCTACGTGGACGACGATGGCATGGCGATCGCCGACATGATCTACAACGAGCTGCAGCCGATTCCCGAGACTTGCACCGCCGTCGATTTCCAAGACGCCACCCATCGAACGGAGTTCGCCGCGACGGTCGCGTTCGAAGACTTACTCAAACCGATGATCCGCCAAGGCAACGTTGTCGGCGAATCGATCCCACTGGACGATATTCGCAGCCGAGCGCTGAAACAATTGCAGCAATTTGATCGCACGATTCTGCGGATCGACCATCCGCACCGATATCGCGTCGGACTCGAGCACGCTTTGCATGACTTGAAGGCTGAAATGGTGCTCGAATCCAGGCAACGCATCAAAACGGGGACCGCGACATGACGTCGACCTACAAGTATCCAAGGCCTGCGTTGACCGTCGACTGCGTTGTGTTTGGGCTTGATGAACCCGAGTTGAAGGTCCTGCTGATTCGACGTGACTTGGAACCCTTTCGCGGCAAATGGGCCTTGCCGGGTGGTTTCGTCCATCTCGATGAGTCGCTGGAAGATGCCGCCAAACGCGAGCTGCGGGAAGAAACGGGGCTCGAAAAAGTCTTCCTCGAACAGCTCTACACCTATGGTAACGTCGAACGCGATCCCCGCGAACGCGTCGTCACGGTTGCCTACTATGCGTTGGTCCGTCTTTCGGAACACCGTGTCGTCGCGTCGACGGACGCCCGCGATGCGGCATGGTTTGGCGTCCACGACGTCCCGCGCCTGGCATTTGACCACGACCGGATCTTGAAAGCCGCCTACCAACGGCTGCAAAACAAACTGCGATACGAACCGGTCGGTTTTGAATTGCTACCTAAAAAGTTCACGTTGCGGCAGTTGCAGCGACTCTATGAGATCATTTTGGACAGGTCGCTCGACAAACGAAATTTCCGAAAAAAGATCCTTGGCATGGAGGTGCTTGAGGAGCTTGATGAGGTGGAGGCCGATGTGGCGCATCGCGCCGCGCGGCTGTATCGATTCAATCCAAAGCGTTATCGTGAAATGGTCAAACGGGGAGTGAACTTTGAAATCTGACAGCACCACGAAAGATCACCAAGCGTTGTTGCTGGTTGATTTGCAGAATGATTTCGTCGACGGGGGAGCACTGGCGGTGCCCGGCGGGTTGGAAGTGATCGAAGTGGCCAACAGGTTGATCCCCAAGTTCAATTGGGTGGTTGCGACACAGGACTGGCACCCGGCCGATCACCAAAGTTTCGCCAGCCAACACGCCGGACTGGCCATTGGAGATCAGTTCTTGCTGGATGAAATACCGCAAGTCGCCTGGCCGGATCACTGTATCGAGCATTCGCAGGGTGCGGAGTTCGTGGCATCGTTGGCTCAGGATGGAATTGATCATGTGGTTCGCAAGGGAACCCAACGGCAGATCGATAGTTACAGCGCGTTCTATGACAACGGACACCTACATGCGACGGGCCTGGCGGACGACTTGCGCCGTCACGACATTCAACACGTGTTCGTGATGGGATTGGCCACCGATTACTGTGTGCGGGCAACGGTGTTGGATGCGATCAACGACGGCTTCCGCGTCACGCTGGTGGTCGACGGCTGTCGCGGCGTCGAAATGAACCCCGGTGACGTCGAACATGCCCTGAAAGAAATGCAAGACGCGGGCGCCGAACTGGCTCGCAGTGACGAACTTTAACATGGACGCAAGTGCAGTCGCGGTCATCGAATGCCTTTCGACCGTCGCCCCATGCCGGCCGAATGAAATACAGCATTCAAGCGATTCGACGTGACGTGTCTGCGTGAAAAAGCCCCCTTCGGATCAGGACGCGCGTTGCGCATTGTCCGGAACGGGCCATCGTGTCGTTGCGATCACCGTTCCGCCGATTCTCACAACGACCGACACGATGGGGAATACGATGAACCGCCACACGATCTTTTTGGCTGCAAGCTTGATGCTCTTGGTCCTGGAATATGCCGATGGCCAAGGTCCCCTGGGGCCTCCCAGGATGCCAAACGCTGGGGGCGGCTTGCAGCCGCAAATCGCCAACAGCTCCACCACCGACGCCACCGCGATCGCGCTGAGAAACCTGCCCAACCCGCAAACACTGGCGCAGATGATGATCACGAATTACGACGCCGACGCCAGCGGAGAACTCAACCCATCCGAATTGCAAACCGCACTGGAGGGTCTGCGGACAATGATCGTGCAACAAACACAGGTCGCCCAAACCGCAGTCGCCGCACAGCAAACTCAGCGCAGCTTTCAGAACGTGATGCGAAATCCCGTCAACGCGGGCATTGCCCCCCCGCCACCGGCTGGCCGACCTGGACTTTGAAAACGGCTGACTCTAACGGAATCAATTTCTGTCTGCGCCGCGTCCCTGACGCCTGGCACAATGCTTGCCGGTGGCGTTTGCGCGATGCCACTTACGTTGCGGGTGAACGTGTTCGCAACGAGCGGAATAAAAGTGTCGGATCTCTGAATGTGGGATAGGCTTCCAGCCTGTCATTTCAGCTTCGACGAACCTGGACGCCTATCCCACCGATTTTCGGTGCGTTGCTAAACGACATTGGTCCTTAACCTACCGGGTCGTCTTGCGATCATCCGTGGTTCGCCTGATCACAAACGGAAACGCACCGGCAAGACTTCTTCGGACGCGACCGCGCGGCCGAAGCGTCGGGCCGGTTGGCCTTTCCATCGTTTCACCGCCTGGACGGCCGCCCGATCGAGCGAGCCGTGGCCGCTTGATTCGATGATTTCGACTTCAGTGACGTTGCCGGCTTCGTCGACTCGCAACCGCAACAACACCGTGCCTTGCAGTCGGTCGCGGGCGGCGTCGAGCGGGTACTGCGGCGGCGGGTTCGATGAAAAATCGACGGGCGTCTCGGGTGACAATCCGACCGGTTGGGGGATCGGGATCGCATCAACCGCCGGCGGCGTGACTTTACGGGCAGACCGACGGGGCGGCCGTACTGAAACCACCGTTTCAATACTGGGCAATTTCGCAACTTCGGGGGATTGGCGATGCAGCGTCACGTCGACTTCGGAACGAAATTCGGGAGTGTCCGGTGGAGGAGGCAGCCGACTGGTCGTGGCGGGCTCAAACGACGGCTGATTCGCAGTCTCCACGGATCGATCCGGAGGTGATGGATCGATCGCTGCAAGCGGTTGGATCGTCGGCAGTGGCAGAATCTGGACCGGAAAATCCAGGGCCGTCGGGCTGGCGACGCTCAACTGGATCGCGACGACCCGTTGTTGGCCCGCCGACGTGAACCGGTCGGTCGCCGCCAGCGGTACGGCGCACAGCACCGCCGCACCGACTGCGTGAATGAACAGGGAAAACAGTGTCGGGCGAACGGGGAAACTCATTTGCACAAGTATAACTTTCCCGCGGAAGTTCGTCGAAGCCGGTACATCAACTCGCCATGCTCGATCCAGATTTCAACGCGACCACGAAACAAGTCGTGCGAGGCGATAATCAACGGTGAAGCTTCCGGCGATGGGGTGGGGCAGTCGGGTGCCGATGGGTCGGCCTTTCGATCGTCGGGTTGGTCGTTGGATTGCTGCATTCGCAATTCTGTTAGCAGACGACGTGCCAATCCCCCCTCGGTGAGCGTTTCTCTTCGTCTGGATGCCAAATTCGCCCTGGAATGGCCGATTTTCGTGGCTCGCCGCGTGTCCTGTGGCCCGCAGCCGCGGACACGGGCGGTGGATTTCCCGCCGATCCCGGCGGACTTTCCACCGCGTCGTCTTGCCTAACCGGATCGCATCGTTCGCATCACGTTGACTTTGACGGCGTCCTCGGTGCAATTGAAAGCGATTGAACTGGATACGCCGATGACAACCAATGGATCAGTTTGAACGGATTCGCCGACCTAGCATTGTCGCGACGGGGGCGATTCGGTTCACAGATGGATAGACGACATCGTGAAACACAAGACAACCGTCGCATTGACGCTCGCGCTCGCCCTCTGGCAGACCCGTTCGTCAGGCCAAGAGCCCACTCTGCCGGAAATCGAGGTGCGCCCACCGGCAACCGACCAGGCACCGGCAACCGACACCGCGGACAATGTATCTCCGCTTTCCGGCCAGGATTCACCAACGACCGGGATCGATCCGACGTCACCACCGAGTGCTGGGCCGCAGAATGCCGCGTTTCCGTCGCTCAGCGAGCAACTGTTCGGTGGCACGATGAGCAATCCGACGGGACTCAACAGCGTCTTCCGCGGCGAGACGGATTTGTTCGAAACGCCTCGTTTGGGAACAATCGTCGACCGCGACGAACTCGATCGCCGCCAAGCATCGACGGTCTATCGAGCGTTGCAGAACGAAGTCGGCGTGATGTTGCAACAAACCGGCAACGGACAACTGTCACCATTCATCCGTGGTTTGACCGGGCAACAGATCCTGATTTTGGTCGACGGGATTCGGATGAACACCAGCATTTTGCGCCCGGGACCGAACCAGTACGCGGCGACGATCGACCCCGGTTCGATCGATCGCATCGAAGTGATCCGCGGCGCCGAATCAGCCCTTTGGGGCAGTGACGCGATCGGCGGCGTAATCAATGTCGTCACTCGCAGCGCCGATCCGCTGCGTGGCGACTACGCCAGCCCCTCCTTTAGTCAATTTTACAGCACGGCCGAAGCGTCCTCGTACACGCGAACCGGGTTCAGCGGTTGGTACGGAGCGACGGGGTTCACCGGAGGCGTGTCGTACTTGGACGTCGGTCGGCTGGATCGCGGTGGCGACTTGGGGCGGCAACCTGGCACCGACTACCAACAGTTCGCCGGAGACTTGAAACTGCAACGCATGCTGACGGAGAATCACCTGTTGACCGTCGCAATGCAGCACTTCGAGCAGGAAGATCTCAAACGTAGCGATCGGTTCTTGCCCTTCGTGCTCGGTCCGGCCAGCGACGGAACCGTGCCGACGCAGCGACCGACAGTCTTCGATCCGCAACAACGCGATCTGTTGTACGGGCGTTTGGAAGGGTTGCTGCCCGAAGATGCCGTTCTCGCCGACATGTATTCCGTCACGCTCTCCGGGATGCGAACCAAAGAAGCATCGGTCGTCGATCGCTATTCCGGCAACGACCCCGCCGCCGTGGTGACCCGTCGTGAAATCGGCGAATTCGATGACTGGGGATGGGGGACGACCTTGTCCTTCGTCAAGGACATGAACGATTACGGCAAACTGACCTACGGAACCGACTACTACAGCGAATCGATCGACGCCGAACGTGTGCAAATCGACAACCCGGATACGCCCGGCGCAACGTCGACGGTCACCGACCCGCAATATCCCAATGACTCCGAAGCCGATCGCGTGGGCGTCTACGCCTCCTGGAACGTGGCGCTGACCGGTCGGCTCGATGCCACGACCTCGCTGAGGTACGAGAACCTGAACGTGTCGGCGACGCCGAATTTTGACACCCTCGGCCCGACCTATTTTGAACGGTCTTATCAAGACTGGATTGCCAGTGTCGGCCTGGGGTACAAGCTGACCGATGACGTGCGTCTGGTCGGCGGCTACTACGAAGGATTTCGGGCACCCACGATCGATGACCTGACGGCCAACAAGACGTTCTTGCAAAATAACCAATCGACGCCGCTGGTCGGTAACCTGGACGTCGAACCGGAACACAGCAAGACGTATGAAGTCGGGCTGAAGTTCAATGACGATCGTTTGCGACTGCAGCTGACGGAGTTTTGGACCGATTTCGACAGCTTCATCAACCGCGAAACGATCGGCGGATCGCGATTTCTGACCAATCAAGAAGCGTACATCAATGGAACCGAACTGGCCGGTGAGTACGTGATCAACCGCAACCTCGCCCTGTACGGCAACTTCTACTACACCTACGGGACGGTGACCACCAACGACGATCCGATTTCACGCATCCCGCCGATGCAAGGCATCCTCGGGCTGCGTCTGACCGAGCCTTGCCACCGATCGTACATCGATGTGTATACCTGGATGGTGGACCGCGCCGACCGCTACAGCGAATCAAACCTGAGCGACGTTCGATTCATCGCCGGCGGCACCCCCGGATACGCGACGTTGAATGTCCGCATGGGGCGCACTTTTGGAACGGACAATCAGCACCAAGTCTCGTTGTCGCTGGAGAACATCACCGACAAGTACTATCGTGTGCTCGGCAGCGGAGTGGACGGTGCAGGATTCAACGCCGTGTTCGGTTATCAATACGCGTTGTAATGATCTCGTCGATTGATAGAGTGCTGTACGACGTCCTTTCCAGGTCGTCGTCGGGAGTCCAGCGGACGACGGCCCGGAAGGGCCATCGTACGTGAAAAAGCGGTCGCATCGAGCTGGCCGGTCTCTTCAGGCAATGACTGCTCGCTGCGGAACAGCGAGGCAGGGCGGCTAAAGCGTGCACACCAGCGCTCTTGGCGTCGTCAATTCGCTTGCGTTCTCCATCGCGACCGATAGACTCGCATGCCTGAACCGAAACCGAGGTCAACCTGCCGATGTTTTATCGAGTGCTCCCGCTGCTGCTTGTTCTCACCAGCCATCTCGCCGCGGCTGAATTGCAACGGATCCGGGTAAATGACGAGGGCACGGGGTTCGTCCGCGCAGAGTCTGGATCTCCCTTTGTCCCGTGGGGCTTCAATTACGACCACGAAGGCGATGGTCAACTGCTCGAGGATTACTGGGATGACCAATGGCCCACGATAGAATCCGCTTTTGTGGAGATGAAAACGCTCGGTGCCAACGTGGTCCGCATTCATCTTCAATTCGGCCGGTTCATGGAAAGCCCGGCGGAGCCGCGGCAAGATTCGCTCGACCAACTCACTCGTCTGATTCAGCTGGCCGAGCAAACCGGGCTGTACCTCGACCTGACCGGGCTGGGCTGTTACCACAAACAAGACGTGCCCGAGTGGTATGACAGACTCAGCGAAGAAGACCGTTGGTCGGCGCAAGCGGTCTTCTGGGGAGCCGTCGCCGAGACGTGTTCGGCAAGCCCCGCCATCTTCTGCTACGACTTGATGAACGAACCGGTCGTGCCTGGAGGCGACAAACAACGTGACGATTGGTTGGGACCAGGTTTCGCCGGCAAGCACTTTGTGCAGTTCATCGCGCTGGATCGAAAGAATCGAAACAGGACGGATGTCGCACGAGAATGGATCCGCCTGCTCGTCTCGTCGATCCGCCAGCACGACAAACAGCACCTGGTCACCGTCGGCTTGGTGCCGTGGAGTTTGGATCGCCCCGGGATGACTTCGGGATTCGATCCCGAGCTGATTGCCGACGACTTGGACTTCATCGCCATGCACATTTACCCGGAATCGGGCAAGCTGGCCGAAGCGATTGAGACGGTCAAGGGATTTGCGGCGGTCGGTAAACCGGTCGTCATCGAAGAGACGTTCACGTTGAAGTGTGGCGCCGACGAACTGGAACAGTTCATCGATCAATCCCGGCCCCACGCGACCGGCTGGATCGGCTTCTATTGGGGAAAGACGCCGGATGAAATCCGTCCGGCAAAGACGATCCCCGAGGCACTGACGTTGAGTTGGCTGGAGTTGTTTCAGAAAAAACGCGACGAGATCGTTGGACACACGGAACCGTTTCTCGACAACGGCGTGACGGCGCATCGGGGAAATTCAGGAAGGTTTCCCGAGAATACGATGCCGGCGTTCCAGAGTGGGATCGATCTCGGAGTCGACTGGATCGAGTTGGACATCCTTCGCACCCAAGACGGACGGCTTGTTGTCATTCACGACCAAACCACAAATCGTGTCGGCGACCAAGACCGCGTGGTCGCTGAAACGACCTATGAACAGCTTTCAAAGATCGACGTGGCCACCGACTTTCGCAAACGAACCGGCAAGAGCATCGACGAATGCCCTCCGCAACGTCTTCCGCTGTTGAAAGACGTGTTGCAGTTGGTCATGACGCAATACCGAACACGGGTTTCGATACAGCCCAAAATGGATTGCGTCGCAGACGCCGTGGCGCTCGTCAACAAGATGCACGCCGTACGCTGGGTCGGGTTCAATGATGGAAACCTCGACTACATGGCCCATGTGAAACGACTCGCCCCCACGATCCCCGTGTTCTGGGATCGGGGCAAGCAGACGAACATCGACGACGACATCGCGATCGCAAAGCAACACGGATTCGAAGCGTTGGTGGTCCATCACGCAGGCATCACGTCGGCGAAGGTTCAAAAGATCAAAGCGGCCGGGATCGCCGTCGGCGCGTGGACGGTCAATGACCCGGACACGATGAAACGCCTGCTCAAACTCGGCGTCCAGCGGATCTACACCGACCATCCGCGATTGCTGCTTTCGTTGATTGCGGACGGGCCTGTCGATTGATTCGGCCGATTGGCTCACACCGTCTTGCTCTTTGTTAGCGGCAGGGCGCGAGCCCTCCGGTCTTTCACGGTGTTTTTGAAGCGCGACCGGACGGCTCGCGGGCTGTCGTTTTAGTCGGGATCTGCTGAGTCAGTGGTGAGCCGCTGGCCGTCAGGCCTCGGGCAGCGTCGCAGTGCCCGGCCGCTTACGCGTCGCGGCTCACAAAATAGACAGCCCGCTCGCGCCGTTCCGCTAACACATTCTCATTCCGCCGACCGCGGTTCAATCGTGACTCAACTCGCTCAGTTTCAACGGAAATTCCTTGACGATCTCTCCACTGTTGTCGATGCACTTGAACGTCATCACGGGATCGTCGCTGCGCAGGTCGAAATGGAGTTGCCCCCAAAAGTTGCCTTCATTGTAGGACCAGACGGCGTTGGGGAACGTCTGGTGCGTGTGTTGGTTCGTCACCTTGGCCGACACAAACTCATACAGCGGATAGCCGCGTGGACGATCAATTTTCCAGATGTCCGAACGGTGGCGGTCCCCGGAAATCAGAATCACGCCATCGATCTTGCGATCGTTGATCAGGTCAAAGATCTCGTCGCGTTCGGACCGCGCCCAACTGCCGGCCCACGAGTCCTTGCCGTCTTTGTCGGCACCGTCGGACCACATGGTTCCCGACGCGATCACTTTGAACTTGCCTTTGGCCTGGGCCAGTCCATCAAGCAGCCATTGCTTCTGGTCCGGTCCCAACATGGTTCGGTCCCGTTTGTCGCGGTAGAAACGTCCGTCGGTCATGAAGAAATCGACGTCCCCGAGCGAGAATGAATGCCAGGTGCCGGGCATTTCCGGACCACCGCCGTAATGCGGATTGTTCCAGTTTTGAGTGAAGACCTTCCAGTTGGGGCGTTTCCAGTCCGCTTCCAGACCAGCGCCGCCGGAGGAATCATTCATGGCCATGTCGTGGTCGTCCCAAACGGCATACATGCCAACGCCGGCAATCAGCTCTCGATAGGCCGGGCTGAGGCAACGACGGTAGTAGAATAAACGTTGGGCACCGCGGCGATTGACGACATCGATGTAAACGTTGTCGCCAAGCCCCAAGTACGCCAACGGTCGCGATTGGGCCATGTTGCGCCACGCGAATTCGTTCGGCGGAACGTAGCGTGACCCCGATCCGAACGTCACGTCGAAGTCAACCTTTTGCCCCGTGTCCGGCGCCGTCCGAAATTGGAACGCCGCGGACTGGATCGTTCGGCCATCGACGTTGACCGAATAGTCGTAGTCCGTGAACGGTTGCAATCCCGTCACCGTCATGACGGCCGTGAAGTCGTCATCGGCGGCGGTCTGCACGCTTTCAGATGTCTGTTCCCCGACGTTGATTTGAACCCGTGCCGGCCCCGCGGTGCGAACCCAAAACTTCGCCGACGTCGGCTTGAGATCGCCGAGCATGGGGCCATTGAACAGTTTCAAGTCGTGTTTTTCGACCAACTTGACGAACTCGGGTTCGGTCAACAGATCCGCCATCGCACCTTCGGCGCCGAATCGTCCGGTTTGTCCCTTGGGATCACTGCCGTACAGGGCGTCGATCAAGTAGGGATCCAGATCCAGCATCACTGGATCCTGCTCGCCACCGGTCAGGGGTTCTTTTGCCCCAGCAGACGTTCCTGCGGCGAGCAACAGCGTCGCGATGAACGGGTTGAGAAGCGTCGTCCAAGGTTTCGTTTTCATCAGTTTTCCTTCGAGGTCGGGGCAAGGTGTCCGACATTCTAGGCCACCAGCCCGACCCCAAACAACTCACACCACTCCTCGTCGTCAGAACGCCAATTCAACCCCCGCCCCCTTTTTATCCCGTCCCCTTTTTATCCCGAATCATGCTGCCTTCCGTACCACGCCACCGTTTTCCCACCCCATCGTTTTGCCCCCATCGTTTTGCCCTGCCCCTGATACCCGAGACCGGAAATGCACGGCGGAACGAAAGCCCCGATTCAAATTCGCTTCAGAAAATTCAATCCGAATCGACCGTAGTCTTGGCCGTCCACGTCTCCGTCGTCGTCTGAATCGAAACGAGGGTCGTAGCCATCTTCGGAAGCCGATTTTAGAAAACTCAGGCCAAATCGTCCGTAGTCTTGGCCATCGACATCGCGGTCGCCGTCGCTGTCACCGAACAGGCGAAAGAATTCGTCGACGTAGCGGCCGCCGGGTGTGCCATCGAAGTCTCCGTCGAAGCTATTGCCCGCGGCATCTCGCACATAGCCATCGCGGATCGCAAGCCGATAGATCCCGTCCAACAGCGAACCGGAGGCGTCGACCAAGGGCCCCTGGAACCCGATGGTTGCCCGCGTTCCCTCCGGCAACACTTCGATTTGTGATGTAATCGAAACGCCCATGCCGTCGAGCGTCTGGACTTCAAAGGCACCTTCATCAATCGTGACGGGCGAGTCAAACGTGACGCTGACCGATCGGACGATACTGTGTTGTCCGCCATCGGTCACCACCGGGCCAGACGTTGGAGCGGTGTTGTCAACGAAAAACTTTTCGTTGATCTCGGGGGACGCCTCACTGAGTGGGTTCCCGAGAACGTCCTGGATGTCGTGCGTCTCGGAGAGGTCAATCCCGACGATGCCGTCGAAATCGGGAAGGTCACCACCCGACACCGTCAGTTCGAATACGATTTCTCCGGTGCTTTGTACGGAGCTGACGTTTGTCACAAGCGCCGTCGATCCCCCAACGACGACGAAGTCCGAAGCGTCGACCTGGCCGACTTGTTCACTAAACTCGAGTCGGAATTGCAGTGAATCGGCATGGGTCGATTCGTTCAACGGGGCGTGTCGGACGACGCGGTTCAAATCGGGGGCTCCGGGAGTCCGATCAACGATCTGAAAGAACGCGCGGTAGTCGCCGCCAGGACGACCATCCCCCGAAGCGACGTCCGCATAGATAGCCCAGTCACCTGATCCGGCAACGTTTGAATCTAAGAACTCGCCGTCAAGCTGTTCCCCCGCTGTATCGAGAATCCCCGTGGCGTCCCCGTCCAATTCGACCAAATAAAAACCTTCGGGGAGAGGTGCTGCCGGACGAAACACCGCCGTCAACGTCTGCGGCTGCCACTCAATCGCCCCGTCGGACTCGACCAGGAATTGGTCATCCGATTCGAAAAAGCTAGCATCCAAGGAATAGCGAATGCGAAAGTTGTCGGTCGTCAGTGTGTCGGGATCGACGGGATGACTAAAACGCATCTCGATCTGCTGCAACGAGCCGAGCTGGTGAGCCGTGCCGGGTTGGAAATTTGCGTCGGTGACGGACACACCGAAAGGCGTCACGGTTGGCTGAACCGTCAGCGTCTCGTCCAATTCAATCGGCTTTCCTGATTCGTCGACCAGTTCTGCAGACAAACGATAGGATCCGGGTTTCAGATACCCTCGCGACATCAACCGGAGGTGCCCCGGTGACTCGACGTGCGAGTAGTCGCGTTGATAGAAGGCGTCCAACGGCACGGTGTAATCGTCTGCCGTGCCGAACACCTGGTCGGTTCCAGAATACGTCAGAACTGCGTCACGTTCATGCGTCAGGGGGATATCCAGGTGTTCGTTGAACTGCAGGTGAATCACGTGGGTATCGTATTCCGTTTCCACGACGTCAACGCTGTCCAGGTTTGCGGCCGTGGTGTCCGTTCGATCGATGGTAAACAAATACCGCAGCGCGCCGCCGGCCGTGCCGTCACCGCTGATCGATGGAAAACGAAGTCCGGCCGACTCTCCATCGAGCGCGTTGCCGAGCGGGTCGGTCAATCCGTCGAGGGACACGGTATACTCATCGAGGGGGAGCAGTTGGTCGGCCGTCCAAATGAGGATCTTGTTGACGGGATCAAAAGTTGCTTGCCCGGAACGCAGGCCCGAATGCTCACCAACAACACGAATGTTCTGCGGCGTCATCGATTCGGGATCAATCGCATCATTGAGCCAGAAAATCAACTGTCGCGTTTGATCGATGACGTCATCTTGTTCTGGATAGGCCCTCAACACGCGCGGCCCCGCATCGTCAAACGCTGATTGGGGCGTCACTTTCAAGCGATATTTTCCCTGCGATTGGTGCTCCCCGAAAACCTCCAAGGTATAGCGACCGGAGACGTTGAAGTGGTGCATCAGGCTCGGGTCGAGCGAGGCGATCCCGCTGCCGGAGTCGATGGCCTGCGAGTTCTCCGCGATCACCACACCTTGCTCGTTCTTGAGAACAAGTCCGGCGTCGAGTGGGTATTGATACTCGGCAGCGTCGATATCAAACAGAAAAGTCTCACCCGCCTCCGCTTGCAAGAGGAATTGATCGACTTGCTGCGGAGCGTCGATCGAAGCGTGGATGACGGCTCGATCGTTGCGTGGATCGTTCGCCGCAGAAGTCAGCAGCCGAACTGAATCGCCTTCGGACTCCGCGATCCAAAGATCGTCCGCCCCGTCGCCATCGGCGTCTTCCACCAGAAATCCGGCTTCATACAGTCCCCCGGGATCGAATTGGATGGCCCGACTGAAACGCCCTTCACCATCATTCAGGTGCACTTCCACGATCGAATGGTCACGAACGGGAACGGCGACGTCGTCGTGACCATCCCCGTTGAAGTCACCGGTTTCGAGCATAAAGGACCCGTCGCTTCCGGGAATGGATTCATGCAGGCTAAGATCGCCATTCTCGTCGGCGAGAAACAAATCGATGGATCCCGTCGTCCGGCTGATGCTGGCGACGTCCGGGAAACGATCGTTGTTCAGGTTCAGCGCGACGACATCTTGGGAATCCGACGGCACGACGAATCGTTTTCCGGACTCGAACGTTCCATCGCCGCGTCCCAGTAGAACCGTGACGGCGGCCCCCAAAGCGTCACTGACCAACAGGTCGACGTTGCCGTCATCGTTGACATCAGAGATCTCGATTCCGTTTGATCGGCGACCGCCCGTCGCGAGCGTCTCGCCGGACGTGAACGTGCCATCGCCGTTGCCGATCAGAAGGGTGACGCTGGCCCCAAAATAGTTGACCACCGCCAAGTCGGGATTGCCGTCGCCGTTGAAGTCCGCACTGCGTATCGAGTTCGGCCGATTCCCCGCGGGAAGACTGCCCCCATCGACAAACTGACCAGTCTCGCTGCCCAGAAAAATCGAAACGCTGCCGACGGTTTCGTATCGGGAGTGGGCGAGGTCGTCGATTCCGTCGTGGTTGAAGTCGGCAGCCACCAGCGTGTCGGCAAACGTGGCATCGGGGCCGACATTGAGTTGGGCGGTCTGAGTGAACGATCCATCCGGCGCCGCAAACAACACGCTGACCGTTCCGTCGCCGCTGTTGGCCGTCGCCAAGTCCCGAAAGCCGTTGCCATCGAAGTCGCCTTTGACGATCGAGTGCGGCTGCCGACCAACTTCCACCGGAGGGTGCTCGTCCACTTCGTACTTCATCTCGTCGATCAAGCGATTCAAGTCGACCGCGGAATCGTCGCCGATTTCGTGCCGATGTTGCGCCCCCGACTGGAGCACCCAATCCGCCTGATCAGCATGGTTGTAGATCACCTCCGTTGCGACCGGCCCGATGTTGAATCCGAACGCCGTTCCCGGATACAACCCTTTTCCAAAGTTCGCCCAAGTCACTTGCTGAAGAGGATCCCGCACGTGATTGAGCGACATCGCATGGCCGACTTCGTGATAGATGTTGCCGGTCGGAAAGCCACGCACCGAATCGGCAAGCGAAGAACCTTCTGCCGTTCGGAATCCACGTTGACCATTTCCAGAATGTCCGGATCCCTCAAAGCCTCCGGTTCCATGCGAGATGTAGCTGTCACCTTCAGCCGGTAGCACGGTGGTCACATCGACATCGTGGCGATCATAGATGGCCTCAAAACCGCCGATCAGAAATGGAATATTTTGAGGATCCTCGAACGCCGTATCGAACGAACGCCCACGGTGCTCCGCCAACTGTTGATCGAAGTCGAAAAAGAAGAGCGGGACGTCGCGTTGGTCGGCAAACATCCCAATCGTCGAACCGCTGACCGCATACGCACCGAGCCCCAATTCGGACGTGGCTTCGATCAGTAGAAAGTAGCGACCGGGCGTCGAAAGTGCCGGTAGAAGTTGGTGGTCAAAACGATGTTGATCGGCGTACGCGAGCAACTGACCGTACCCATTGAGCAGCGTCAGACGTCGACCGGCAAGCGCCATGTGGTCATTGGAATTGCTACGAAAATCAAAGCGAAACGTCTCCAATCCACGCCCCTCTAACGCAATCACATCGACGTCACCGACCGCTTCCAAAACCGATGCCCTGGTGGTGACCGCTTCGGTGACGTGCCAGACACTCCCATGATCTTGGAGTTCATCCCCATGCTCCGGCTCAACCAAGGCGTCTGCGTAAAACGAGAGCGACGCGGCGTAAGGAAGGGGAGTGGTGGCGGAACCTGGCGTTTTAAACGTCAGGGAATACTGTCCGCTTTGTTGGACCGAATGCACCAATCCCAAGCCGTTGGTGTCCGCAGCGACGAGTGTTCCGTCGGGATTGTGGAGCGAAACTTCCGGCACGGCACCGGGTGGATCAAGGGGATCGTTGGCGAGATCCAGGATCAGTGTTTGGCCGGCGGAAGCTTGAACGGAAAACACGTCGAGATCCGCGGAGTTATCCAGTTCGCCCCGAAGCATCGTCGGTGCGGCGACCTCCGTGGCCTGACTCACCGACTCGTTTGGCTCGATTTCGTCGCGTCCACGAAACGGATCGATGGTCACGCTGATTGCGTAATCCGTGCTCGGTAAGTTGAACCGATTCCCCGCATGAACACGCAAAAAGTAGTCGCCGGATTTCGGAGCGACAAAAATGCTTTGAAACAGATCCGTCGACTCGATCACGACGCTGCCCGAGGCATTGAGCAGATCGAATGCGGTAAAAGGCTGGCGGTCCCCGGCTGCACTATCAGAATATCGCGGGTCGATGATCATCGAATCGCCGTGCTGCAGCGATGTGCGAAAGAAATCGCTGTCGGCGGGTGTCGAAAAGGACCCGCTCAAAATTTGTGATCCGGAAAACACATCGGCCGTGGCCATGTCGTCATTCGGTTCCGACTCCACCACATTGCCGGCGAGCATCCAGCGCCGCTCAAGCGTCTCGGCCATCAACCGCCGCAGCGGTCGTCCACCCGTTGTGCGATGTCGCCCCATTTTTCCGCCTTGCATCTTCACACTCGTCCATCTGGATCAGAAAGCCCGCGACCGCCCCGACGCGAGCCAATTCCCCGGTGGAGAGCCCGATGCGGTCCAACGACCCGCTAAACTTTAGACAATGACGCTACGGACTCAAGCACCTGGGGGGATCGATCCGCGTAATCCGGGATTTCTAAGTGGCCAAATGCGGCGCTGTGAAGGGACGCCGCGGTACCTGCAGCCCGCTTGCGACGGCGCCGCGTTGGAGGATCCGACGCGTGACGTGCTGAATGTAGCAAGACATTGGGCGGCAGAATGCCTGGAAGGCACGACAAAATGTCTTAGGCGACTCGTCGGCGTCGCGAATTTGATTTCCCCTGGTCTTGCCGGTCGGTTGCGATGTGATGCAGTTCACCACGGCGGATGGCGACTTCCTGCGGAGCGTCGATCCCGACCGAAACACGATTCCCCTTGATCGCAGTGATCGTCAGCACGATCTCGTCACCGATTTGAATGCGCTCGTTCTCTTTCCGTGATAACACCAGCATGATTCGTCTCCTCGATGGTTCTGACGTTGAGTCTGCCTACAGCGTCATCGCTGTCGCGTGCTGACTTTCACGGTTGCAACCTTTGTGCCAATCAAGCAGTCGTCAGCAGGCATCTTACTCCGACACTCCGTCTTCATTAGGGTCCGACAGGAGAACGCGGTGCAGGCCGCATGCGTCGCAGGCCTACGCCTCTTCTTGGCTGAAACGATAACACCAACGGTCCCCGCAGGGCTCCAAATCGTACAAGGCGTAGCTGCTCGGGCGGCCCATCGGTTCGACCAGCTCGCTTTCGTCCACGATGTCGCCAAAACGAGCAATTCGCGATGCGCTAATGGGCAGCACCAGTGAAGGCGGCAGATGGTAAATGCGAGCGGGGTCCACGGCGTGTCGATAGCCGTCGAGCGGTCCACCGAGGAACTCGACCCATTCGTCGCCGTCAAGTAACTCCGTCTCAACCGTGGTAAACGCCTCGTACCAGTGCTCAATCCACTGGCCGGCCCGCGTCAGAACATGACCCAAGAAATCCATCGAAGTGACCTCCGCAATGCGAGAACAGCCTGACTCCGTCGTTAAAAGCATTTTACGTGCCACGCAACCGACTTGCCAGCTTTCGATGACAAATTGTCGCCATCGTGCCAATTTGTCGTCTGCCAGCGGCAACCGTCAATCGCATCTCAATCGTTGACACATGTCGTTGCGATTTGTTCACGATCGTCCAAACCGCCGGTGGCACTTTCGCCCGAAATCATCCCCGAATCATCATTTTCACGATCTGTTCAGCGGATAACGAGTGTTTTGGTCACGCGATTTGCAACGCTGTCGTTTTCCGTTGTTCGGCTCAGACATGCCTGTGACCGGCACCGGGACTGCCATTGCCCACCCCCAAACCGAAGGAGACATCACATGAATGGTTTCATCATCATCGAAGTCGACGACGGATTCACCATTGCCGAAATCCCCGAGGGGGCCACTCCGGAATCGGTCGCCATGCAACGCGGCGGCGTCCTGGTCGAGGGCGGGCCCTACAAGTCGTTCGAGGAAGCATCCGACGTGCTGGCAACCCTGCCGAACCCCTATGAATCGAAACGGATGTAGGACGCGAGTTCGCGCCCAATGCCTTTTGTTAGCGGTAGGGCGCGAGCCCTCCGGTCTTTCACGCGGAAACCGGACGGCTGGCGGGCTGTCGATTTAGTCGGGATCTACTGAGTCAATGGTGAGCCGCTGGCCGTCAGGCCTCGGGCAGCGTCGCAGTGCCCGGCCGCTTACGCGTCGCGGCTCACAAAATCGACAGCCCGCTCGCGACGTTCCGCTAAGGACCGTCGGAAGAATAGGTGGGATAGGCTTCCAGCCTGTCATGGCGAAAACGCTAGGCTGGAAGCCTATCCCACAATCAATCCCCGCCACTTATTCTTCCGACGGTCTTAACACGTTAAGAGCCAAAGTAGATGGCAGTGGGCGTACGGCCCAATTGCAAACTCGCACGAAAAATGCTGCGCGATCGCCTCTTGACCGACGATAAGAACGTGTGATGATTGATCGTGATACGTTCTCTCCGTAGCCAACCATCCATGCGAACTCGCCGACTCAGCCGCCGTTTCAACTTGCGTCAGACGCTTGTCTGGGCGTGCGTTGTCGGCTTTGGTTTCGGCATCGTTGCTTCGCCCTCCGCCGCGCTACTCGATCACGGAGACCAGCCGACCCGACTGGTTGGCACCGTTCTCGGTCAGGCCGCGTTGCCGGGTGAGACGATCGGTCGATCCGATCGAGAGGGGACGAAACCTGGGCAACCCAATGCGGCGTGTTTCCTCGCTCCGCATCGTAGCGTTGACAGATTGCCGCTCGGGGACGGTTCGTTCTTGCGATCCGGCAAGGGCTGGCGTGGACAAACTTCGCTCACCGCGCTCGGGGTTCGCTTGCAGATTTAGACGCGGGACGATTTTTCGTTGTCCCTGATGCTTTCTGCAAACTAAACCCGTCTCAGATTCGGCTGCCGGCTTGAACCGCGCAACCGGTCTGCCTGGAGATCGTTATGTCCAAATCCAACACACTCTCGCACGCCATCACCTCAGCCATCCGTGCTGCCCATCAACCTGACTCCGCCGCCGCACTGCCCCAGGGCGTCAGACTGCCAAGCCCCATTTTCAACCAGATCCGCAGCGGCGATTACACTGCTGCCTACCACTCATTGCGAACGCTTCCCCCCAATCACCTCCATCGCAGTTGTTTGGGCGTCTGCGCCTTGCGGATCGGTAAAACCGACGAAGCCATCCAGATCTTTCGCGGCCTTTCACTCAGCCCCGGTACGACGATGGTACGAAGTGACGCCGATGACGTGCTGCTGATCAACTATGCGACTGCACTGCTGTTGGGGAATCTGCCCAGCGGAGCGCTCGACGTGTTGGGGGAAATAAAAGACCGCGACGCGCCGGCGGCCGTTCAAGTCCGGTCGGCCATCAACCAGTGGGCGAGCGGCCTTTCATTCTGGCGACGATGGGACTGGAAGCTCAATCACATCGAACCGCCGAATTGCGTGGTACCGATTGACTTCGCCCCCGGCATCTTCCCGCTCGCGGTCCCGCCATCGCCCCCGCGCCCGGTGGCAGGAACCTCTTCGGCACCGCACGCTCAGGACCAGATCACCTTGAGCGATCGTTAGAAAGTTGGGCGACCACGTCGTCCGGTGCCATCCACCGAACCTGCCGGCAACATCCGATTGCATTGGGTGGGTGGCACAATTCTCTCTGGGTGGCACAATTCTCTCTGAATCGCAATCGGCATGGCTAGGGCCCTTCTTTGGCTGTTTGCGTACATTGAGCGAGAAGTTCAGCACCAATTCTAATGTGCATCTCTCCATTCGACGTTTGACAAGTGCTTATCCAGGCATTGCGAACCCGGATCAAACGCATGTTCAAATCTCGCCGATCAAGGTAGGTATGGTTCTTCTCGACATGCTTCGTGAACTCGTCCTCAAATCCGTTGCTTTCGTACTTTGCGTCCCATTGACGGCGACAGCTCTCCACGTCATCAAAAACAGTAACCACGATATCCAAGAAATCCCTTGGTGAAGTCTTGGTGCCCCCCTTCCAATTCGCGATGCCACGAATCCCAACGTTGCGATAGATAACGGCAAGTGACCTAGCGATCTTTCGATGTTCCGGCGTTAACGCATCTAAGTCCTCAACGTCATCAACAATCACGAAGGTCGACACCTCCCAACCCTCGTCCAGCTGGACGTTGGGGAATCGCATGGTCGAAGGCTTCGCCGCAATTAAAGAGTCGGTTTCCATGCAGGCCATCGTAACGTCATTTTGTGCCCCCCACCAACTCTGCCAATCGTTGCCGATTCCCTAGAAGTTTCGCTTCACTCGCTTTTACTTCTTTGCAGCGGTTTTCTCGAGTGCCGCGCGGACAGCGTTGCCGATTTTTTCACCTGTCAAGTCACGGGCCAGGACTCGGCCATCGGGGCCGATCAGCCAAATCGACGGGACGCTTTGCACTCCAAAATCCTGCGTGGTCGTCTCGGTGTCGTGCCACGCGCCGAGGTAGCCATGGGGATACGGCACCGGACGCTTTTGAAGAAATCTCGACGGCAGATCGATGGAGCTGTCGACGCTCAGACCAATGATTTCAAGCTGATCGCCACCAAACTCTTCGTAAACTTTGGCGAGGTTTGGTATTTCGGCGATGCATGGGCCGCACCATGTGGCCCAGAAATCGACGACCAGATACCGTCCCAGAAAATCCGTCGATTTGATTTCGCCGCCATCGTATCGTTTGGCCGTCCAAGACGGTGCAACATCGCCGGGCATCACCACGTTCTGCAGTTTCAATTCCATCTTGCCGACGCGAATGGATTGGCGTTCTTCGCTCAGAACAATTTGCTTGAACGCTGATCCCCATGATTGGCTTGCAACCTCTTTGCCTTTCGCGGCAAGATGGGGAATCACCGGGATCACATTGTAGCGGCCCAGCTCCAGTCCTTTCACGACGAAACGGCCGTCCGCCGCGACGGGAAACGTCCACACGGGCCGGCTCTCATAGGCTTCTCGCTTCTTGCGTTGATACTCGTCGTAGGCGTCCGTCTTTTCGAATTCAGCAAACCACGCTTTCCGTTCTTCGTTGGACATCTCGCGATAATTCTCGGGCCGCTTCAGCCGTGGCCCCCGATACATTCCTTCAACGACAACCATCGCTTTTTCGAGTGACAGCTCTCCGCCGCGAAACCAATCAGGAATTTCAGCAGGCAAAGCCACTTGGCCGGTGATCGTGCCGACCGTCTCAGCTTGTTCGGACTGGGCCTCGACCTCGTCATTTGCCATGCCTCTTCCGATCGCACCAAGCAATGCCACCGACACCGCAAAAACTAGAAACGTTTTGAAGAATCGCATGGCGTCTTTCTCAAATTCGGATGGGCAGGGTGCGGATTGCTTTTTGTCAGCAGAATGATCAGCGTCAACCAATCGCCGCTGCAGTGCTCGCAGATCAAGCCAGAATCGTTGCCCGATTGAGTCAACGGTCTGCAGGGATCGTTTTACCACGCGGACGCCCTGCGGCCAGTGGACCAAAGAAACTGGCGACAGCCACGTGGCGATCATGACCACATCAAACAACCGCGCCGAAGCGTCGTCTTCATCCCGGAGGGATTGCAGCGAGTAGCCGGAGGTCAGCGCAGCGCCACCTCCGGACCACACCCCCGATCCTCCATCGACCCCGGACGGCAACGCTGTGATGCATTTTCCCCATGTGTTTCTTGACGTTTTAGCGGCAGGGCGCGAGCCCTCCGGTTCTTCATCTCTGCCACAACACCGGAGGGCTCGCGCCCTACCGCTAAAAAATGCTTCACAGCGTTGCCCGGACGGGGTCGCAGCGATCTCCGGCATGCCGCCAAAGACGGAAAAGAGTCCAGCCCCTTCTCGTCTCACATGGCTATTTGGCGTCTTTTTCATCGGCAAACACGCTGCGACTGGCCTTGGTGCCCCAAGTGCGGTCGTTATGATCGGCAGACAATCCAGGCGCGATCGTTAGCCAACGCCATTGGCCATCGTGAACCATCCGAGCGACCATCACAATCTGGCCGACGTGATAGGTTAGATGAGTGACGGAACGAGTCAGTGCTTGCGCGACTGTATGCGGTTCACCCCTGATGTGTATCGTCTGACCGACGTTTTCGGCGTCGATTGAGTCGACGGCGTTGACCAGCGCCGACCATCCGCGATCAAAGTACTCCAGCAGCGACTGCCGGTCGCCATCCCAATCAAGAAACTCGGCATCACGATCGCGGTCGGGCTTTTCGCCGTCGGTTGTCAAAAAATCTGTCCAACGGCTGTGGAGATTACCTCCGAGGTGGCGCAGGAGGATTGCGACTGAGTTCGCGTCCATCGCAGGACGCGAGTGGAGTTCTGCATCAGTCAGTTGCGCGATGGTGGCGTCAATCATGCGTCGGTAGGACGCTACCGTCTCACGCATCGCATCAAGCCACGTCGTTGAGCCGAAATTTTCCATCTTGAACCTAATCACTTGTTGACGACCTGGTTGCCCAGGATCGGGGTCTTCTCTGCCGCTTTATCTCGGCTGGATCATCGCCTAAGCAACGAGCGGAAATTAAGTGCGATAGGCTTCCAGCCTGCCGATGCTGAAATGACAGGCTGGAAGCCTATCCCACTTTGAAAGATCCGAAACTTATGTACCGCTCGTTGCTAAAACACTTCGCCGACCAATTCGTTTTGATTGCGCGTTCCCAAGGCTCCCCACAAACCGAAGGGGCTGGGGCTGCCCGGGGACAATGCGTCTTGTCCGTTCAATGTCACGCTTCCTTTCGCTGCTCCCGCTTCGATCGAATCGGTGAGGAAGACGACACTGCCGTCGCCCATCGCCACGTGGCCTCCGCCCTGGTGACGACTGCTGACGGTTAACGTTCCGATCGTCGTCGAATCGCCTCCGAAACAAAGTTGCGTGTTCGGCGGCAGCGTCGTGTTGAACCCGGACATCAACGGCATCGCGTCGGCCCAACGATAACCTCGTCCCTGGCCACGAATGGACGACAATTGAACCGACCCGCGTGCGTTCCAAAAACGGGGACGCTCCGGATCGATCTGGCTGCGACAGATTTGGATATCATCCAATACCCCACCGCCCCAACCGTTTTGAATGGAGGGAACCGTGCGAATGTCTTTGTCACCAAGATCGGTCGCGATCTCTCCGATCATGATCGTCGTCGACAGTCCGTCGGTCACGTCGTCAAACGACGTCACCATTCTGGGGACAAACATCCCGCGGCCGGTGGCCCGCATCTGTGCCTCGCCGCTGGGCGACCATTGGGAGTCCTGATAGCGCCACAGCCCCTCGTCTAAACCTTCGATCGCGTCGCCCAAGCAGGCCGCATAATTGGTTCGTCCAAGCGCGGGTGATCCGATGCCGGGATCCGACGGGCAACGATAGGTCGGGACCTCATCATCCCAAGGTCCATAGGATTGCATCGATGGCACGGGGCCCATGCTCGGATAGCGATGCTGTGGATCGCTCAATTCGTCGACGTCCATCATCATGTCATCGAACTCCTCTTCGCCGAGCACGTCGCTGCCGGGCACCGGGCCGACCCATTCGTCGCTGATGGACTTCCAAACCGACGTCTTTCCCAGAAACGGCGTGATCGACACCAGAAAACTCAGCCGAAACTGGTTCGTCGCTGCCGGATCATTGGCGTTGTTGAAGGTCCCGGTCCCGTGCGGCGGAAGGATGGTGAACGCATCATGGTACTGGGCGACACCCAAAGCCACCTGCTGCAAGTTATTGCTGCAGCTCATCCGCCGAGCCGCCTCGCGGGATGCCTGGACCGCGGGCAACAACAGTCCCACCAAAATTCCGATGACCCCAACAACAACGAGCAACTCCAGCAACGTGAATCCGTTATGATACCGGCGGTGGTTCATGGTCTTTTCCAGTGGGTTGAAAACCATAGCTTAACAATCTCCCGCATCACGCGTGCATCGTGACGCGAGCTTTTCGGAAATAGGAATGCAGGTTTCTTTCTCACGATCGCGGCGATCCTCCACCGATCCAGACTTCGCGATCGCGATGGTCAACGAATGCTTGACCGCGGCGTTGGATCGTGGCGCCAGTGACGTGCACCTTCAACCGCGATCCGGTCGATGGGAAGTCTCGTTCCGCCTCAACGGCGTCTTGCAACCATTTGATTCCTACGACTTCAGCGACCACAGCGACCCGGTTTCCCGTCTGATGGCCTTGTCGGGATTGCCGTCGTATCGCGGTGGCGTCCCACAGGAAGGCCCGCTTCGCTGGCGCGACGCAAGCGGCAATGAACATGAAATGCGGCTGGGCATTTTCCCCACGGTGCACGGCAATCGCGCCGCGATCCGAATCATGGCAGACCGCGAATCCGTCCGCCATTTGGATCAGCTCGGGTTCGATGCCGCCACCCAAGAACAACTGCGATCGGTCTGCGATTCACGCGACGGATGGCTGCTCGTCGCGGGGCCCGCCGGCAGCGGCAAGACCACGACACTTTATGCTTGTCTCCGCTACATCGCCGGCAGCGGATTCCAGCGCAGCGTTCTGACGATCGAAGATCCGATCGAGTCGGTGATCGATTCGATCAGCCAAAGTCAATTGCAGCCCACCAGCGGCATGACGCTGGCATCGGCACTACGGGCGGCGGTTCGACAAGATGCGGAAGTTTTGCTGGTCAGCGAAATTCGCGACGTTGAGACCGCCGAAGCAGTCTTGGCGGCGTCGATGACGGGCCATCTGTGTTTCTCGTCCATCCATGCCGGTTCAATCGGTGTGACGCTACGTCGGCTGGTGCAAATGAAGTTGCCGAGTTACGCGATCCAAAGTGGACTGCAGGGCATCTTGTGCCAACGCTTGTTGCGGCGGCTCTGTTCAGCATGTGGATCCCAATCCAACTCATCCGCGAATCCGGATTGTGATGGGTGTCACGGCACGGGATACCAAGGACGCATTCCGATCTCGCAGATCCTCGCGTTTGATGGTTCGTCCGCCGGCCAAGCGGTGTTCGACGGTTTGGACCAGGGACGGTCCGCCATGGAAATCGACGCGATCGCCACGCGAGCAGGGATCAAATCGCTGCACGACCAGGCGGCGCGACTGGTCGACGAAGGCCGCACGGATCCGGGCGAAGTGTTTCGCGTGCTGGGGCGACGACCATGATGTCAGCGGACACACCGAAGATCAACTTGGACGACGACTCGCTCGTGATGCTACTGAGCGAAGTGTCCGCGATGGCGGCGTCCGGTCGCCCCTTGATTTCGGGACTTGCCGACTTGGACGACGCATCGATGGGAAAGATCGGGCGGGCGGCCAGGGCGGTTCGATCCGGCATCGACCGGGGCCAGCCGGCGTCGGAATCGATTGCGTCCTTGTCGCGCGTCTACCAAGCGCCCCTGCGAGTTGCGATGGAAGTCATGGCGCGCACCGGGTCCACGGTACCGATCGACGAAGCCGGACGGTTGATTCGCCAATCCAATCAGTCGCGGCGTCGGATACGTATCGCGTCGATCAACCCGGTGCTGAACGTCATCGTCGCTGCGGCGGTTCTGTTTTTCGTCATGCCCTGGATCCTCGTGTCGCTGTCCGAATCGCAACTGATTCGCCCGGCTTTCGCGCCGTCGATCACGGAGATCTGCCAGGCCTTCGCCCAAGACTTTTTGCTGGCTGCCATCGCGACCCTAATCGTCGTCGGCTTGTTCTCGTTGGTGTTGTATTGGGGCTTTTCTCGCTCCCGCCGTGGCAACGGGCTTGATCGCGACCACGCCACGTTCTGTCGCTGGTTGGCGATTCAGATCAGCCCACCCGATCGACAGGCTGCGACGAACGCGAGTGACCTGGAACTGGGCCGATTGATCGGCTCGGCCGCCGAGGTCGCCGGCCCTGCGTTTGCTGCTTCGTGGGCCGGCGTGATCGAGAAAATACACGGCGGTACAACTTCGGAATCCTCGTTGGCCATGCCGCCCGACACGCCCGGCCCGGTCAGGCGATGTGTGGCCGATTTGGTCTGCGGAAACCGTGAAGGGGAGAGCATCACGCTGGATCTGCAGCGTTTGAGCGATCTCTACACGCAAAAGTCTCTGCGTCACCAAACGTGGTGGACCGAGATGCTGCCGCGCCTGGTGACGGGGGCCCTGATGATCGGAATGATGGTGATCTTACTGCGAGCCATCGTGATGCCGCTGTTGGATATCGTCGGTGAGGTGGTGCCATGAATCAATCGCATGCAAACGCTGAAAACAGTATTGCCATGACCGCCGAACTGGAACTTTGGCAATCGATTCGCGAGGACACACGCCGCCGCCTGACGCGCGTGGTTTCGATCGGGGTGTTGTATCTGTTGGCTGCCCTTGCGGTCGGAGCCTACTTGATCCTGACCATGGCCGAAGTCGCCAGTGACACCGTGGTGTTGCATTCTTGGAGACCGGAATTGATCGACGTGACGTGGATGAAGATGGCGGCATTGGGCTATGCCGTCGTAGCGTTCATCGCGATCGTCGGCTACCTCGTGATCCTGATGATGATTCTCCAACGCCTGCCCGCGCTGTTGTGCTCGATCGCCGGGGCGATGCCATGGATCGGATCGACCATGAGGATGGTGGCGATGGGTGAGTGGTGTCAATCGATCTACCAATCGTTGCTGCGTTCACAGACCTATGGAGATGCGTTGCAACAAGCTTCGCAGGCGGTTGATCATGCAGGGCTGCGGCGTTGGTCAGCGATTTCATCCAAACGCATCGAGCTCGGTCATCCGCTGTCGGTGGTGCTGCAGTCGTCACCGATTCAAGACCAACCGTTGTCCGCGGTGGCGGTTTTGGCAGCCGAAACACTTGCCCCGGAACAAGCCGTCTTGATCTGGCATCGGGCGGCTTCGGAGTGTCACGTTTTGGCGCAATCGCGACTCGATCGCACGGCCGCCGTCCTTTCCATCAGCTTCCTCTTGGCGTCAGTCTTCGTCGCCTTTTTTGCACTCTTGTTGATGGGGTTGTCGATGCAGACGCAAATACGGGGATTGATGTATTGACGGACAGAATCCTTCAGATGATCGTCGCAATCGCGGTTCCGGCTGTTTTTGCGGTCGCCCTGCGCGGGGTCAAGCGACCGTTGATCCGTCGCTCGGCGCTTGAAATGCCTGTGCTGTTGATTGCGTTTCTGGACGTGACAGAATGGTTGCTGTGGATCGCGTGTCTGCTGGCGGTGTGCGTGGCGGCACCGCACCCGGTGACCTTGTTGCTGGTCGCACTGTTTGTCGTGTCGATCGCAGCGGCAAGTCGGTTGCGCTACCGTGAAGAGCAGCGTTCGCTCAACCGTTGGCTGCGGATGGCCGCCGACACCGGCGTCGCCCTGCCTGCGTTGCTGGACAACCTGGCCAACGGATGCCGCAGTCGGATCGCTCGCCAAGCCAAACGTTGTGCCAAACGCTTGCATCGCGGTCAAGCGTTAGCCGATGCGGCCCGTCGCGCCAGGCTTCCACTGGATGCCGATACCGTGGCGGCGACCCTGATTCACACCCACGAGACTTCGTCCGACGACCAATCGTTGCGATTGAATTCGATTCGTGACCCGCTTGCACCGGTTCACGTCCAGGATGAATCCTCTCGATCGATGACACTGACCGCTCAACAATTCACCTACGTCGTCGCCACAATGGTGCTGGCTTGGTTGTTCGGAATGCTGATCCGATCGCACCTGATCCCACTGTTTACCGAGCTCCACGATGCGATGCCCTTCTCAAGGATCGGTTCCCACGCCGCGCTCGAGACCGTCGCGTGGGTGGGAAACATCATCGTCAGCTTGCTGCTGGCTTGGCTGTTGCTCGCCGGAATCGTCCGTTGGCTGCCGCTGTGGATGGCGCGCTGCGTTCCCTGGTTCGGCAGAAAGGCCATCGATCAATGGCGCTGCGAAATCCTGCGGACACTCGAACGCGGGATGCGCGCCGGACTTGCCGAAACCCAGATTCTTCAATCTGCGGCCCAAACCACAGGCGTTCGCTGGATTCGTTCCCGTTGCCGTTCGGCTCAACGATTGCTCGATGCCGGAACGCCGCTGGCCCTGGCGATGCGTGGCGGCAAAATCGTCTCGGGCCGCGAGCAAGTTTGGTTGACCTGTGCAGCGAGCAACGGAAACCTGCCCGATGCGATCACGAAATTGGTCAGCGACGTGGGCCGCCGTCAAGCACACCGCTGGAGAATTCGTATGGCATGGTTCGTCCCGTTGGCGACGGTGTTGGTCGGCGTTTTTGTGCTGGCCCACACGATGTTTTTGTTTCACTTTTTGTACGGTCTGATCAGCGGGATGTCCGGCTGACTTCGATCAATCTCGCCGACGCGCGAGCGAGGGAATGTAATTCATGACTCGTCTTCATCGACAGAATCATCGACGCCGACATGGATTCATGTTGTTCGAGATACTCGTCGCCATGGCGTTTTTTGCGGCCGCCACCGCGATTGCGCTCAAAACGCATCAGGCCAGCATGGATTACGACCGCGCCGCGATGGATCAATTGCGTCAACAAATCGTGATGGAGAATCTTGCTGAGCGGTTGGCGAGTGTTCCCTACGCGGAGATTTCCACAACGGCCTCGAAGTTGCAAACCGATTCGGAAGCCGAATTCACGGTCGAACCGTTTGAATCAAACGCCAAACAAGGGTTGCACGTGACCATCAAGATTCAGGCCGGCGGTCGCCCTTTGTTGCATCATCTGTGGCGACTGGAGCCAACGTCATGAGCCGAAGCAATCCGAGCTGGATGCGTTCACGATCGAGGTTGGTACGTGCTAGGATGACCAATGGGTTCACGTTGATCGAGTTGCTGCTGGTCTTGACATTGACCGCCACGCTCTTGGGCGGTGTGATCGGTTTGCTGTCGATCGCCCGGCAAAGCAGCCAGCAAGCAGCGCAAAACCAATTTCACCGACAAGAGATCCGCCGATTTGCCGACGACATTCGCCGCGACGTTCACCATGCCGAACGCAGCGTGTTGAGTGATGGTGAACTTGTGCTGACCGCCGCGTCGCCCGACCGGACCACGACCTATCGGATCGAAGATGAATCCGTGGTCCGCCGCCGGGTGGTCGAATCAAATGACTCGGCTCAGTCGGTCGACAGTTACGCGTTCGGCAAGGACGCCAACGTTGACGTCCGATGGCTGGAGGAACTCCGTGCCGTTCGCTGGACCATCACGTCAAAACAACGTCCACAGCAACCCATTGAAATCCTCGCTTCGGAAAGGTCGACACGAGAATGAATCACCGCTCGTTACGAATCCGTCGCACCGGGTCGGTCGGCTTGATGCTGGTGTTGATGTTGGCCCTGCTGGTCGGCACCTTCGCCGTGTCGGTGGCGCGACGTGCGTCGAATGAACGTCACCACGTGCTGCATCACCAGTCGATCATGGCTCTGCAATCGGCGATCGAGGCGGTCGAACAATCCGGCCCAGATTCGGACGCAAAGGTCCGACTGCCCCTGGACCAGGACTCGAACCGTTGGATCATGGTGGAATCCATCGGTGGACCGGAAACGAAACGTCAGTACCAGGCAACGCTCTACCACAACGACCAGCCCAGCCTGTCCATCCAGCGACTTGCAAGGAGCGACTCATGATCCACCCATACGAGCCGTCAACCTCACTCACCCCTCTTGATCCTCCTTCGGTTGTTTCAACGATGCCTGCATCCCGTCGAGCGTTCACCTTGGTCGAGTTATTGGTCGTGATCGCGATCATCGGAATACTGGTGGGACTGGCCGCGCCCGCACTGCAAGCGATGCGTGAATCGTCTCGCCGGTCGCTTTGCCAATCGCGGTTGACGCCGATCGGGATGGCGATCCAAAGCTATCACGATCGTTGGCAACAGTTTCCCGTCGGTACCGTCGCCGACTCGGGGCCGGTTCAAAACGAACCGGTGGGGAACCATCACAACTGGTTGGGACGTCTGCTGGATTTACTCGACCAACCGGTGATCGCAGCCCAGATTGATCGGTCCATTAGCATTTACGACGAAGGAAACGCGGCGGTTTTGCAGCTGCAGTATCCGGGTGTGAAATGCCCGTCGGCTGGTCGCTACCCGGCCAATGCCAGCTGCTACGTAGGACTGCATCATCCGGCCGAAAAGGCGATCGACGAATCCGACCACGGTGCGTTCGTTTTGAATCTGGCGATCAGCCGAGACGACATCAGCGACGGCATGTCCAACACCGCGTTTGTCTCGGAAAAAATGCTGCGAGACGAGGACCTGGGTTGGCTCAGCGGCACCCGCGCCACACTTCGCAACGTCGGCGGCGGCATCCAAACCAGCGACGACATGTTCACGCCCTTGCCGCCATCGACTGTCGGATCGATTGGCAGCCATCATCCCGCCGGTGTGCACGTGCTGTTCGGATCAGGCCAAATCCGCTTCCAGACCGATCAAACGGATCAACGCGTCCTGGAGCAGATGGTCGACCGACGCGACGGCGGGCTGCCCCTGCACTTTCAATCGATCGAAGAACAACGCCGCCAAAGCGTCGAATGAATTCCATTCCACCGACCGGGTTGCGATACAGGGTCAAAAAAGTTCAACCCGCTGCTCCAGAATGAGAGTGCCGCTTCCAGCGGAACGCGTCAGCGAGCGGCGCGTGCCAATCGTCCCCCCCAATCCCCAGCCGACGATCCACATTCAAACTGAACTGAACCACCGTACACACCAGAGCATCAAACGATGGCCGACCCCCGGCGTACAACCGCAACCACACGCTGTCGAGCATCCGTTATCCTAGGCCAACGATCGGCAATCTCCGCGACGGCGGCGACGACAACCGAAACAACGGCAGTGTGAGTCTCATCGCAACGATGATCGCTAAGGGTTCGTTCATGGGAAGCATCGGCACCGACGGCATCTTCGACGATAGGGAGAACCTCGGCCACCGAGTCGCACGAGGCGACGGCACAATGTCGCGCATCCAGATCCAAACCGGCCGGCAAGCGATCGAGGACTCCCCCTCAGTCCCTGCGTCGACCACCCCCACCTACAACGACAAACTAGTCGCCCGTACCGCTCCCGACGGAATGCGTTACTACCATCGCACCCAACAGTACAGCATCAACGCACTGACCGATTCGAGCGGGACGATCAAGGAACGCTACGCCTACGACGCGTATGGCAACCTGTCGATCTTTGATGGCAGCGGAACTGCACGTACGACGACGGCCGAAGGCAACCGCTACGCGTACACCGGACGCGAGTGGGATGAAGAGCTGGAACTCTACCACTTCCGGGCTCGAATGTATGATCCGGTGTGTGGACGGTTTTGCGCGAAGGATCTTCTTGGATATGTTGATGGCCAAAATGCTTACGCGAATTATTTCGCAATCTTACGCGTCGACCCTACAGGCCTTTTGTCGCAAGATTTGGTTGGAATTGACGGGCAAGGAAACTTCATTTGGAAACGAACTCCCGAAAACACGTGCTACATCCGGACTGCAACTGGTGAAGTGGATGTTAGGTGTCCGATCACGCCTCCTTCCCATCCGAACAGGATTGACTACTTGGACGGGCTTCGTGGGATCTACAACGGGATTTCGAAGTTGCAAGCCGCATGCAAGAACTGTCAGTGCGATTGTACCGAAGCCGAATGCAACACGGACTCTATTTTGCTTGTAAAGGCATGGCTGTCGGCTTGGCAAGCAAACTTCAGCAGTGTACCGGACAGAAATCCTATCAGAGTTGGTGGTTGGTACTGCTACGACTGGGCACAGATATTCGAATCCGCCTTTGATCGAGTTGGTTCAAAGTGTTTCACAAAGGAGTTGCGTGCAAGTTCACAGGGCAAGCCGCCGAAAGTCTACATTCATGTTTGGCTCACTGTCACAGTAGGATCGACTAGTGCTTCCAATTGCCAAGTATCGCTTGATAACGGATTTGGGCTGATCGAAATGACATATTCGGGCGGGCAGCCAATTGCGCATCCATTTGACCCCGACAAAGAACTTTACTGGAGTACTTGCGATGAGGACCGAGTCTTACCGTTCCCTGTATGGTCAAGCACTTACTAAAGTCTTCGCGTGCCTAATCATTTACATCCTGGCGGCACCGCCGAATGCACCTGCAGAGACTCAGGCAGTCGCCAAATCGCAAAAACTCGTGGTATGTGTGTCTGCAAAATTTGGCGATGGGATTCGCACGGAAACGCTATTGATATCGCAACGAGGTAACGAAACTCGGTGGTCGGCAATTCTTGGCGATGGGCGATTACGTCAGGAGTTAAGCGGAGCAATACAGTTTGGAGAGGGTGAATTCAGGCATTACTTGGAGAGTCTGAGGACCGACCTAGAAGCGCGCAGCGATTTGGGAGGAAGGTTGCATAGTGACGACATCGTCTTCGTTTTTTCGGCAATCGACGGAGACAATATGGCGTGGACGCTGCCTCTCAGGCTCTCCAACTTGGGGGATGGCCTCGAGTCAAGTAAGAAGATTCACGGATTGCTGCACTCGATTCATCAGGCAAAGAGCAATGGAATTGGATTCATGAATCACTTTCTATTGTCAGACTCTCCTACAGGGGCGCAAGCGACTGGTTATGCACCCGAACGTCGTGAGAGAAAGGGGAAGACGCTGAGATCAAAGAACTAGGCCGAGCACTTTGGACGAAGAAAAAGAGTCCAAAAAAATTGGTCAGGATAGATTGGCAGGATATATAATTTGATGGTCACTGTCTCTGAGCTCACGGCGGACGATTGACGTGAACGCAGGACCGAGCCAACGTCCGCCGCAATTAATGGCCGCATTGCCCTACCGATCGACCGACTGCGCACCAGGACGCGCAAAGAACGCCGAAGGCACGGCGGGTAGGATGCCCGTCGACTGAAACCCGTCGGTGACACGATGTCAGTCGGAGAACGATGGCAGGAAGCGGGAGCACAGTTTCAGGTTTCAAATTCCATGCTCCAAGTTGAAAGAGATGAACTTTGAAGTTGAACGAGGTGAGCGGGCCATCGTTCGCCGACCGGAGCGAGGGAGGGATCGACCGAGCGGAGCCGACGGTTGACGGAGGTGCTGACAGCGACCGAAGGATGAGGGCAGCGCCGAGCGCGAGCGAGCAGCACCGACGCCGAGGGCGGAGCCCGATAAGAACAGTGCGAGGCAGGAGGCCGAGCTCCATATCAAGAAGGGCGAAAGTGACCGCGTCCGAGCCCAAGCGAGGTAAGCCGGGAACGAGACGCTCGGTAAACCGTCATCCGACAGCTTGTCTTTTCGGCCAAAGCCCTCTGCGAATCTCCGACAGGCTCCTCGGCACTGATCCGCCAAGCCACTCGGCCGCTCTCGAACCGAGTCTCATCATCACGGCGAGACAATGGAGACCTGATGCGGTGTAAACTGATGCATCGTCTCCTATGGAACATTCAGACATTCAGTTCACGCGTGACCAAATTCAGCAATGAAACCGGCGAGATACTTCTCTGATTCAATAACCATCGGGGCGAACGAGTACTTGGTTGAAGTTCGCGAGGGCGTCGGTGAAAAGAAATATCTTTGCATTCAGAGGAACCCGTCAATGAACTCTAAAGTGGAGTCGATCGTCGTTTACGAGTCGTCTCTTCCAAAATTCCTCGATACGATCGTTCGGGCAGCTGGCGCAATCTACCATGACGTGCGTGCGCTCAACGACGCAGTCGAACAATCGAGTTACGAAGATCGAGTAAATCAGATACGCGAGCGTTACCCGAATGCCTATACAGCTTGGACCAAGGAGGAAGATCTTCACCTCAGCGAAAAACATCGTGATGGTAAGACGATCGACGAACTGGCGGTGATCTTTCAGCGTCAGCCAAACGCTATTCGATCGCGACTGAAGAAACTCGCGTCCAATGAGTAAATTCGCCTATTGGATCGCGCAAGAGACCGCGTCCGAGCCTAAGCGAGGTAAGCCGGGAACGAGCCATTCGGTAAACCGTCAACCGACAGCTTGTCTGTTCGGCCAAAGCCCTCTGCGAATCTCCGACAGGCTCCCCGGCATTCATGGGCACACCACTCCCCGGGCGTCCGGGACTTCACGTCAAAAGCCGACCGCCCACTCTTCCCAATGTTTTTTGGCTCTCGCCGAGCCGGACTGACGCCGTCACCCGTGACCCTCCGGCGATCAGGCCGAGAGAAGGCGAGAGTCAAAAAACACTCACGTGCGATCGTTAACACCAAGTGCGTTGACTTTAACGATTGATGACGAAGCGGTTTTCTACTTTCGCCGCGGTTGGCGAGTTGCTCTGTTGACAACCAGGCGGAGCTGTCGCGTCATCGAGGTGGCCCACGCTCTCGGGCTCATTGAACTTGATCACCATCGCCACCGATCAAGGCCGCCGCCATCAGTGACAACCGAGAGACACGCAGCGCAGCCGGCCGGATCGCCAAGCCCACGCGACCCCGCCGGCATGGATCTTCCCCAAGGCGTCCGCGCGATCGCAACGCACCAACACAAGGTCACCCCCGATGGCTTCGACATTACCAGCCCTGGTCCAAAGCTACGTCGAATACCTGCAACGATCGGGGCACAAACGACGCATCGTCAACATCACCAGGCAGCAACTGGACTACTTCGTCACCTGGTGTCAAACGCAATCGATCACAGCCAACGACCAAATCAGCGACACAACCGCCGCTGACTATGTTGGTCACCTGCAAAACGAAGTTGACTTAATCAATGGTGCAGCGATTGGGATCCGCATCGTTCGTGAACGCGTCACAAAGCTTCGTCGCTTGTTTGAATGGCTTGCGCGAGAGACCAATTTCTCCAGTGACATCGCAGCGACGGTTCCCCCGATCGATAAACGCGGCAAGGCGAATCTGCCAAGCAACAGCCGCTATGACCAAAAGCTTCCGGCCTAGGACGCCAACCTTCCGGGGCCTGCAGTCAACCTGCCGGGTAGCATCCGGTAGGGTTCCGGTGCCGTCCGGCCCGCTTTCGATTGACGCAAGTCGTTCCCAGTCAAGCAGCTAACAACGATCCAACCCAACCGAACTCCAAAACGTGGCAAGCCACCCCCATTCAAACGCTCAAGAAACGACAACTACAACCAAAACCTCGACCCCCTTGTTCCAGACCTCAACCCCCTGAGCAAGCAAGCTCAACCCCGGCTCTGACGCTGCTCTTCTGCAGCTTCACCCCACCTCACGCAATCAGTAAGTCGTTGTGCGTTGGAGGCTTAACCGCTCTGGCATCGAAACCGGTGCCAAAACCTCGCAAGGCCCCCTCATTAAAAGCCTTGCCATAGCTGCATCACCACGGCCGTGATGCCGCCTTCTTCGGCCGTGGTGACGTTCACCCGGTCGCCTTCACCCTGATCGAGCACGCCCGGCTACCGGTGCGCGCCGATTGCAACCCCAGGATGCAAATCCATGTCAAACCTTCCTACTCCCACCGTCCTGCTGTCTCGTTACTTCAACCACCTCAAGATGAACAACTGGTCGGCCACGACCATCTCGCGCCGCGACTACGTCTTGAACAAGTTCATCACCTGGTCAAGCGAACGCGGCATCGAGTCCGTCACCGAGATCACGCCCGAGTCACTCGCAGCCTATCGTCGTTGGCTTTATCACTACCGCAACGAACGCACCGGCAAGTCGCTCAGGTTCTGTACTCAAGCAAGTTACTTGTCAACGGTCGCACACTGGCTCGCATGGCTGACCGAACAGGGTTGGATCAACAGCGATCCATCAACCGGCATCGAACTGCCCAAAGAAGAACAGCGTCTCCCATCATCGCACCTGACGATCGACGAAATCGAAACGCTACTCAGTTCAGTCGATCTCACCACGCCAACCGGTCTTCGCGACCGCGCGATATTGGAACTCTTTTATGCCACCGGCATGCGACGCGCCGAGTTGATCGCACTGAAGCTCGACGACATCAACCACGAGTCCGGTCTTGCGATGATCCGCCAAGGCAAGGGACGCAAGGATCGCGTGGTACCGACCGGCAAACGAGCACTCGGATGGCTGATGAAATACCTTCACGATGGTCGCCCCGCACTGCTCGACGACGATACGCAAGTGATCTTCCTAACGTCCCGCGGCAACGCGTTTCATCCGGTCACACTCAGCCAACTCGTCAGGAGCTACTTGAGCGCGGCGGGTATCACCAAGCCCGGCAGTTGTCACATGCTCCGCCACACCACAGCGACGTTGATGCTCGAAGGCGGCTCGGACCTGCGCTCGATCCAAACGTTACTCGGTCACGAGCAGCTCAACACCACCCAAATCTACACGCACGTGTCGATCAAACGCCTGCGCGAAGTCCACGACAAAACGCATCCGGGAGCCAAGGACCGCCCACCGCAAAGCGACACCGAATAGCCTGTCCATCAGTTACAATGGCGGGATGCTCTGCAAGCCAACATCCCGTCGTCGAACCCTTCAACGCCGTCTCGCGCGCCGCCGCGCGGGAGGCGTCAAGTCGTGCGCCGATTCAAAACAAATCCGTAGCTGCAAAACGCTTCGTCAACCAACCTGCTCGCCCGACAAATCACGCACTGAAAGCGACAAGTCATCAATCAAGTTGGCGTTTCGCTATCACGGCACCCAACAGTACAGCATCAACGCCCTGACGGATTCAAGTGGGACGATCAAGGAACGCTACGCCTACACGGCGTACGGCACACCTACGATCTACGATGCGGCAGGTACGATCCGTACGACCACTGCCGAAGGCAACCGGTACACCTACACCGGACGTGAGTACGACGACATCACCGACACTTACCACTACCGCGCCCGAATCTATCTTTCGCGTCTTGGCCGGTTTGGCTCCAGAGACCCAATCGGGTATGACGGAAGTCCGAATAATTTATACGAGTACGTTTCATCTGAGACATTGAATTCTCTCGATCCTACTGGAAAGATTGGGGTTATTGCTGGCTGTGCAATTGTAGGTACGGTGGGTCTCGTTGGATGTCTTGCAAAACACAGAGCATGGGACAACTCGAATGGTGCGAGAAATCCAACGGGGGCTGAACGCGCCTGCGTAAATAAGCTTTTCCGAGTGATGCCACGTAGGTCACTATGCGCTATGAACTACAAAATCGCGCGCAATGGTCCCTTGACGCTTTGTAATCACGTATGCCGTCTATTTGGGCAAAGAGGCAATCGTGTATACATGCCGCCGAATGCCGTTGCATGCAGCAGTTGCAACAATGCGATTCAGGGATTGTTGTCGATGATGCACGAGTGCGTTCACGTAAGGCAAACTTGCTTCGGCTCAGAAGAGTGTCGTGAGACGGAAGGCTATGGCATCTCACTTCTGCATCTGCACCAAGATCGAATAGCGATCTGTCAGCGGTTGAAGCAAGAAGGTCTGTGCCCATCATCGGAGGCTTGCCTTACGAATATCCAAAATGCACTACAGGGTGATGAGCTTGAGTTCATAAACTATTACGAAAAGTGCAAGGGACGCAAACCAAACCTGCCATGGTGATAACGTGAACAACCGAGGTGCCAATTACTCCGGCAAGTATGTGTTGCTGGTAACCCTAATTGTTTCTGTATGCCTGCTTTGTGTGCTAGCTTTCGTAAAGGATACGCAATCAGTTCCTCAAAAGCGGAATTTCGGGAACCTTCCTGGAAATGCACATAGTTCGACGGATGGACAGGGCGTCCAGTCAAGAAATTCAAACGAAAGCTCGGAACCGAACGCATCAAAGGGGACGGGGGTTGAATCCCGCCAATCAGCGGCGGACGAGTGATGTGATCACAGGACCGAGCCAACTTCCGCCGCAACGCTTGGCCGCGAAGCTATCCCAGTTGACCGGTCGGACACAGCTCGAGCGCAAAGAACGCCGAAGGCACGGCGGGTAGGATGCCCGTAGACTGAAACCCGTCGGTGACAGGATGTCAGTCGGAGAACGATGGCAGGGAAGCGGGGGAGCGGTTCTATGTTTCAAGTTCCAGGTTCCAAGTTGAAAGAGAAGAGTTGGAAGTTGGGAAGACCGAGCGGGCCATCGTTCGCCGACCGGAGTGAGGGAGGGATCGACCGAGCGGAGCCGACGGTTGACGGAGGTGGTGACAGCGACCGAAGGATGAGGGTAGCGCCGAGCGCGAGCGAGCAGCACCGACGCCGAGGGCGGAGCCCGATAAAGACAGTGCGAGGCAGGATGCCGAGCTCCTTATCAAGAGGGTGCATTCCCATTTAGTTGACGTTTTTGCTAGCAACCCGTCGGGGGCTTGGCTGCTGTTTCTGGATCCGGTGTTGACGGTATCTTGGGCGATTCAAGGATGATTTTCCACTCGCCTAGCAAGGATGCCGACGACAATGCAAGGACTAGACATGGGGCAAGAGAATGGTGAACGGATTGAGTCGGCCGAAGAAATGCTCGCGCTCTTTTACGCTCAGTTGGTTCCCAAAGTTACGCTCTGGAAACAACGGATCTCAGATCATCCCGAGCAACTCGCAACGCTGGAAAGAACCATCCATGATGCCTTTGCCCGCGGTGCGGACATGGTCGTCGCCGGGCTGATCTCCGCGACCATGATCGAAAAAGGTTTTGAAAAGGCATGCCAATCGAGTCGGGTCAACTTCTCAAGACCGCTTCAGAAAGGGCGCGAGACTAGGGTCGCCGTTCGTTTGCTCGGCGGCATGCTGTTCTGGGCCACAGCGCTCTACTGTGCCCCTAAGAAAAAGTTGCTTGGTCGAGACGATTCGCCCCGCGTCGGCTTGCATGTTTCGCTTGCTCAATTCGGGTTCGGCAAAGGCGTCTCGCCCGCGCTGGAGAGTCGCGTGGCACGCCAAGTGGCATTGTGTCCTTCGATCGAAGTGGCTCACCGAGAACTGGTTCGCGATGGTATCACACTTGATATCAAGGCGGTCAAACGGATCGCCTATCAATCTGGCGACGGCTTATTGCGCCTACGACGGCATCGGCTCAAACTGTTTCGGCAGGGCAAGTTGGCGAGCACCGGTGAATTGGCCGGGAAACGAGTGTCGGTGCAAATTGATGGCGGAAGAATGAAAATACGCGGCAAAATGCTACCTGCATCGACTTCCAATGCGTCAAGCGATGATGTCGCTCAGGGGCAAGCTGACTCGCCCGGGCGCTCGGCAAAGAAACCTGCACGCTCGTTTGAAGCGGACTGGCGGGAGCCTAAACTGATGACGATTTTTGTTCACGACGAGCAGGGGCGGATGGTGAAGGAGCATGAAGCGACGATCGACGGCACCCTGACTGGGCCCGACGCGATCGCCGAATTGGTTGCGATGCATCTGCATCGGCTCGGAGCCGCGGAGGCACATAGCGTGACGTTCGTCGCCGATGGCGCCCCCTGGATTTGGGATCGTATTGATCGCATCATTCAATATGCGGGACTCACGAGCGTCGTCACGCATCAGGTCTTGGACTGCTGCCATGCGGTGCATCACGTTTCCAAAGCGCTTGCTTCGCTTGGGCTCGACGCAGACGTCCGCCAGGGGCTTTATCGTCAGTACCGAACGCTGCTGCGAAACGGTCAATGGCGGCGAGTGGTTGATGAGCTCGCCGGCCTAGAACGCGTCGGAAAATCGGCCACAGAACTGGAAACAGAAATCCATTACCTTTGCCGACATGGTGAAGCGGGTCGGTTGAGTTACCCTGCCTATCGTCGCAGCGGAATCCCTTGTGGTAGCGGGGCGATCGAAAGCAGCATTCGCCGCGTGATCAATTTGCGTCTAAAGAGCAATGCAATGTTTTGGAAAAGCGAAAACGCGGAGCAGATGCTTCAAGTTCGCGCTCATCTGATTCCTAATCGTTGGGATGAATCAATCGGCGAGCTGGCCGAATTCCGTCGCACCCAGGCAAGCGACAGTTGGCACTGGGAGCCTCGTCCAATGAGCTGCAAAGTTGAAGCCACTGACCAACAACTCCTTTCGGCCGACGATTAACGTGATTTTTGCGTCAACTAAATGGGAATGCACCCTATCAAGAAGGGCGAAAGTGACCGCGTCCGAGCCCAAGCGAGGTAAGCCGGGAACGAGCCACTCGGTCAACCCTCAACCGACAGCTTGTCTGTTCGGCCAAAGCCCTTTGCGAATCTCCGACAGGCTCCCCGGCATTCATGGGCACACCACTCCCCGGGCGCCCGGGACTTCGCGTCAAAACCCGACCGCCCACTCTTCCCTACGTTTTTTGGCTTTCGCCGAGCCGGACTGACGCCGTCACCCGTGACCCTCCGGCGATCAGGCCGAGAGAAGGCGAGAGACAAAAAACACTCACGTGCGATCGTTAACACCAAGTGCGTAAACTTTAACGATTGATCCCGAAGTGGTTTTCTACTTTCGCGGCGGTTGGCTGATTCCGTCGCTTGACAGTGAGCGGAAGCTGTCGCGTCATGGAGGGCCGGCCGATCCGTGAGGCGTTGATCCACGCATCGCCTCTGCACCTTCAAGGCTCTCGGCTGCCAACGACAGCCGACAGGTGCGCAGCTTCCGCGGACCCGATCGGCAACCGCCGACACCTCTCCCCGCCAGCCTTTCCCAAAAACAAGCCTACAACCAAGGGCCGGGCCACCGGTCTGCGCGCATCCAACGGAGCCAACACGATGAACGATGACTTCCTGAACGCGATCCTCGATAACCCCATCAAGGCCATCGCAGAATTCTACGCAGGCTGCCTCAACGAAAACGACCGCGCGAAAGCTTACGTCAATGACGAACTGCACCTGACCAACGAACAGGCAACCGAGCAACAAATCGGATTCGCCGACCGCACACTTGGCAAGCAGATCCCACAGCGCCGCATCAAGCGCGGCCGCGAAGTCCGTGACGCGCTCGTCGCCGCCGGCCTTTACAAAGCCAACGGACGCGAAACCATGCGCGGTCGTGTGACCGTTCCGGTCGTCAACGACGAAGGAAACATCATCGGTCTGCGAGGTTACAAGATCGATGCGCACGCGAGTGGCGAAGACGTGATCACAGTCGGTCAATCCGAACCCGCCATCAGCCCCGCGACGCAAGTTCCGGTTGCCACGACGGAAGAACCAACCACGAAACAAACGAAGGACACGAAAACGGACGACAGTGACGAACTGATCATCGAAGACAACCAAATCATCTTCATCCGCGATGATCGACGCTATCGAATCCGCGGTCTTGAAAAGAATAAGTCGACGCTGACACTCAAAGTCAACCTGATGGCTTCGCGCGACGACCTCGTTCACATGGACACGCTTGATCTTGTGAAGGCGCGCTCACGAACCTCGTTCATCAAGGCTACGGCAACGGAACTCTACACCGATGCCGACATCATCAAAAAGGACATCGGCACGTTGCTGCTCAAACTCGAAGCGTTGCAGTCCGATCGCATCGCGGCGTTGAAACAACCGGCGCGCACCGAAGTCAAGCTCAGCGACGACGAGCAACGCGAAGCGTTGGCTCTGCTTCGCTCTCCCAACTTGCTTGAGCGGATCGTCGCCGACATGGATGCTTGCGGGATCGTTGGCGAGTCCACCAACAAGCTCGCCGGTTACCTGGCCGCGACCAGTCGCAAGCTTGCCAAACCACTGGCTATCGTGATTCAATCATCATCCAGTGCCGGCAAGACATCATTGATGGATGCGGTTCTTTCGATGATGCCGATCGAAGACGTCAACCGCTTCAGCGGCATGACCGGCCAGTCGTTGTTTTACCTCGACAGCGACAGCATCCGTCACAAGATCCTCGCCATCGCCGAAGACGAAGGCATCCGCCAAGCCAGCTACGCACTGAAGCTTCTCCAAAGCGAAGGCGAGCTGCGTCACGCCACCGTCGGCCGCGGCGAAGACGGACGCAGCCAAACCCAAGAACACCACGTCGAAGGCCCCACACAAATCTTCCTCACCACAACAGCCCTCGACATTGACGAAGAACTCATCAATCGATGCTTGGTGCTGACGGTCGATGAGTCACGCAACCAAACCGATGCGATTCAAAACATCCAACGCAATGCACGCGCAGCGGTGCTCAGCCAATCAAGCGAACTGAAACGATCGCTACGCAAGCTGCATCAAAACGCTCAGCGATTGATTCGTCCGCTCACGATCGTCAATCCCTACGCACCGCAACTGACCTTCGCCAACAACAAGACTCGGCTTCGTCGAGACCATGAAAAGTACCTCACGTTGATTGACACCATCGCGCTGTTGCATCAACATCAGCGAGAGGTTAAGCACTCGACGCTCAATGAGCGACAAGTCGAGTACATCGAAGTCACCAAGAACGACATCGCGGTTGCCAACGGGATCGCGGGTCTGGTGCTTGGTCGCAGCCTGGATGAACTGGCACCGCAAACACGGAATCTACTCGGCCTGCTCAACGGGTACGTCGGCGAAACCGCAAAAGCCAATTCCGTCCCGCGTGACGCTGTCCGCTTCACGCGCCGCGACATCCGCGAAGCAACGTCCATCGGCAACAGCCAACTGGGCATTCATCTAAATCGCCTCGTCGATCTGGAATATGTCCACGTCCACCGCGGACGCAAAGGCGGACGATACATTTACGAGTTGCTTTACAGCGGTGAAGGCCGCGAAGGCCAGCCGTTCATGATGGGCCTGATCGATCCCGGCAAACTCACTGAACCTGCACTTACAACCAAAACCTTCCGGGCTTCGCGATAACCTTCCGGGCTCGGCAGTCAACCTGCCGGGTGGCATCCGGCCTGGTTCCGGCGCCGTCCGGCCCGCTTCCGATTCACTTAACTCGTTGCACCGCAACGACCTAACCGCTCTGGCATCAAAACCGATGCCAAAACCTCGCAAGGCCCCCTCATTCGAAGCCTTGCCATAGCTGCATCGCCGCGGTGGTGATGCTGCCTTCTTCGGCCGAGTGACGTTCACCCGGTCGTTTTCACCTCGATCGAGCACGCCCGGCTACCGGTGCGCGCCGATCACAACCCCAGGATGCAAATCCATGTCAAACCTTCCCGCTCCCACCGTCCTACTGTCTCGATACTTCAACCACCTCAGGATGAACAACTGGTCGGCCACGACCATCTCGCGCCGCGACTACGTCTTGAACAAGTTCATCACCTGGTCTTCCGAACGCGGCATCGAGTCCGTCACCGAGATCACGCCCGAGTCACTCGCAGCCTATCGGCGTTGGCTCTATCACTACCGCAACGAACGCACCGGCAAGTCGCTCAAGTTCTGTACTCAAGCTTCCTACCTCTCAACGGTTGGTCACTGGCTCGCATGGCTGACCGAACAGGGTTGGATCAACAGCGATCCATCAACCGGCATCGAACTCCCAAAGGAAGAACAACGTCTTCCATCATCGCACCTCACGATCGATAAAATCGAAATGCTGCTCAGCTCGGTCGATCTCACCACACCAACGGGTCTTCGCGACCGCGCGCTGTTGGAGCTCTTTTATGCTACCGGGATGCGACGCGCCGAGTTGATCGCGCTGAAGCTCGACGACATCAACGACGAGTCCGGCCTTGCGATGATCCGTCAAGGCAAAGGACGCAAGGATCGAGTCGTGCCGACCGGCAAGCGAGCCCTTGGATGGCTGATGAAATACCTTCACGATGGTCGACCCGCACTGCTCGACGAAGACACCGACGTGATCTTCCTAACGTCCCGTGGCAACGCGTTCCATCCGGTCACGCTCAGCCAACTCGTCAGAGGCTACTTGACCGCGGCGGGCATCACGAAACCCGGCAGTTGCCACATGCTCCGCCACACCACAGCGACGTTGATGCTCGAAGGCGGTGCGGACCTGCGCTCGATTCAAACGCTCTTGGGTCACGAGCAACTCAACACGACGCAGATCTATACCCACGTGTCGATCAAACGTCTCCGCGAAGTCCACGACAAAACCCATCCGGGAGCCAAGGACCGACCGCCGCAAAGCGACACCGAATAGCCTGTCCATCAGTTACAATGGCGGGATGCTCTGCAAGCCATCATCCCGTCGCCGAACCCTTCAACGTCGTCTCGCGCGCCGCCGCGCGGGAGGCGTTAAGTCGTGCGCCGATTCAAAACGAATCCGTAGCTGCAAAACGCTTCGTCAACAAACCTGCTCGCCCGACAAATCACGCACTGAAAGTGACAAGTCAACTATCAAGTTCGCGTTTCGCTATCACGGCACCCAACAGTACAGCGTCACCGCGCTGACCGATTCGAGCGGGACGATTAAGGAACGGTATGCTTATGATGCGTACGGTGGGTTATCAATCTTCGATGGTAGTGGAACCGCGCGTACATCAACGGCGGAAGGTAACCGCTATACCTACACGGGCCGCGAGTACGACGACGTCCTTGACCTCTACCACTATCGCGCCCGCATGTACGATCCGATCGCGGGCCGGTTCTGCTCCAGAGATCCGATTGGGTATGCAGGACGCAGTCTGAGCCTGTACCTATTTGTGGGCTCAAACGCTTTGAAGTTTGTTGACCCGTTCGGGCTAAAAGGGACAGTCACACCTCCATCCACACCCGTTCCTTGGTGGCCAAGCACGCCGATCGCACCAAATCCAAATGGACCTCGACCTGGCCCAACGACAACTCCACTTCCATTGCCGGAGAATATTCCTCCGATGCCGCTTTTGCCGCCTGGTGTTCAGCTACCACCACTAATTCCTGGCACGCCAGAGTACAAAGAGTGGATCAAGAAGGCGTGGGAATTGCACCGGCGCCGGGGCTGGCGGGCATGCTCGCAAGACGAAGAGGAAGAGGATGATGGACCGGAAGACCCTCACCCCTACGACAAGAGGTTTCCAAGAAAGTGCTTTGATGACTTCATTATCGATGCGGACTATTGTGCGGAAGCGGAAGAAATCTGCATCGAAGTGACCGAGGATATTGAATTCTGTAGGGAAGACGTCTATGAGCCTTGTATGGATAATAAATTCAAAAAACTACGCAAGTGCAGCAATGATGAACCTGGCTTCGATCCACTAACCCCAGATCCCGAAAACTGGCCAGATCCTCCTAATGAAATATGGCCGGAATACCTATTTTAGCGATTCAACATCATCCGCGTGGCACTTGGGTTGTTGAAGGACACTCTGATGGCATCAAACAATTCAAATGACGAAAACTGCCAATCCGCCCTATTGCTCGTCAAGCGTGCAGTTGCTGAAAAACACAACGGTGCATTCTTGGATTCCGTTCAGAGCTTCTCAGAGTTCCTTGAGGTCATTGACTGGCAAGACCACCGACAAAAAGCGTACTGCCTCTCTTACGTTCCTATGGAACTGGTGGCTCTGGCAGCTCACACTACGGAAGCTGAAACACTGCTGTCCAAAACTGTTGAAAGTGCAATTGCCGGGTCTAAGAACGGCGATTTCAGGTTAGAGCACTTCCAACTTGCATCATTGATTTTCAGGCTCAGAAATTCGCCTCACGAACTCGCTGAGTTGTTCTATTCGTTTCCATACGGGGAATTCAAATGCGAAGCATACCAGCATGCACAATGGGCACTAGTCGCTGTTGCTGACTATGAGACCTGCGGGAAATTTCTAAGTATTGACGAGTCTCTGAAGACGGTGGAATCGAAAATTCAATTGCTCGAAGTGCAACCACCGAAACGCGAAATAGGCCAAACCTCCGGTCGGCGTTATCGGCTCTTGGTGAGTATTTTCCAGATCATTGCACTTCACGCAACTACCGGAAGGAGGGAGGAAGCAATGGACATTCGGGACCGACTTTACAGTAGCAACATACACTTGCGATCGCGTGAGAAAGAAACGCTGAACGCAGCTTTGCGTGGTGTTTTCCCGTCATGACATACAAATCTGCAGAGAGGCTCGCGTGGAAGCCAGACTCGTTTTTCGGTTTTCAGCCGAAATGACGAGCGGCGGACGATTGGCATGAACACAAAACCGAACCCACATCCGCCGCAATGGATGGCTCGCCAGCTTTACTACGCCTGGCGGACACGATGACCGCCTTTGTCTTCGGCACGATGCCGGGCCGTGCACCTTCGAGCATAAAAGAACGCCGTAGGCACGGCGGGTAGGATGCCCGTCGACTGAAACCCGTCGGGGACAGGATGTCCGTCGGAGAACGATGGCAGGAAGCGGGAAGGCAGAGAGGGAGACAAGGAGTGGTAGAGTGATGATGGTTGTGGAGTGAGGTAGCGTGCCATCGTTCGCCGACCGGAGTGAGGGAGGGATCGACCGAGCGGAGCCGACGGTTGACGGAGGTGGTGACAGCGACCGAAGGATGAGGGTAGCGCCGAGCGATAGCGAGCAGCACCGACGCCGAGGGCGGAGCCCGATAAGGACAGTGCGAGGCAGGATGCCGAGCTCGTTATCAAGAAGGGCGAGAGTGACCGCGTCCGAGCCTAAGCGAGGTAAGCCGGGAACGAGACGCTCGGTCAACCCTCAACCGACAGCTTGTCTGTTCGGCCAAAGCCCTATACGAATCACCGACAGGCTCCCCGGGCAACAATCCGCCAAGGCCGCTCGACCGGCAGCCAGACCAAGCCCGACGCCAACTTCTTCCCCTACGTTTTTTGCCTTTCGCCGAGCCGGACTGATGCCGTCACCGGTTCCCCGCGGTGGCAGTCCGAGAGAAGGCGAGAGGCGAAAAACGCGCTCGTGCGATCGTTAACAGCAAGTGCGTTGACTTTAACGGTTGATGGCGAAGCGTTTTTCTACTTTCGCAGCGGTTGGCCGATTGCCTTGTTGACACCGAGGCGAATCTGTCGCGTCATCAAGGTTCAGCCAACGCGCGGTGCGCCCGAACCGCTGGCAACCTGACCGGTCCAAGGCCGATCGATCCCAACGACCGCCTTGAGACACGCAGATTCGCCGCCACGTCTCGCTGCCCGCCGACTTCTCTCCCCACCGTTCTTTCCCTGACAAAAACAAACCCATTTGCAAGGGCCGGGCCACCGGTCTGCGCGGAACCAACGGAATTCAAACCATGAACGAGACCTTCATTCAACAAATGATCGAAGCGCCACTCGAAACAACCGCGCAGTACTTCGCCGATTGTTTACCACGACATCAAAAGGCAATCTCGTTTCTGAAAACGAACCACCTGATCGCCGGCGGTGATCTCAACGTCGGTTTCTCCGACCGGACACTCGGTAAGCTGTTGCCGGCCAATGCGACGCAAGCGTTCTATTTGCCCAGGTGTCGCTTCGTGGCGCGGGCTGCCGGCGACTGCTTTTCACCAATCCGAAGATTCGTTGGACGGGTGTGGCGTAGTGGCCGCAGTGGCTGTGTCGGCGTGTCAGCATTGTGGGATTGGTGACCAACGCAACGGCGCCGGAGACATTGATCGCCACCGCAGCCCAAAATCACGCTTTGTGTTTGTGGCCTAGGCCCACACATCCAAGTGATGCCGTGCCGCCGAAGACACCAGGCTATACATCGCCGCCGCCACTCGGCCTCCTCGGTTGGATCCAACGAACAACCAGTTTTTTCGACCGATTGTCAAGCGGCGAAGTTCGTTTTCAGTCGCGTTGTTGTCAATCGGGATCGCGCCGTCGCCGAGGAACACCGACAGCTCGTCCCACTGATTCAACGCATAACGAACCGCCTTGCCGATCGAGCTCTTCGGGAGCACTCGCCGATCACCGTTCATCTGCAGCAACCAGTCATGCAGATCGTTCATGATCGGCACTGACTCGTTCTGACGCAGTTCCAGACGCTCGGCCGCCGAAGCTTCTCGCGCGCGATCCTCAACCTTGTACAGGCCACGGTAAAACGCCAGCGCCCGCGCAGCGGCGACCGGGTCGTTCGGCCTGGCTTCGACGAACTTTCGACGCGCGTGCGCATTGCAGCACGCGGCAAAGATTTGATCTTGTGCTCCCAGGTAGACTCCGTCGTTGACTCCATAAGCATCAACCACCGCGTGGCCGTGAAAATCACGAAGGAATTTCGCCGGGCCGTCGCGCCTACGGCTTTCCGTGAAGTCGAACACGTTATACGGATGATCCTCATGGCCTCGATACAGCCAGAATCGTGCAGTCCGCATCTTGCCCGGGAAGCCGGGATCCTGCAGCCGAACCGACGTATCATCCACTCCCAGCACGTCGCCCGAAACGATTCGCGACTTCATCAGCTCCACCAACACACCGGCCAGTGTCGCGATATTCGCCAGCATCCCAAACTGTGTGTTGCGAGGGATCAGCATCCCGGCGCGGGCGAAGATGGACACCCGCCGATCACCAACGTGCAGATTCTGATCCCAATCATCGGCAAAAGCTTTGACGATGACAAAGCTTCGATTCTCGATGTCTTGGCGACCGATGATCACGGGCGGTTCATCGACATTGAAATTCAGACGACGCTGCCTGCAGGGCTCTCCGAGCGACTGACCTATTACGCCGCCAGCCAGTTGGTCGAACAACTCGGCGAGGGCGACAGCTACCGGGAATTGCGTCCCTCGATCGGAATCTGCATCCTTGATGCGATCCGGTTCCGCGAATCGTCCGCCTTGCATCTCGACTTCCAACTTCGATCTCCGAGCGGCGAATTGCTGACAGATTGCCTGCAAATCCACCTTTTAGAGTTGCCGAAGTACGATCCGGATGCGGATAATGGCGTGATCGCAGACCCGATCAAGCAGTGGATCCACTTCTTTCGATTTGCCGCAAGTTCCAGCCCCGAAGAATTGCGGCAACAACTACCCGATCTGGTCTTTTCCGAAGCGATAGGAGTACTGGAGATGATTGCCCGAAACCCAGAAGAAAAGCGTTTCTACGAATCGCGGTTAAAAATGCAGCGCGACGAACAGGCACGCCTGGAAGCGGCTGAGGAACGTGGAGAGGCCCGTGGAGAGGCCCGAGGTGAGGCAATCGGCCGGGTGCGAGTGCTTCAATCGCTTGCGGGCGTCGCAGAATCAACGATCGAAGACCTGCGAATGCATTCATCGAAGGAACTTGCGGCGATGGAAGTGGCGCTAAAACGTCAGCTTCGTGAGCGCAGCTAGAACTTTCTGCCGCAATCCACTCCTTGAAACGATGGCTGTTTCTCGCGCAACGTCAACACGCCCGAAAGACGTTCTTGCGAGCGGGATGAATCAGGGGACGCAATCCAATCAAGCGTCATGGTTGCACAACCAGCCTTCAAGCATGCAGGAAGTCCGGTAAATCGAAGCACCATACCTGCATTTCACCCACGAATACCGTGATTCACTACGTCGGCACCCAACAGTACAGCGTCACCGCGCTGACCGATTCGAGTGGGACGATCAAGGAGCGGTATGCTTACGATGCGTATGGTGGTCTGTCGATCTTTGACGGTAGTGGCGCAGCGCGAGCGTCGACGGCGGAAGACAACCGATACACGTACACCGGTCGTGAGTACGATGACGGCCTCGACTTGTATCACTACCGCGCCCGCATGTACGACGCGATGTGTGGACGGTTTTTGAGTCGCGATCCGATTGGATTCGACGGAAGTCTTTGGAACATTTACGAGTTCCTGGACAGCACGCCACTTTCTTCGTCCGATCCGAATGGTACGGATCGATGGGTCATCAACGGTGTGACTGGGCCACAAAATTGCATGCGTCGAAACACACGGAGAATCACCTCAACCATATTACTGCTGTGAAATGCTAACTTCGCCAAAAGGATGTGGGTGTACTGCTCCCGATGGCGTCCTGTCTTGGATTAGTTGGGAAGCGGCTTTCAGCGGTTTATCCGTTCACCCAGCGTCAATTTACTGCGGGTACCACAACGAACTTCCTGGCGAAGGAACGAAGTATCCGTCTTCAGATGACTTTGATGAAGAGACGTATAGAAAGATGAGAAATGACAGTGGCCAAAGTGTGTATTGGAATGGAGTTTTCAATAACTGTGGCGATTACGTACGAGAGACCCTTTTCCCGAGCGGCTGGGAACGTGATTCAGACCCGCTACTCCAATGACGAACCCCTACCAAGCACCTAGTTCAGAAAAGGACGACGAGCCAAAATGTCATACATCGTTTGATCTCAAAAGGGAACTGGTTCTTGCCGCTGCGATCACGCTAATCGTGGCGAGCACAGTGCTCCTTCGAACGACAGATTGGTATGGCCCAGGTTGGATTGAGCGCGGCTCTGTCATCCTACTCGTCATTTGGGCCTACAAGTTTCTCAAGCGAGAAAAGTCTAAGGCGGGTAAATCAAAGGGGACGGGGGTTGGACCCCGCAAATCAGCGGCGGACGATTGATGTGATCACAGGACCGAGTCGACTTCCGCCGCAATGGGAGGCTACTTGGTCTTGACCAGAAAAAGGGTCAGGAGCCGAATTGGCAGGATAGGCAACCTGATAGTTGTTACCTCTTGGCTCGCGGCGGACGATTGATGTGAACGCAGGACCGAGTCAACTCCCGCCGCAATGCATGGCCGTCTAATTCTGACGGTTGGCCGACCACGCAGATCTCGAGCATCAAGGAACGCCTTAGGCACCGCGGGTAGGATGCCCGTCGACTGAAACCCGTCGGGGACAGGATGTCAGTCGGAGAACGATGGTAGGAAGAGGGAAGGCAGAGAGGGAGACAAGGAGAGGGGGAGACAAGGAGTGATGGAGTGATGATGGTGGTGGAGTGAAGGAGCGGGCCATCGTTCGGCGACCGGAGTCAGGGAGGGATCGACCGAGCGGAGCCGACGGCCCGCGGTGGTGGTGACAGCGACCGAAGGATGAGGGTAGCGCCGAGCGCGAGCGAGCAGCACCGATGCCGAGGGGAGATAGGATCAAAAGTCGTGGGTTGCCAAAACGGCTCCCTCAATTCATCATCAGGAAAGATTCTTGCTCGTTTCTACTTCGAAAGTGGACGGTCCAAAATGGCGATTGGCATTGATCCGACGGTCGACTTTGCGTGCAAGCGGCTGCTAGGAAGTCCTGATCATCCGGCGATTACGCTTCACTTTCTTAATGCGGTCTTGGGTGGACACCCGCCGATCACCAACGTGCAGATTCTGAACCCAATCATCGGCAAAAGCTTTGACGATGACAAAGCTTCGATTCTCGATGTCTTGGCGACCGATGATCACGGGCGGTTCATCGACATTGAAATTCAGACAACGCTGCCCGCCGGGCTTTCCGAGCGACTGACCTATTACGCGGCCAGCCAGTTGGTCGAACAACTCGGCGAGGGCGACAGCTACCGGGAATTGCGTCCCTCGATCGGAATCTGCATCCTTGATGCGATCCGGTTCCGCGAATCGTCCGCCCTGCATCTCGACTTCCAACTTCGATCTCCGAGCGGCGAATTGCTGACAGATTGCCTGCAAATCCACCTTTTAGAGTTGCCGAAGTACGATCCGGATGCGGATAATGGCGTGATCGCAGACCCGATCAAGCAGTGGATCCACTTCTTTCGATTTGCCGCAAGTTCCAGCCCCGAAGAATTGCGGCAACAACTACCCGATCTGGTCTTTTCCGAAGCGATAGGAGTACTGGAGATGATTGCCCGAAACCCAGATGAAAAGCGTTTCTACGAATCACGCTTGAAAATGCAGCGTGACGAACAGGCACGCCTGGAAGCGGCTGAGGAACGTGGAGAGGCCCGGGGAGAGGCCCGGGGTGAGGCCCGGGGTGAGGCCCGGGGTGAGGCAATCGGCCGGGTGCGAGTGCTTCAATCGCTTGCGGGCGTCGCAGAATCAACGATCGAAGACCTGCGAATGCATTCATCGGAGGAACTTGCCGCGATGGAAGTGACGCTAAAACGTCAGCTTCGTGAGCGCAGCTAGAAATCTCTGCCCCAATCCACTCCTTGAACTAGTTCAAAGGGGACGGGTGTTCAACCCCGCAGATCGATGACAGGAAGCGGGAAGGCAAGAGAGGGAGACACGGAGAGAGGGAGTGATGTGGTAGTGAAGTAATCGAGCGGGCCATCGTTCGCCGAACGGAGCCGACGGCCCGCGGAGGTGGTGACAGCGACCGAAGGATGAGGGTAGTGCCGAGCGCGAGCGAGCAGCACCGACGCCGAGGGCGGAGCCCGATAAAGACAGTGCGAGGCAGGATGCCGAGTTCGTTATCAAGAAGGGCGGGAGTGACCGCGTCCGAGCCTAAGCGAGGTAAGCCGGGAACGAGCCACTCGGTCAACCGTCAACCGACGGCTTGTCTGTTCGGCCAAAGCCCTTCGCGAATCTCCGACAGGCTCCCTGGCAGTCAGGGGCATGATTCCAAACCGTGGGTATCCAGCCTTCAGGCGCCTCTCCGCGACGCCTTCGGCGCTCGCACGACCGGACAAGGATCGGCTAAAGCCTAGACACCAACGCAACCGAACCGACCGCTCAACTGTCGCCGATACGACCTCGCTACGGGTTTGCTACCAGTTGCGTGCGTCTCTGTTGCCATCCTCGTTCGGTGGGCGGCACCAAATCGCACTCCCCGTCGCGATGTCGGCTCGCGCCACGTACAATGAAAAGAAAGCCGTCAACGCAATCAAGCCTTCCTGCCTGTGCGTCCCCCAAAGCAAGCGAGGTGATGTGGAAGGTTTGCGTGGCCGGGTCAGGTTCAACGGACAGGGGCCAAGCGATGGAATTCATGAAGTCTCTTTTGCTTCAACTCCTTGCCGCGGCGGGAGTCCTGACGCTCACCGCTGGCTGTTCAAACACCGAGGAGAATGCGACGAAGGACGCGGCGCAACGAACACCTCACGAAGAGCCATCAAGCATCGAGACCTCAAGGACAGGGTTTTCCGCTCTGCCTAAGCTTGCTTTTGCCGACGACTACATCGGTTCGGATGCTTGCCGAAGTTGCCACGCGGAACAACACCAATCGTGGCACGCCTCCTACCATCGCACAATGACCCAGCCGATCGATCCCTCGACTGCTCCCAAGGCGATCGAAGCCGGCCAGACCATGGTTGCAGGAAAGACCTATCGTTTCCGGCGCGACGGAGATCAGTTTTTTGTGACCGAAGAAGATGCCTCGGCGGGAACGCGTCGAGGCTTCCGACTGGTGATGATGACCGGATCGCATCATATGCATGTGTTTTGGTATGATTCAGGCGTTGAAAAGTCGCCCAGCATGTTGCCGATCGTCTATCTTCTTGACCAACAGAGATGGATTCCGCGGGGGTCCGCATTCTTGCGTACTCCGGGAAACACTTACGAAGCCGAACAGGGACGCTGGAACAGTACTTGTTGTCTGTGCCACTCCACTCACCCGCGGCCACACGTTTCGGCGGATCGCTCCTTCGCCAATGGCTGGCAGACCGAGGTCAGTGAATTCGGAATCAGTTGCGAAGCCTGTCACGGTCCCGGCCAGGGACATGTATTGATCCATCAGGCGTCAAACAAGCAAGCAGCAGCCACGGGATCGACACAGCTACGAGATCGGATTGTCGACCCGATGGACTTGGACTCCGATCTGCAAAGTGAAATGTGCGCCCGATGCCACTCGGTGGGATTTGCAAAAAACGAACGAGAGTACATGCGTCGTGGTCTCGACTATCGCCCGGGGCAATCCATTGAAGACTCGCGGCGGTACCAAATCGTTCGTGCCAGCCCTGGTCATGTTAATGATCCGGCTCTGGCCCACTGGTTGCAAGTGACGGGAGCCGACCCGAGCAATAGCTTTTGGCCAGACGGACAAATGCGCGGGACCGGCCGTGCCTACAGCGGCATGATCGAATCGCCGTGTTTCAAAAGCGGCGACATGACTTGTCTGTCCTGCCACACGATGCATCAGCAGGATCGATCGCTCCAAGAGGAATGGCGCGACGATCAACTTCGGCCGGGAATGCGTGGCGATCAAGCGTGTTTGCAGTGTCACCAAGAATACGAGCAACTCGGGTCCAAACACACGCACCATCCGGTGGAGTCCACCGGCAGTCGCTGTGTCAACTGCCACATGCCGCACACGGTTTACGGGCTGCTGAAGACGGTTCGTTCGCATACCATCTCGTCACCCAGCGTACAAACGGTCATCGACACCACTCGCCCCTCGGCATGCAATCTTTGTCATCTGGACCAAACGCTTCAAGAAACATCGCGTCATCTCGCCGAGTGGTATGGACATCAGCAACCCCAGTTGACCGATGAAGAGAAAACAATTGCATTGTCGGTGCTTCAACTCCTTAAAGGGGATGCGCCCCAACGCGCTATCCAGGTCGCCGCAATGGAACGCACGGAAGCACGGGACGCATCGGGAACTGAGTGGCTTGAACTCTATTTGTTAGTTGGGATGCTCGATCGCTATGACGCCATCCGTTTTATCGCCGAGCGGGCATACAAATCACTACCGGACAGCAAACCGATTGAATTTGATTTTGTGGCCCCGCCGTCGGTTCGCTCGCAAATCATCACGGAACGCTTGGATGAATATTGTGAGGAAGCGATCCTAACCCGTGACGCTCGGGTCCTGGTCGACAAGCAAGGCAAAGTCGATCGAGAGTGGTTGCACCGACTTTTGGAAGACCGCAACGAGCGTCCGGTCAACATTCAAGAATAGCGACGCAATCTGCACGACCGGGCCGATGCGGCGCCGCGTTGTTTGTCATGCGCGAGAAAATGGGTCAGGAGCCGAATTGGCAGACGATTGTAGCTTGACGGCGACTGCCTCTTTTCTCGCAGTGGGCGATCAGACCGTCACACTCATTGCAACGCTCACCCGAGTGCACTGCCGAGCGGGTTGAGTGGAAAACCGCTGCTCACCGAAGTGCAGATGCTCGAACCGATTCTCGTCAAGACGTTCGAGGATGACAAAGCTTCGATTCTGCAAGCGATCGATTCGTCGATGTGACGGCCTCGAAGGATTTTGTTTGGGTTTCCGCGATTTTGAAGAACAAATGCCCGTTTTGTCCGTTCTAGACTCTACCGTGGACTGACCCAGCAAGACGCCGTCACCAATCCCATTCACATCATGAATCGACTCCCTTTTCTTCTCGTCTTTCTCGCCGCCTGCCTGGCGAATGACTCGCGCCGGACGGTCACCGCCCAAAATGCGAACTTGAAACGATTTCAGCAGCAACAACAACAGCTGCAGCGGCGGATGGACCAGGCGGTCAAGGACGCCGCGAAGAATCAGCCGGATCTGCCCAGCGACCCTGAACTGCTCTCGCTACATAAGGAGTTCATCGTCAAGGCGGAAAAACTGGCCGGGGAATACGAACGCAAAAAGCAATTCGACAAGGCCCGCGAAGTCTTCGAGGCGATGGCGCGTCTGGTGCCCAAATACCCCGAAGCCGAAGCGGGCGTGAAGCGGATGCTGCAGATGCAGTCGATGAAGGATCGCAAGGTGATCAAGGTCGAGGCGACCGGAGGCTGGCAAGATTCCGGGGCGCAATTGATCAAGGGCATGCCGGTTCACGTCGAAGTCCAGGGCACCTGGAGTGTGGTGTTCGAAACGGGGGCGGAGGGCATTGAGATCCCCGAGAAAATGAAACCACGCGATTCCCGGATCAAGCTGGGGACGCTGATCGGCGTGATTGCGTCCTCACCCGGCGAGCTGGAAAAAGCCAAACCGTTTGTCGTCAAACACGGTGGCGATTTCGTTGCTGATTCCTCCGGACGCTTGTTCCTGCGGATGTTCGACGTCGACCCGACGGACAATCGAGGCGAGATGATGGTGCTGATCCAAAGCACGTTCGGGAACTAGTGCTTCGTCAACTTTTATTCTTAGGGTACCGCGGAAACGGGGTGTTTTTGGTTAGCGGCAGGGCGCGAGCCCTCCGGTCTTTCACCGTGTTTTTGAAACGCGACCGGACGGCTCGCGCCGTTCCGCTAACAAAAACTTTCTCGTTGGGTGTCAAGCCTGCGATGAGCTGGATGACAGGCTGGAAGCCTACCCCACTTCCCTGCACACCTTAGCTGAGGATATCCGTCAACACGTTCCCGTGCACATCGGTCAGCCGCATGTCGCGTCCGCTGTAACGGTACGTCAGTCTTTCATGATCGACGCCCAACAAATGCAACACCGTCGCCCAAAGGTCATAGACGGTGCACGTGTTCTCGATTGCGTGATAACCCAATTCATCGGTCGCGCCGTACCACGTTCCGCCCTTGACGCCGCCGCCGGCCAGCCAAACGCTGAACCCTTGCGGGTTGTGGTCCCGTCCGTTGCTGCCTTGCGAAAACGGCGTCCGGCCGAATTCGCCTGCCCACACAATCAGGGTCTCCTCCAGCAGTCCGCGAGCGCGTAGATCTTTGATCAGCGCCGCGATCGGTTGGTCGACTTGAAACCCCATCGCCCGGTGCCCCTTTTCCAGATCACCATGCTGATCCCAGGGATTGGCCGCTCCACCGGCGCCGATGCCCTTGGTCAAACAACTCAGCTCGATGAATCGGACACCGCGCTCGACCAACCGCCGAGCCAGCAAACACTGCCGCGCATAGGCCGCTTTCTGCTGGTCGCTGGAATCCAACCCGTACTGACGTCGGGTCGACTCACTTTCGTCCGAGATGTCACACAACTCCGGTACGGAAGTCTGCATCCGAAACGCTGTTTCATAGTTCTGGATCGCCGCTTCGACTTGCGCGTCGCCTCCGGCCTGATTCAAGAACTGTTGATCAAACGAATTGGCAAACTCCATTCGCCGAAGTTGATCGTCGCGTAACCCTCGGGGACGCACGTTGCGGATCGCTTCGGGTTGGTCGGCTTTCAAGACCGATCCCTGGTGTTGCGCCGGCAAAAACCCGCTGCTGAACAGACTCAATCCGCCGTGCGGCACGACCGCGTTGCCGCTTTGCAAGACGACAAAACCGGGCAGATTCTCGTTCTCGCTGCCCAGTCCGTAGGAACACCACGCCCCCGCACTCGGATGCCCCATGAACGGAAATCCCGAATGCATCACAAAGTTACCCTGGGCGTGCTCGTTGACGGGCGTGGTCATCGACCGAACCACGGCCAACTCATCCGCCACCGACGCGATTTCGGGAAACATGTCACTGATCGGCAATCCCGACTCGCCGGAGCGTTTGAACGTAAACGGGCTGGCCATCACGTTGCCGTTTCGATTGAACTGTGTCCGTTCCACCTGGACCGGCATCGGCTGTCCGTGCAACGCTTCCAGCTTGGGTTTTGGGTCAAACGAATCGACGTGCGAAACGCCGCCGGACATGTAACAAAAAATCACATGCTTGACTTTGGGCGGATGATGAAACGTTCGCAGCGCCGCGTCGTCGGGCAACGCATGCAGCGGATCCGCTGCGCTGGTGTTTGCCCCTCCGTTGTCTTGCATCATTGCCGTCAGCGCCGCGGCACCGAATCCGGTTGAACATCGTTCCAGAAACAGTCTGCGTGAGCGATGCATCGGCATGGGCGGGTGTGGTCGACGATCAGCGAACATAAAGAAACTCCTTGAACGACAACAACGCGCGAGCCAACTCGGACCAGGCTTGTCCGGTCTCGCTGAGCTTGGATTCCGGAATCGACTTCCATTGACGGCGTAACTGCTCCAACGACGCACGATCCTGTTGCATTGCATTTCGCTCGACTTCGGTCAGTTGTTCCAGCAACCTTGCTTCGGACACAAAAGACGCCGAATCCGCTGCTGACGCCGCGATCTGCTCCGCGGTCAACGCACGATCATAAAGTCTTGCCTGCAGGATCGTTCCCGATAGCAAGCGATTTCCTCCGGCGGGCAGATGCCGAATCCCGAAGCCGACGACGGATTCGCCGGCGGCAAAGGTCAGTGGTCCGCCACTGCGATAGGGTTTTCCATAGGGCTGGCCGTTGTGATATCCGGCGATCTGGCCGTCCGCATCATAGGTGATCGCAACATGCACCGGTTGGCGATCGGCTGCCGCCTCTTCGGAACCGCCAAACGGCTCGGTGCGCTGAAAGTTGTTGCTGCCGGCGAGCCATTGCCGGCGATCTCGTTCGGCGAATACGATCGCGTCAAACAACGCGCCATTTTTGGACTGCAGCGTCATCGCCCCGCCGCCTCGTTGATCTAAATCCTTCAGTTTCACCCAGACCTCCAACGTTTTTTGCGACAGGGGCACGCCGATCGAGTTGGTCAGGGCATACCCGCCATCGGTCACGATCAATCCCTGTTTGGATTGTCGCGCACCGTTCATCAGGTTCACGTTCGCGCTGCCGACTTGATCGTCCAGCCCGATCGTGAAGTCCCAACGACCGATCGGCATTGGCACGTCGACCGTTGACAGCTGGCCTTCAGATTCATCCTGATCGCCAAGTCGCTCGCGGGCCAACTGCCACCGCGCGTCGATCGCCGATTCGATCTGATTGATCTGTAGTCCCAATTCCGCTCTCTGTCGCGCCCGCTCGGCGACGACCAAACGCATCTCATTCAAGAACGTTTCCGACTGGGCGATTTCGCGATCCGACGGCTGACGACCGAACGCTTGGAGGAACATGGCGGCGATGCCGTTGCGGTCGCCGTCGGACGTTGCCTCGGCAAGCGTTTGGCTTGCCCAATCATTAGCGACGTTGTTGATCTGGGCATCATTCATCATCGCCAGCGACTGGGCGGGAACGTTCGTCACGTCCCTCCGGCCGACGCTGCTGAACGGTTCGGGAAAATCAAAGGCACGCAAGAAGGGATCCAAATCATTGCGGATCACCCGAACATAAATACTCCGTCGTGGCGAAGCCGCTCCGACGGGCGCGCCGAAATGTTGGTCCTGCAATCGCCCCGACACACTCAATAACGCATCCCGGATTGCTTCGGCTTCCAACCGGCGCACATTCGCGCGGGCCAACAGCACATTCTCAGGATCCGCTTTCTCGACCCCCGGCTGCGGCAGGGAAGAGCGTTGCCAGGTATCGGACGACACGAGCAGCCGGATGAATGTTTTGATCGACCACCCATCCTTGGCGAACCGAACCGCCAGCCAATCGAGCAACTCGGGATGCGAGGGCAGATTCCCAAGACGCCCAAAATTGTCCGGCGTGGAAACAATTCCCTGGCCGAACAGATGATGCCAAATGCGATTGACGATCACACGCCGAGTCAGCGGATTGTCGTCCCGCAACAAATCCTCCGCCAATTCCGCACGACCGCTGATCGTCGACCGATAAGGGCTGTCATCGATCACTTCGAGGAATCGTCTCGGCACCGGATCCGCCAGTTGTTTGTGATTCCCCCGGACCATCAACGGCTGGTCGACTCCCACCGATTCGTCCAAACCAGGGACACGAGTCGGTACGGGGATCTCATTTTCAAGTTTACGGTATTGTCCCACCAACGCGTTCAGTTCGGGAAGCCGATCCAAGGAATTCGGCAACACACCCGTCCGCAGACAATCGTCTAGCAGGATCGCTTGCGCGTCGGTCATCGAGCCCGACGTCCAAGCCACCACGGCACGCCGGACCGATGAACGCAACAATGTCTCCAGCTGCGACCAGTCGCCGGGCACATCGCCCCCAGCGGAGGCGGCGCCCCGAGCGGACTTAGCCGACTCGACCAACGCCAAGAACCCTTCCGATGCCGGCCTGGGGACTTCGTGATCATTGTCCGTCACGACGACCCGTCGCACGCCGAACCAGGACCGTGGCTTGTCGGATGTCAACAAAGGCGCGTCCATCGCGGTCGCCAACTCCAGATGAATCATGTCGCCACTCCAGTACGACAGATCGTACCGCTGCACGTTCCAGTCGCCGTTGAGTCGCGTGACCGGGTATACGGTTCCGTTGCGTGGATAATCCTGAACCACATAACGCAAACTGGCGTCGTTCGCACCGATCACTTCGGCGCAAATCGCCTGGCCGTCATGCAATTGAAAATCCGGTGATGTCAGCCGTCCGGGATGCTTGGCGGAAAGACCGTGCGTGTAAACGCCCGACGGATAGATGCCGGACAAAAGCGTCTGGCCATCGATGGCAATCGAAAACTGCCCGGCATCAGAATCTCCTTCCAGTCCCGTTCCATAGGAATACCACTGGGACCGTGCATCATCATCGCCCAAATTCCAGTGGACGCTTGTTGAATTCGCAAAGAACGCGTCGACGGCGTTTCGCTGGTCCAATTGAGCCTGCACCGTTTCGTTCCAGGCCGTTTGAAACGGTTTCCCGTCGGCGACGTTTTGACGAAGCCCGTTCAAGACGTCGACCAAGCCGACCGACTTGGCAGGCTTCGCGTCAGGGTTCAACAACCGATCCGTCGCCACGTTGGACTCGACCAGCCACTGTGACGCGATCGAGTCTCGGATTTGAGTCTTCAGCTCCGCCAGCGTCGTTCGATGAAGTTCTTGCTGGGATTGTAAATCGACGACATGGCGTCCGGGTCTGCAGGAGGCGAGCACCCCGAACAGCGCGTAGTAATCGGCCTGGCTGATCGCATCAAATTTGTGATCGTGACAGCGGGCACAGGAAACCGTCAGCCCCAAGAATGCTTTGCTAAAAACGTTGATTTGATCATCGATGAAACGAACCTTTTCGTCCAACGCGTCGGTGGGCGCAAATCCATGGAACACCATCCGCCAATGTGCGGTGCCGACCATGGACTCGTTGATCCCCAGCTGCGGATTGATTCTCGGTTCAGGCAACAGGTCACCGGCGACGTGTTCCCGCAGCAATTGGTCATAGGGAACATCGGCGTTGAGCGCGCGAATCAGATAGTCGCGATAGTGCCAAGCGTTTTGAATCCGCGGATCCCCCTCGCTGCCGTGTGACTCGGCGTAACGAATCCAATCCATCCAATGCCTGGCCCACCGCGGCCCAAAATTGTCACTGTCCAACAGCTGGTCGATCAATTCTCCGACGACCGCGTCTCGGTCGGCCGTTTCGTTGATCCGTCGAGTCCAGCTGGTTGCTTGGTCGGGCGATGGCGGCAGGCCGGTCAACGTAAAAAACAAACGGCGAACCAGGGTCGCGGCGTCCGCCGCAGGAGACGGCTTCAACCCGTTGCTTTCCAGTTCGCGATTGACGAAGCGGTCGATCGGATGGGGCGAATCGTTTTCGTCGGCGGGCGGATCACTCGAAACAATGGGTTGGAAGCTCCACCACTGCTTTCGCCGCTCCAGCTTTTCCGCCCACGAGCTTGACGCCTGGAGTTCCTCGTCGGTCGGCGGTTGGTCGCGGGGATCGGGCAGCCCGATGCGGATCCATTTTTCAAAGTCACGGACGATGGCCTCATCCAGTTTTGGGCCCCCCTCGGGCATCTCCAGGCCGTCGATTTCATGACGCAGCACCTTGATCAGCCGACTTGCGCCCGGATCGCCTGCGACAACGACCACGCCTCCGTCACCGCCACGCAGCACCGCGTCGCGATGATCCATCACCAGTCCCCCCTCCGACGAGTCGACGGAGTTGTGGCAGGAATAACAATGCTCGACCAACACCGGCCGAATCTTCGACTCGAAGAACTCCCGCTCCGCCTCCGAGATCGTCTTGGCCATGCCGTGAGTACTGAAACCGCAGGCCAAAAGGAGAATGACTGTCCAACGCATAGAGATCCCGATCCAGGTCTAGATTTGAATTTCGCCAGCCTAGCCCACCGCAGAACGCCGAGCAAGCTTTCCCCGGATCGCACCGCGTCACCGCTGAAATCGGGAAAACCGTTACAGATCTACCAATTGGTTGCCGATCAATCTTGACAAGGGAAGGCCGTCGCCAAACCGCATGCGCGGGTGCATCTCCATTGCATCCCGCCCCGCGATGGCCGATCTCCGTTGTTTCACGCTGATGATTTGATCCAAACCAACGGAAAAAGCGATGACAAACTCGCTCAAAGTAACCTTCGCCACCGTTTCAAAATGGTGCGGCCGAAGCCTCGCTGTCACCCTCATCGCGGGACTGGTCAATTCCGGAACCGATGTCAACGCCCAGCGGCCTGTTGTTCCGGGTACCGGCAGCGAAATCGTCGGCGTCTCGGACGACTTCGAAGACCCCAATTGGGGCTACGTCCCGCGGAACCCCAAGAGTACCGAAGACATCGACGAAAACCAACGCGGTCCGATGGGGCGAAGCACCAACGGTCGATGGTACGAAGGCATCAAACGCGGACATCCCGATGAAGTCAAACGCGTGGCGACTCCACCGGGTGGGATCCCCGGCAGCACGGGCGCCCTGTTGATGCGCAGCAAGTTCACCGGCATCCCCGGCCGACCCAGCGGAACCATGCACCAAGATGACTTCGTCGCAAACGTCCAATACCGGCTGAAACGGCGGATCGACATTGCGGAAGTCCCCAGTGTGACGACCCGCGTTTTTCTGCCGCCGGTTGAAAGCTGGGAAAACCGCAGTGGACCGCATTTCGGATTCCGCCTGGCGCTGGAAACAACCGCGATGGTTGACAAAGAAGTCGGCGTGGGGATCTTTAAACGCACCACCCAGGAAATGGGCAACGAAGTCTATTGGCCCGGGATGTTTGTTGAATTTGAAAGCAAGTCCACCACCCGCAAGGACCATGATTACGCCTACTTGCGAATCCGGGGCAACCAACGTGGCGGCGATTTCCGCGGTCCCCAAATCACCACGACCGGTTGGTGGACATTAGGGATGAGTGTCACTCCCGACGGAATGGTGCACTATTATGCGTCGCCCGGAGTCGATGATTTGACCGAAGACGATTACATCACCAGCCAGTTTCCGTACGGCTATCGCGCCGAACGCTTCCGAACGTTTTTCTACAACGTTTGCAGCGCCGACGACGGACAACGCTGGAGCACTACGTTCGTCGTCGACGACCCGAAGGTTTACGTGCTGCGTCCCAAGGGCCAGCGCATCGCCACCCGACCCGCACGCTAGTGGCGTAAGCTTCCAGCTTGCGACCCCAACTGCGCCAGCAGCCAAGTGGCGTAAGCTTCCAGCTTGCGACCCCAGCTGCGCAAGCAGCCAAGTGGCGTAAGCTTCCAGCTTGCGACCCCAACTGCGCCAGCAGCCCAGTGGCGTAAGCTTCCAGCTTGCGACCCCAACTGCGCAAGCAGCCCAGTGGCGTAAGCTTCCAGCTTGCGACCCCAACTGCGCCAGCAGCCCAGTGGCGTAAGCTTCCAGCTTGCGACCCCAACTGCGCAAGCAGCCCAGTGGCGTAAGCTTCCAGCTTGCGACCCCAGCTGCGCAAGCAGCCCAGTGGCACCAGCCAAAACAAACGCGGGGTTGATCTTTCGGGCAGCTGGAAGGGCAAAACGATGGGGGCAAGACGATGAAGTCAGAACCACCCGGCCAGCCCCCCACCATTCCCGCTCTTCATCATTCTGCCCCGGATCATTCTGCCATCCTTTCCCATCGTTTTGCCCCCATCGTTTTGCCAATCCCGTCCGCCGACGCAACTTACCGATCCGCCAAGCGTTCCACGTTGACATAGTACGCACCGCAGATCTCATTCCCCGAATCGTCATCGAACCAGGTTTGCATGGTCGTCCGACCGGCCGGCAACGTCAGCTCAAACCGGACTGAACTGGCATCTGGGTCAACCTTGGTTCGCAGTCGTTGCTCGCCGACCCGCAATCGTGCGACGGCGACCGGCCAGGCCGGCCCTTCGGTGAACACTCCGTCGGCAACGGGCGTCTCGTCGATGCCGTCACGCAAGCCGAGTCCCGACTCCTCGGGCCAACGGCTGAGTGTGAGCGCATAGCGGCCGGAGTCGGCAACTTCCAAATGCCAGATCCCGTTCTTGCGGTCACCACGGCGCACCTGAGACTGCTGGTCAATGAACACATCGGCCCACTCACAGGCGGTCAATCGCACGGGATTTTGCGAATCGTCGCCGATGACCGACGGTTGAAATTCATTGACGTTCGTTTTCAATCGGTCCCACCACGCGTCTAAATGTTCGCGCATGGCCGCTGCGACCTCGGGATGCTGATCGATCACGTTGGTTTGCTGCAACGGGTCGGCGTCCAGGTTGTAGAGCCGTTTGTCCTCGAGCAGGCGCCAATGCTTCCACAACACCGCTGCCCGCTCGCGACGTGGAACCGCATTGTTGTTGGGCATCGTTCGGCGCGCCTTGAAAGGCATCCGGCTGTAATTGATCACCAACATGCGATCTTCGGGAACATCGGACTCGCCGCGCAGCACGCCGGCCAGGCTGGTTCCGTCAAACGTTGCTTCGGCAGGCACCTTCAGCTTCAACAGATCCGAGAACGTCGGCAACAAGTCTTGGACCTGGGTCAAACCGGCCACATCACCCGCGGCTCTGAACCCACCGCTCGGCCACCGGACGAAGCAAGGCACACGGTGTCCGCCTTCCCAAAGCGTGGTTTTTCCGCCCGTCATGCCGGCGTTGAAGTATCTGGGGCCGAACGTGCTGCCGTTGTCGGTCAGGAAGACCACCACCGTGTTTTCCCGCAAACCGCTCTGCGTCAAAAAACGTTCCAACAAGCCGATGTTGTCATCGATGTTGGCGCACATACCCAGGAAACGAACCAGTTGTTCCTCCCGTTCGGGATCCATTGCGGGAAACTGGTCCCGCGCCGCCTGCCATTTTTCACGGGCGGCCAACCGATACTTTTCGGGAACAAAGTGTGGTTGGTGAGCCGCGGCGGTCGCCAAGTAACAGAAAAACGGTCGCCCGGCATCCGCTTCCGCCTGCATCCATTCCATCGATTCACGAAACAAGACATCGGTGGTGTATCCCGAATAGGTTTCACGACGGCCGTTGTGAAGGTAAGTGTCATCGAAGTAATCGTTGTTCCAGGCGTCCGGAACCGAATTGATGTGGGACGATGGGAACCAAACACTTTCTTGAAACCCGCGATCCTGGGGCCGGTAAGGATACGCATCGCCCAAATGCCACTTGCCGAACAGCCCTGTGCTCCAGCCCGAGTCGGCGAACAGATTGGCGATCGTGGGAAATTCACGACGAAGCAACGTTCGCCCGCTGCTGACGTTCATCGCACCGTTGCGCAGCGCATCGACTCCGGTCATCAATTGGCCGCGCGTCGGCGTGCACATCGGTGCGACGTGGAAATCCACCAGGCGAACACTTTCTGACGCCAACCGATCCAAGTGCGGCGTTTCCAAAACCGGATTGCCGTGGCAAGAAAGCTCTCCGTAGCCCTGATCATCCGTGATCACGACAACCACGTTGGGCCGTGATGCCGGTTGCGGATCGGCTGCTTGGCAATGGCCGAGCAACGAAGGAAGCAGGGAAATGCAAAACAGGAGTGTAGAGGTCAGGGGCTTCATGGCGAGGCGAGATCTTGAGTCGGATGAAGTGTTGGGGGGCTGACTACTTTGATCAATCGACAATGTGTTGTCGACCGGCCAAGCCAAGTCGAACGATGCGTCGACCGACTCGATCGCGCGACAAATCTGAACGATCTGACCGAATGGGTGAGAGGTGGTCGGCGGAGGGGTGTACGACGTCCTTTCTAGGTCGTCGCGCAGAGCCCCACGGGCGACGGCCCGGAAGGGCCATCGTACATCAGAAAAGCGACCGCCTTAAGCTGGACGGTCTCTGAGGGTGGGTGGCAGAATAATACAGGTGGCCGGAAGTAGGGCAAAACAATGGGGGCAAAACAATGAAGTCAGAACCGGCAGCCAATCACGTCACACCTCCCGCTCTTCATCATTCTGCCCCGTATCATTCTGCCATCCTTTTCCCAGCGTCTTGCCCTCGCCACGCAACCTGATCGTGTGATCGGTCAAAACTTAGTTTTCGCGATGCCTCAACTGCAACGTGACGACTTGCATGCTGCCGGGTTTCACCATGCCGATTTCCGCTTCCCAGTTGCCATCGCTCAGCAGGTAGTCGTCTGATTCGATCGATACCTTGTACTTGGCCGAGGTGATGTTTTCAACCACGACCTCCATCTCGCCGGCTTTGGCTGTCTTCGCACTCAAGCGATTGCTTCCGACGCGTTGCAAAAAAATGTTCACGGGTTCAGCGCTGCCGTCTGGGCGTGACAGTTGGACTTTCAGGTTGGCTGGACTCGATAACGTGACGGTAGTGCTCGTTCCGTTCCATGCGATCTGCTCCGTTCCCTTGCCGTCCTTCTCAACGATCAAGACCCCGTCGGCAAATGGGATCGCGGAAAAACGGACGTGCCCCTGCGAATCAGATTTGCCGTGAAGACGTCGACGGACCAGCGGATGCGCATCAAGCGGACGTTTCGGGTCCCCGGGAATCAGCCAAACATCCGCTCCTGCGATGGGTTGCGATGCCGGATCGTTCACCGTGATCACCGCATCGGTCGCCGGCTTGAGCTGCAGGTTGATCGATTCAGTTGAATCGAGCTCCGAAAGTGCCACCGCGTGGACGCGGGACACGACCGCGTCTTGGTATCCCGGCGCGGCGGCGACGAATCGATAGGTGCCTCCTTTTTTCAGCCCCGTGAACTCAAAACGCCCATCGGCCGGAGTGAACAGGCACGCGTTTCCGACGGGACCACCGCTGACGATCTCTTCACCGGGCTGCCAATCTCGCGGCCACTGAAACGACAGTTCGAATTCCGTCGCCGGTTCTCCGTTGGGCAGCAACACCTGGCCACGCACGCCGCCACGTCCCGGATCTGGCCGATCCGAAGCAAGCGAGTGAAACACGGCCGAGCCGGCTTCTTGCGGCGCCGCGTGGTCACCATCAACCGAAAAATTGACTTCCACTGGATCAGCCGCACGAACCGTCACCGTTTGGGTCTCCCATTGGGACCCACCGGAGGTCTTGTGGGAATACGTGCTGACACGCACCGGCCGATCAATCGGCATCCCGTCCATGGAGTAGTTCCCATCTTGGTCGGTGATTTGTCGCATGGCCGGCTGAAGACTTTGGTGGCCTATCATCAACCCGACCGGATTGCCAGCGACGGGCTGACCGCCACGATCAACGACTCGCCCAAGGATCCGACCGCCCTTGTCCAACTTGACCACCAGACGCTCTTGGTTTTCGGAAAACAGGTCGACCTCGATCGCTCGGCGTGCAAACCCCGGTGCAACGACGATTAGCTTCGTAAGGTCTTTCGGTAAGCCGCCGATGCGGCATTGGCCGTCCGGCGCATCCACGATGCGACCATCCACCAAAAACAAACGCGCACCTGAAATCATCTCGCCGGAAGCCCGATCCCGAACCGCGAAGTTCGCCATACGTCCCGGTTTCAGACTGATAGAGACCTCGCCGTCGTCAGACACTTTGCCGGACCGCCCGAAACGATTTCCTTCAAACGCAACAATGTTCCAAGACCGGATCGCCATCCGCGGATCGATCGGCAACTTCAATTCGAATCGACCTTCCCTGTCCGTCAGCACTCTCTCGCGTCCGCCGATCAGACCATAGCCGCTCGCCCAAACTTCGGCATCGGCCACCGGCATCCCGTCATCCATGACCTGTCCGCGAACCACTTTGACATCGCAATCGCTGATCCGAGCGGCGCTGCCGGGCATCTCGGGTGTCATCGACCAAATGCAGCCGGCGGTCGAATCACCGACGGCCTCCACCTCGCCCCTGCGTGCGGTCTCCGGCGCGCAGCCGAACAGAAACGTGACGAAGCCCATCACCGCCACCGCGAAGAACCCCGTCGCGCAGGACCAGGTGGCGTTGCATGGAGACGAACCACGGTCGTTCTGCAATAGCCAGTGAAGACGTTTGGTCAGCGTGGTTTGGCTGGTCCATCCGCCCACGACGGACAAAATCGACGGAGGCGCGTGTAGTGTGCGCGCCAGATCGATCATACCACGGGAATAGGCAACGACCGATGTCGACTCGGCCGCCGTCGCGTCGGCAACGTGTTCCGAAGCCATGATCGCCGATCGTCGGAGCAACCAATAAAACGGGTTGATGTACAACACCGGCATCGCAACATTCATCACGGCGCGGGTCAACGCATCGCCTCGTTGAACATGGACCAATTCATGTCGTAGAACATGAGGCCGATGCTCGCTGTCAGCGACTGCCGGCGGCAACACGATCCGCGGCGAAACGATTCCACAGCAGAACGGTCGACTCGCCCGTGGGCTGATCAACAAACGCACCTGCGGGGGCACGTCATCGGAACGCTCACACCGTGCCGCCGACTCGATCCAACGCAGCCGCAACCGCCCGACCAGTAAGAAAAGCACGCACAGCCCAGCGCCCCCCAGGTAGACGCTGGTCAACACGCCCCGCCATCGAATCGGTGACCGTGCGTTCAATACCGGATTGGCGAGAGGGGACGCGGCGGACGCGGCTGCAACCGCGTTGCCGATCATCGGCGGATCCGCCAACTGCTGCTGCACCGCGGCCACGGTCGACGAAGCTCCGATGATCGTCGACGAGCGGCTCGTCTGCGGCCCGCGTGCTGCTTCGAAAATGGCAGGACGCGGCATCGGAACAAGAACCAAACCCGCGGCCAACATTGACAATGCGATCCCTGCTTCGCACAGCCGCTGACGTCTCTGCGGGCTCCTTTGTGCCAAACTGCCTAGCCAGCAGCAGACCAGAACGATCGCCGAACTGAACAAAACGGAATCGAGCCATTCAAAGGAGAGGTCTGACATCATCGATCTCGATGGATGGTGGGTGTGTCGCGAATTCAATTCACGCTGTTGATGGTCAACGTGATTTCTTCTTGCCGGCTCGATGTTGCATCAACAATTCTTCGAGTCGCTGCAACTCTGCTTCACTGGGCGGTTTTGCATCAAAAGCGCTCTGGACCATCGCGTCGACCGCTCCGTCAAATGCGCGTTGCACCAATGACGAAACCAATTGACCACGGGTGCGTTTCTGAGCAACCGCCGCGCGGTAAACGAACGCCCGCCCTTGTTGTCGATAGGTGACGAGCTGTTTTTCAGTCATCAAACGCAGGAAGGCTTGCACCGTGTTTTGAGCCAACGCTTCGCCCTGCCCGCGAAGTTCCTCGTACACCTCGCGGACGGTGCATTCGCCGCGTGCCCAAAGGACGCCGAGGATCTGTAATTCACGATCGGTGGGAAGCTGCTCAGACATCGAGTTCTCCTGGTCGCTTACGCTTAACGCTTTAAGCTTAAGGGTTCCGGATAGGATGTCAAGGAGAAAATGCTTCGAGGCGAAGGGCTGGCAGAATGATGGCTGGCAGAATGATGGCTGGCAGAACGATGGCTGGCAGAACGATGGGGGAGTCCGGTGGGGGAGTCCGGTGGGGGAGTCCGGTGGGGGAGGCCGGTGGGGGAGGCAAAACAATGGGGGCAAAACGATGAAGTCAGAACCACCAGGCAAATGCTTCACACCTCCCGCTCTCCATCATTCTGCCCCGGATCATTCTGCCATCCTCTCCCCATCCTCTCCCCATCGTCTCCCCATCGTCTCCCCATCGTCTCCCCATCGTCTTGCCCCCATCGTCTTGCCCCCATCGTCTTGCCCCCATCGTCTTGCCCCCATCGTCTTGCCGATGCACCGACTTTGGTGCCCCCTGCGTCACTGAAACGCTACAAACGTCACGGATCCCCTGATCGGCAGTCTTTGGCCAATCGCGAGGGTAAACCCTCGGGTTTCGCTCCGCCGAGGGTTTGCCCCCAGCCGTTATCAAGAGAAATCGGCATCCGGTGGCCACGCGTGTCTCGCGGCAACGCCCCACCGTGAATTGCGATCTCCTCCCGAACCACTCGGCAGCCGGCGCCTCCCCAACATTCGCCGGCTGCACGGAGCCGTTGAATGATGACGCGCATGAATCGATCCACCAAGCCGCTCCGACGGCGCCTGTCCGAACAGCTTGAAGAACGGGTGTTGTTCGATGCCGATTTGGCAAACTTCATCGCACTCGATGCAACACCGGACGACATCGAGATCGCCAATCCAGACCTACCTGACGAACGAGCACCGGAAATCCAGACGATTTCCAATCACACCGATCTCGTCCAGCCAGCCGCCCCAGCGGAGCAGTCCACGATCCGTCAAATCGCGTTTGTCGACACCACCATTGACGACTTCGAAACCCTTCTCGAGGACATCGATCAACAAGACCAGCCCCTGGAAATCGTCTACCTTGATCCCGCCAGAGACGGCTTTGCCCAGATCGCCGAAGCGCTCACCGGCAGAACGGAACTCGACGCGATCCATCTGATCTCGCACGGCCGCGATGGCGTGCTGCACTTGGGCGAACAACCGTTCGATGCGGATGATCTATCGAATCAGTATGCGTTGGAACTTGAATCGATCGGCCGCGCCTTGGCAAGCGACGGCGACCTCCTGATCTACGGCTGCGACCTCGCCCGCTCTGGCCCCGGCCAACACCTCATCGACACGCTGGCTCAGTTGACCGGCGCCGACGTCGCCGCATCGGATGACACCACCGGCAATTCTGATGACGGCGGCGACTGGGAATTGGAGTTCCACCACGGACAGATCCAGACCCCGTCACTGTGGATCGAGACAACGGCGATGCAGTGGACCGGCACGCTATCACCGGCGCCGCACGTCTCCTTTCAAGTGCCATCCGAAGCGTTTCTCAATGAGGAGTTCCAATTCGACGTCACCTTTGACAACACGTCACCCACACACTCGGACGCGGGTTTCGCGCCCTACTTTGATCTGCACGTGCCGCACGGTGTTCGCATCAACCACGCCTCCATCTTCGCGGGAACATTGGATCCGATCGTGGCGGGAACGTTCAATGCCGATGGAGATCTGGTCAACGACGGCGGCAATCCCATCCTTCATCCGGTGACGGGACTGACGGTGACCGGATCTGCCGGCGACAGCTTGCTGGTGTATCAATTGCCGTTTGGAAGCTTTGTCCCCGAACAGCCCGATGCGACCGTTCACTTTAGCGCGGCGTTGAGTGGTACCGATGGAGCGACTGTCGGCACGCCACTCGACCTGTCCGCCGTCGGTTTCTTCGCACTGGGAAACGACCCGATTGACAACCGTACGACGGATCCACCGATTTTCGACACAGCGGTCACAGCGTCCGTCACACCGACGGTGTTGCAATTGGTAAAGACCAGTGATGCCGCCGAGGCGGAGCGAAGCACGGGGAGAAACTTCCCCATCACCTTTACGTTGACCCTGAAAGTGGCGGAGGGTGAAACGGTCGAACAGGTGCTGGTGGAAGATGCTCTGCCCCATTCGTACGTCTATGTGCCCGGCTCGCTGCAGGTCATCTCAACGGGCAGCTATTCGACGACGGAGCCCACTGCGGCGTCGCCCACTGCTGGGTCGCCACAAAACCCACCGGGAAACCGGCTTGCAGTCGACCTGGGAAGCCTGACCGGATCTGGTAGCGCCGACGCAGTGATCACCTATCAAGCCTGGATCAGCAAGACCGATGCCGACGGCAATCCGGTCTTGGATGGTTCAAGCGGCGACGACAGGGTCGCGGTGAATGATGCCCAGGTCACCGGAGTCTATCAATCCGCGTCGATTTCCGACAATGACGATTCCACCGACTCGGCCGTTTCACAGCAGTCGTTGTCGATTCAACAATCCGTCGCCATCGTCAACGACACCGGTGCACGCGGTGCGACTCCCGGCGACACGCTTGAGTATGTGATGCACGTTCAAGTCTCGGACTATTTCGAGTTCGCCGACCTGATCGTCCAGGAGACGTTCAGCGATGGACAATTGTGGGACGATTCCTTCCAACCGCTATTCGTGATCCGCGAGCAAGGTGTTGTTTCCAGTGGGACATTCTCTGAAACGCAGCACTCGATCACCAAACAGGGAACCGGCAGTGGGGCGACCGAAGTCCGCTTTGACCTCGCATCGGCCATCAGCGACGGCATTCTGACGGGGGACCGATTTGACGATGCGGACTCGGACGGCGGCACGACGGTCGAAATCCGTTTCCGAACCGTCATCCAAGAAGACTTCACGACGTACTACCTGTCGGGGGACCGATCGGTGGACGCCGGCGATCCGTTGGCCAGTTCCGTCACGGTGACGGGCCGCGTGCGAGACGGAATCAGCGATACACAATTTGAATCGGATTCCAGTGGCACCAGCCTCTTCATTGTCGGGCCGGCGATCAGCAAGTCGGTGTACGCCATCGAGGGAGACACGAACAAACGCAACGACCCGATCATGGCGGGGCAATCGATCACCTACCGACTTGCGTTTTCAATGCCAACAGCTGACTACGAAAACTTGATCCTGACCGACTTCTTGCCGCTGCCGATCTATCGAGCCAACGAAGTCACCTCGTTTGCCGGTGGAGGGCCGTCCGCCACACCGCCGCCTGCGGGCATGTTCAGTTACGGTCCGGCGCACACGTTGGACCAGGTCGCATCGAGCACGGATCCACCGACGCTGGCAGTCGATGGCGATTCCAACAGCGTCCATTTCAATTTTGGCAGTTTTGATGTCGTCGACAGTATCGCAGAAACCATCGAAATCCTGTTCACGGTGACCGCGCAAGACATGCATTTCGACGACGGGTTGTTGTTGACCAACCAAGCGATTGCGACGTATCAGTTGACCACAACGGAAGTCCGCTCATCGAACACGATCACCCAAAACCTGGCCGCAGCCCCCGAGTTGACGATCACCAAGGGAATGGTGTCGACCGATGGACCCCACCCCCGTTTTACATCGACACCGGCACCGACGGCATTCGCGCCGCCCGGCGACCCGGGAATTGCGTTTACCGGACGGATCACCGCTGCGGATCTGGCCACCGATCCGATCGATGCCGATCTCCACGACGTGGATGCGGGGGATCGTGTGAAGGTTGCCATTGCGATCCAGAACTCAGGTGGCGCCGACGGCTTCAATTTAAAAGTCGTCGATGCCCTCCCGCCACAATACGCGATCGCCGCCTCGGGGCTGAACTTGCAAGTCCATCGCGGCGATGGCACGGCACTGGACTTCACCGGCGACCTGTTTACCACCGGTATCGAAATCACCGACCCATCGGCCGCAGAAGGGGCGATCCACAAACAAGCCGACGGCGGCGGCAGCGGATCAAACGTGATCATCATCACCTATGATGTTCAACTACGCGAAGAAGTCGAGATCAATCAAAGCTACCAATCGTCTGCCCAGATCATCGCCTACGGTGCAATCGACGGCGGAGCGAATCATGCGGTCAGTCTGCCGGCGGGGGCACTCGCGGATGACGCAACGATCACGGTCCAGAACGTCGCGACGCACCACTCGATCGTAGCAACCAGCGAGGCGCATACCGGGCTGACCAGCGGCAGCGAACGGATCGCAATCGGCGAAATCGTGCGGTATCAACTGGTGGTGGAAATCCCCGAAGGCACGTTACCGGATCTGGTGATCAGAGATCGACTGCGGAGCGGCATGCAATACCTCGATGATGGCACCGCCACGTTGGCCTTCCTCTCCGACGCCGGAATTTCATCGACAAACGGATCGGGCACGTTGCCCATCGGCCTCGGCGGCGCCGGGAACTCGATCGGCAGCACCGTCATCTCGCCGACGTTTGTTCTGCCGGATATCAATGTCGGTTCAACGTCCAGCCTGCACACGGACACCGATTCCTATAACAACGGGACCGATCCCCAGTTCAAGCTCGGCACCCTCGTCAATCGAGACAACGACGCAAACGCCGAATACATCGTGATCGAGTTCAATGCCCTGGTGCTCAACCACGCGTCGGCGCAACAGAACGCAGTGCTGCGCAATGATTTCCAACTGTCAATCAATCCCACGGAAAAGCCCGGGCGACAGACCCTGCAAACCAGCAATCAAGCCAACGCCCGAGTCGTTGAACCGACGATGGATGACTTGGCGATCCGTGTTTCTCCATCCAACGCGGACGCCGGCGATCGAGTGACGTTCACCATCGAATTCAGCAACGACAACTCCGCAAGGAACTCCGACGCCTTTGAAGCTCGGCTGACCAGTCTGCTGCCCGACCAAGTCACGTTGCATGCCGACACGATCCGTGTCCTTAACAGCGGTGGATTCGGAACCATCACCGACCACTCCTCCGGCAATCAGATCGAGATCGCGTTTGACCATATCCCCACCGGTGGTCGCGTGACGGTGACTTTCGACGCGACGCTCGAATTACCCGTTCAACCGGGTGAAGCCCTGATCACGCCCGTGAACCTGACCTACACCAGTTTGCCGGGATCGGGTACCGCCGGAAACCCGACCGGCAGCGATGTGCCTGGTGGATCCGGCAGTGGGACCGGCGAGCGAACCGGAACCGGTGGCGTGAACCATCATTTCGACAACGCCTCGACGCGGCTGACCGTGTTCTCACCGACCGTCACCAAATCACTCGTCTCGACCAGCATCGTCGACGCGAACAACGCCATAGCGGAAACCGTGATCGGCGAGCGGGCCACTTATGAATTGGTGGTGACCATTCCCGAAGCCACCATGAACCGCGCCGTCGTGATTGATACGCTGGAAGCTGGGCTGGTTTTTGAAAGCCTGGATGCGGTGACGGTCGATTCAGCAATCGTGTCAGACGTTTCCGGCCCGGTCACACCACAAATCAGTGGACAACAGATCCGATTCGATTTTGGGAATCTGATCAATGCGCCCAACGACTCGGCACCGGAGACCATCACGATTCGGTACACCGTGCGCACCGACAATACAGCCGGCAACCAGGGCGAGCAGGCCGGTACGGTGCTGTCCAATGCCGCCAGGGTGACATGGGAGCTAAACGGTGCAACTCGATCGACGGCCAGCGCCGTGGCCGATGTGACTGTGATCGAACCCGATTTGGAATTGGTCTACGTGGCCTCGCCGGACCACGTCGATGCTGGTGATCGCGTGACGCTGGATTTGGTGGTTCGTCATTCCGCGGCCAGCGACACCGATGCATTTGACGTCATCCTCTCGGAAGTCTTGCCGAGCGCGTTGCAAAATGTTTCTTTGGTTTCGGTGCTTCATTCCAGCGCCGGCGACCTGTCGTCACTCTTCGACCTCTCGTCGACAACCAACACGGTCACCACCATCGCCCCAGCCGGATTTGATTTACGAAAGGGCGAAACGTTGACGCTTCGAGTGACCGGCGTTGTCAGCCAATCGGTCAACCCTGGACAAACACTGACCGGCAATGCAGACGTCCGCTGGACCAGCATGGACGGGGCAACCGCGGTCGAACGCACTGGCGACGGAGAAGATCACGGGATCGGGAGCGGGGGCGTCAACGACTATCGAGCCACACGATCGACTGATCTGCACATCATCCGTCCGCTGACGACCAAGGAACTGGTGGGGACGGGGATCAACGACCTTAACAATTCAACGACTGAAGCCGTCATCGGGGAACTGGTTCAATACCGCATCCGCGTTCAGATACCGGAGTCCACGATTGACGACGCAAGGATCATCGATACCTTGGACCCCGGATTGGAATTCGTCTCCTTTGACAGCCTTGCGGTGACCAGTGGCGGTGCCGCGACGCACATCATCACCAGCGATGGAAACCCAATCGACCAGCTTGCCGCGTACCATCCAACTCTCGACGGCCAGCAATTGACGTTCGATCTTGGGCAAATCATCAATCCCGACAATGACAACGCCAAGATTGAGTCATTGGAAATTGTTTACACCGCTCGGGTCGTCAATGCGTCGGTCAATCAACAGTCGACGAGGGTCGGCAATGACGTGCAGTTCGTCTGGGTTCGTGGCGGCGTCGTGGATGCGACGGCGGTCAGCAGCGCCACGGACGTGACGATCATCGAACCGAATTTGCAAGTCATTCATTCGGTTAGTAGGCCGAGCGGTGATGCCTTGGATGCGGTCACGTACACTTCAACGATCCGCCACACAGCGGACAGCCAGGCCGACGCCTTCGACACAACCTTTATCGCATCGCTGCCGACGGACATGGACATCACGTCGTATTCCGTCACACACAGCGTTCTGGGTGATTTGACCGCTGGGTTTGAATGGCTCGCCGGCAACCAATTGCAACTCAAAGCCGGACAATCGGTGGACATCGCGTTGACCGAATCGCTGACCATCACGGTCGTCGGCACGATCCATGCTGATGTGATGCCGGCAGACATTCATTCCAGCACCGCGACGATTGCCTGGTCCAGTTTGAACGGAGCCGACGCAACGGAGCGGACCGGCGCGGGCGGTTTGCCGATCAGCGGATCGACGCCCCTGAACAACTACGCCGCGACCGACGAGACGACGTTTACCGTGAATCCGATTGGCCTTTCCAAGTCCCTGCTCGGCACCAGCATCAACGACGGCAGCAACGGCGTGAATGACGTCGTGATCGGAGAATCGGTGACGTATCAGTTGGAGGTCACCCTGCCCGAGGGTGACGCCGAGGCGCTGGTGATCACGGACACCATGGATCTGGGGCTGGAGTTTGTTTCACTCGATTCGGTGGTCCACTCCGCCGGCCTTGCCTGGAGCGCCGCTTCGTTCTCGCCATCGATCGTCGGTGACGGCCAAACGCCCCCCCAATCGCTTATCTTCGACTTGGGCGATGTCACGAATTCTGACACAGACAACGGCGTTACGGAATCGATCGTGCTGACATATACCGCACGTGTGTCCAATCTCCCATCCAATGCATCCCTCCCCGTCTCCGGCGGAACGATCTTGGACGAATCGGCGACACTCACCTACAACCATCGCGGGACGTCGAAAACAACGCCGCCGGTTTCGGCGAGTGATGTCACCGTCCTGGAACCGCAACTCCGTCTTGCCGTCACCGTCAGCGATCACACGCCATCATTGAATCAAGTGGTACGCTACACGACGACGATCGGGCACAGCGCTGGCAGCAATGCAACCGCCCACAATCTGTCCTTCTTGGACACGCTTCCCGAAGGAATGCAGTTGCTGGGTGTGACGGTCACCGGAGCGACGCTCGAATTTGACGGTTCCGATTCGGGGTCGGTGGCGCTGCTGTTGGACTCGTTGCCGGTTGGACAAACCGCGACCATCCGATACGACGTCCGCATCACCGACAACCTCGCCGCGATCACCAACACGCTGCAGAATGATGCCGTTGTTCAATGGACGTCATTGCCGGACGGGGTGTACAGCGGAGACAACACCGAACGCGATGGGGACGGTGGGCACAGCGGTCAAGACGACTACGTGGCGCAAGCACGCGAAACATCGACGATCATCCATCCGCTGGTGGAGATCACGCAGTCGACGATCGCAACGACACCGGCGGCATCGGGAACCACCGGCAATGTCGACATCACCTACGAGTTGACAATCACTAGCACCGGCAACGATCCACTGACACAGATCGCGATCGACGAAGACTTCTCGATCCTGTTCGGTAACGGATTCGTCGACGTGGTGGTCCCGCCGGCCGTGATCCACACGACGGCGAACCGTCCCCTGACGCTCAACCCCGTCTACGACGGGACATCGATCAATCCCTCCATCGTCGACAACTCCGTCGGCAACTCCAATCGCATGCTTCCAGGCGAATCTGTGACGATTCGATTGACGGTGGAAGTCGATCCGGATGCGCCAGGCATCTCGGTCGACAATGGATCCATGATCGCCCAGGCCCAGGTGAGCGGTGTCGGAGAGGTTTCGGGGTTGACCGCAGTCGACCTGAGCGATGACCCGGATCGTCCGGCGAATGTTGAACTGGATCCGATTGCCGACAATGAGCCTGACGATCCAAACATCCACCGGATCCCAATGCTCAGTCTGACCAAGCAGATCATCGGATCGCCCACCCCATCGACCAGCGGCGTGTCGGGCAACTACGACGTGACCTATCAAATCCGCATCGACAACAACGGCTCCACTCCCCTCGATGAGTTGACGTTGGTGGAGGACCTGGAAGAACTTCTGGGTGACGCTTTCGTCGGCATCGTCTCAGCTCCGGCCGTGGTGGACGGCAATGCCAGCGACGCCCCGAAATTGAATGCCGGATATTCCGGGCGGGGGACCGGAACGTCACTGATTGATGCTTCCGCATCGGGACGCTTGGATTCCGGCCAGTTTCTCGTGATTCAGCTCACGATCGAACTCGACCCCGATGCCCCGGGACGCAGACTTGACTCGGTCCGCGATGACGCCAATGGCGATTTTGAAAACCAAGCCGTCATCGCGGCGAAGGATCCGGTGACGGGTCAAATGGTCTGGGATCGATCGGATGATCCCACGGATCCCACCAACGTCGATGGTGATCCGGCCAACCCCGATGACCACAGCGACGACGACAATGACCCCGACGATCCGGTCTCGCTGGAATTCGTGGAAATCGGCGTCGCCAAACGCGTCAGCCACGAGCAGCGGATCGGGATGTCATCGCTGGTGACGATCCAAATCATGGTCGAAAACACCGGCTCGGTTTACCTGGAGAACATCGAATTGCTGGACGATGTGCAGTCTCAATTTGGGGACAACTTTGATTCCGTCGTCACCGCGCCGACCATCATCGCAAGTTCCGCGATGGTTGATCCGATTCTGCAGCCCGGGTACGCCGACAATCCATCACAAAACATGTTCGACGGCAACAGCGGCCGCCTCGCACCGGGCGAGCAGGTGTTGGTGCAACTGGTGGTGCGGGTCAAGCCAACCACCGGTCAGGCAAACGTGGTCTTGGTCAACCAAGCGATGGCGGCGGGCACGCCCATCGACGCAGCCGGCAGCCCCGTGATGAATCAATCCAACCAAACCATCCGCCGTGTGACCGATTGGTCAGACTCAGGCACCGATCCGGCAACCAACAACCCCGGCGCACCGGGCGATACCGGCGGCTTTGATGATCCGACACCGACGTCGCTGACGTACTTCACGTATGACGGTTTCAATAATTTTAGCAACCCGTTTGATGTTGCCAGACAATACGAAAGTGACTCCACGGCGTTTCCCACCCGATTGCTCAGCCAGGAGATCCCGCGGCTCGCCGCAAACCCGATCTTTTCGGGTACCGCGCTGCCGGGGGCCAGAGTCATTGCAACGCTCTACAACTCCGATGGAGAGCAACTCGTCCGCGCATCCGTCTTCGCGGACATGGGTGGCAACTGGATGATGCAATTCCAGGGTTTGGATCAGGAGGAAGAGGTACGTGTGGAGTTCGAAGAAATCAGCACTGCGGCGGAAACGTTTACGACTGCCGGTGACAGCTTCGGCGCCCCGGGGCTACCCCACGGGCAAACACATTACCACTCCCTGCAACATTGGTCCGCCTACGATGACCGTTACGATTTCAATGCCGTCTATCGCGGGTCGGCCCGACAGTCGCTTTCCAATGAGCATCGGCAAGCCAATCGACCGATCGGATTCGGCGGGTAGGGAATCGGGTGGGCAAAACGATGGGGAAAGGATGGCAGAATGATACGGGGCAGAATGATGGAATGCGGGAAAGTGAACGAGTTGGTTTGATCATTTCCCCCATCGTTTCACGCTGTGAAGCATTTTCCCCCTGTAGTTCTTTAGATTTTAGCGGCAGGGCGCGAGCCCTCCGGTTCTTCCTCTTTGCCAAAACACCGGAGGGCTCCCGCCCTGCCGCTAAAAAGATGCTTCACAGCGTAGCCCATCATTCTGCCACCCCATCATTCTGCCGCCCCCTTTCCTCCGCTCCCGCAGAGTTCGTCCCAGTTGCAAGGCATAGCTTCTGGTCAACCGTTTCTGTCACCAGACCGAGTTGCATGAGCGTTTCGAGCGCCCGATCGACTCGAAAATCAATTTCGACCTCGATCGCCTCACGGATCAATCGCTCGCATTTGCGTCTCAGTCGGCGTCGGCTGATCGGTTCCGGTTCGGTCGCGAGTGCATAGTACGCCAGCGAGGCTTCGTTGGTCGATTGGCGGCCGGCTTGTTGGATAATCTGAAACGCGGCACCGGCGTTGGTATCCAGCTTTTGAAAGTACAGGTTCCGTGTCAGATCCAACAAATAGCGATTCTTGGTTTGGAAGTAGCTGAAGAAGCTTTTGACACAGTAGCCGATCCCGGCGAGGATCAAACCGATGACCAGGGCGGTGGAGTAGTACGCGGCCAACGCGAGAGTGACCAGCACGAACCGCGAGATCTTTTGCAACGACAACAGCCATCCGCCCAGGCTGGGCGCGATCACCTTCACCCGGTCGAGTTTGCTGAGTCGGACTTGCGTGCCCGGCAGCAACATATCGACGTCCTGTTTGGGGATGTTCTTGAAGATCCGCAGGTGGAATTGTCCGGCGGCCAGCATTTCGCCCCGTTCGTGGTCTTCGGCCAATTGAAACAGCACGACGAGCCGTTGGTAGATGGCGACGTCGACCATTTCCATGCGATACAGATTCTGCAGGCGGCGTTTGCACCGACGCCCGATGATGTCACCGCGGGCGTAGACGGCCAGTTGTTGAAACAGGCCAAAATTCGCACTCATCGGAACGCCCCAATGGCTTGAAACCCCGACGCATTTCTCGATGTCCTCCTGGCTGAGCTTCTGGTAGGCGGCATCGGCCAACATCTGATCACACAGTTCCATCAGCCGGGCGGAGTGGTCGACCACCTGGTCGCACTGTAAATCAATCGGGATTTTGCAATCGCTATCGGGATCGACCGCGTGGTACCGATCCGAAAATTGGGCGTGATACTGCGACGTTTTCGCCGCCACATGATCACTGATTTTCCGGACCGCGGCTGCAAAGGCGTCGCGTCCGGCTGGATCCAGCCCGGCGGTTTTCTCCGCCCGATTGCCCAGGTATTCGACCAAGGTCTGCGTTTCGATGGGCAAAAAGGGTTCGATCGACCACTGCGTCGCGTCATCATCGATCCACCCCGACGTGCTGACCTCGCTGATCCCACGCGTCAGCGGGCCTGTTCGGTCGATGGACCAGTTGGTAAGAATTCGGTCGACCGATCCAGACACGGCAATGACGCAAAAGCGAAAAGGGACAGAAATGGCGACGCGGCCAAACCGAGTATTTGAACCGATCCCCCAGCGAGATGATAGCGATCCCGTTCCCGCGGTGGCGGGAGTCGCCTTGGACATGGACGGATTGCTGTTCGATACCGAACGGATCTATTGGCAAGTCGGGGACACGATTTTGCAACGTCGCGGACACCGTTACAGTGCCGCCCTGCAGGCACGAATGATGGGGCGGATCGGCACGGCCGCCGTCCAGCAAATGATCGATTTCCACTCCCTGGACGACTCCCCGGACGCGTTGCTGGCCGAATCGGACCAGTTGTACGGAGAGCTTTTACCCGAACTGCTGAGGCCGATGCCGGGATTGGAAGCCTGGATCGATCACCTGCAACAAAGTGGCGTTCCGTTTGCCTTGACCACCAGCAGTCGCCGAAAATGGGTGGACGTGATTTTCGCCGAACTGCACTGGCGGCAATCCCTGACCTTCGTCTTGACCGGCGACGACGTCCGCCAAGGCAAACCGCACCCGGAGATGTACCTGACCGCCGCCGAAAAATTCCAGCTCCAACCGCAGGCCATGCTGGTGCTCGAAGACAGCGGCAACGGCTGTGCGGCGGGAGTCGCGGCCGGAGCAAACGTCGTTGCGATCCCCAACGAACACACCCGCCAACAGGACTTCAGCGGCGCGATGCTGGTCGCCGAATCGTTGCTGGACCAACGGTTGTGGGAACTGTTGCGATAGGGTGCCGAAGTTGGGATAGGCTTTCAGCCTGTCGGTTGCCGCATGACAGGCTGGAAGCCTATCCCAAACCCCCTACGTCGCCGACTGCTTTGAATCCGGCTGACTGGATTCCATCTTTTCACGCAACTCTTTGCAGGCGTCGGAAGGATTGCTGCACAAGGAGCAACTGGTGCTGCCGTCTTCGTTGGTTTTGTTGGCCAATCCGCCGCAGGAACCACTGATCGATCGCCGACCAAAAACGACTCCGATCGCCATCGCGAACAGCAGAATCGAAAACACGCCAAAGGTCAGGATGGCGATCGGCACCAGTGCCGCCAACCAACTGGTGGTCTCCGCCGCATCCGGTGTCGCCTGGGCGTACTGTGCCAAAACCCCGCTGCCTACCATTTGATACTCCTTCGCCCCGCTGCGCGAGACGAGCAATGCATGAAGGTCGTTTTGCGTTGCGATCGCCAATGCCGGCTCTGGTCCCAAGACATTCAGGGCGGTCGCCCAACCATCGGCCTGCATGCAAGTCTTGGCGATCACAGTCACCGATGCGAGGTCGTGTTCCACGGGCGAACCGGTCCGCGGGTCGATGGTGTGAGAATATCGTTTGCCATCGACGACATACACATTGCGGTAATCCCCGGACGTCGCCATCGCGTTGCCGGCCGATTCATTTTGCAACATCGGATGAGCGATCATCACCGTGTCCTTGGCGGCATCGGGCAATTGAATACCGACCTTCCAAGCGCCACCGGGCTTGTCGCCCGTGGTCCGCACCTCGCCACCGATTTCGACAAACACGTCCCCTGCGCCGAGCTCGGCCAGTTTGTCGACCACTCGATCGACACCGTGTCCCTTGGCGATCGACGAAAGATCGATCTGCAACTCGGGAATCAGCTTGCGCAAACTGGGAGGATCCGTGCGAACCTCCAACTTTTTGTAGCCGATCGTTTCCATCAGCATTTTGATCGTGTCCGGGTCGGGAACCGCCGACGAACGTTCCGTGGGACCAAAGTTCCATGCATTGACCAACGGCGCAACGGTGATGTCAAAGGCACCGTCCGTCATTTTCGCGATGGATTGAGCTTCCGCAACGACTTGGGCGAATTCGACACTGACGTCGAACCACTCGGTGCTGGTCGATCGATTGAACCGGCTGATCTCCGACGACTTGAGATACGTCGACATCTGGTCATTGACACGTCTTAGTTCGGCATCGATGGCGAACCGCAGCGTCTGGTCATCCAGTGTCTCCGCACCGGCGACTTTGACCATGTACAACGTCCCCATCGTCTTGCCGCGGTACTCGCGAATCGTCCGCGGAGCCGCCGAGTCGCCCTGGCCGTTTGCCGCCGTGGGGCTGAAACCGGTCAGGGGAAACAAAAGAAACGCGACCAGCAGCAAGGCTCGTCGCGTTTGTTGGATCATCATGGTTGTTACCGATCGTTGGGGAATGGACCGCGTCTACTCCATTGTCTCAATCATCAACCGCCGAAGTCATCGTAGGCGATATTTTCCGGTTCGACGCCCAGGTCGTCCAGCATGCGGAACACGGCCTGGTTCATCATCGGCGGGCCACAGATGTAGTACTCGATGTCTTCCGGCGCGGGATGCTTGCTCAAGTAGTTGTCCAACAACACTTGGTGAATGAACCCTTGGTAGCCGTCCCAATTGTCTTCGGGCAACGGATCCGAGAGCGCGATGTTGAACTTGAAATTCGGGAAATCCTTTTCGATGTCGCGGAAGTGATCGATGTAGAACAATTCACGCAAACTTCGGCCGCCGTACCAGTAGCTGACCTTTCGATCCGTCTTTTGCCGTTTGAACAATTCAAAAATGTGACTCCGCAGCGGAGCCATACCGGCACCACCACCGATGTAGACCATTTCCGCGTCGGTGTCCTTGATGAAGAACTCGCCGTACGGGCCACTGATGGTCGCCTTGTCACCGGGTTTCAGGCTGAAGATCCAGCTACTCATTTTCCCCGGCGGCAATTCCGGGTTTCTCGGCGGCGGGGTCGCGACGCGAATGTTCAGCATGATGATGCCTTTTTCGCCCGGATAGTTCGCCATCGAATAGGCCCGAATCACCGGCTCGTCGACCTTCGACACGAAACGCCAGATGTCGTACTTATCCCAATCTTCGTGGTACTCTTCTTCGATATCAAAGTCTTTGTAGTTCGCCACGTGGGGCGGGCATTCAATTTGAATGTAACCGCCGGCTTTGAAATTGACGTCTTCGCCTTCGGGCAGCTCGAGCACGAACTCTTTGATGAAGGTGGCCACGTTGTGGTTGCTACGGACCGTGCATTCCCACTTCTTGGTGTCGAACGCTTCGGCGGGAACCTCGACGTTCATGTCCTGCTTGACGGCCACTTGGCAGGAGAGGCGTTCGCCCTCGCGAGCTGCTTTTTTGGAGATGTGGTCCTTTTCGGTCGCCAGGATTTCACCGCCGCCCTCAAGCACCTTGACCTTGCATTGGGCACAGGTTCCGCCGCCCCCGCAGGCACTGGAGACGAACACGCCGGCATCGGCCAGGGCGCCCAACAGCTTTCCGCCGGCGGGAACTTCGATCTCTTTTTGCTCGTTGATCATGATCTTTACGGGGCCTGACGCAACAAGCTGCGCTTTCGCGCCTAAGATCAAGACCACCAACGCCACCACGACCAGGGTGAACATTGCGATGCCAAGGATTACGGTGCCCATATCGGATCGATTTGATTGAAGGTTTCTGAGTATCGTCTGGTCAAAGTTGCTTTCGCTCAGCGTGCAACAGCCGGGTTAGAGCTGGATTCCGCTAAACGACATGAATGCGAGCGCCATCAGCCCGACGGTGATGAACGTGATTCCTAAACCGCGAAGCGGCGGGGGGACATCACTGTATTTCATCTTTTCACGGATTCCGGCGAGTGCCGCGATGGCGAGCGCCCAACCGATCCCACAGCCCAGGCCGTAGGTGCACGACTCGGCGAATGAGTAGTTCCGTTCTTGCATGAACAGCGACGCGCCCAAGATGGCACAGTTCACCGTGATCAGCGGCAAGAAGATCCCCAGCGTGTTGTAGAGCGCGGGAAAAAACTTGTCCAAGAACATTTCCAGGATTTGAACCATGGCGGCGATCACGCCGATGTAGCTGATAAACCCGAGAAAGGTCAGGTCGACGGTCGCAAAGTAACCGGGCGAAACGGGAAGCAATCCCTCCGCCCATGTCAACGCGCCTTTCTTGAGGAACCAGGCGTAGATGAACTGGTTGGCCGGCACCGTGATCGCTTCGATCACAATCACGGCGATGCCCAGCCCGATCGCCGTTTTGACGTTCTTGCTGATCGCCAGGAACGTGCACATCCCGAGGAAAAATGCCAACGCCAGGTTTTCGACGAAGACGGCTTTCAGCAGGATGCTGAGATGGGTTTCTATGATTTCTTGCATGGTTCTATCCTCAGGACTCTTCGATTTGTTCCGGTTTGTATGCTCGGATCAACCAAATCAGGAAGCCGATCAAGAAAAACGCACTCGGTGGCAACAGCATCAAGTTGTTGGGGTTGTACCAGCCGCCGTTGCGATCCAGCGGCAGGATGACGTAGCCCATCAGGGTTCCGCTGCCGAGCAGTTCGCGGAAGAACGCGACAAACAGCAAGACCAGGCCGTAGCCGAGTCCGTTGCCGATCCCGTCCCAGAAGCTCAGCCAGGGGCCGTTCTTCATCGCAAATCCTTCGGCGCGTCCCATCACGATACAGTTGGTGATGATCAAACCGACGAACACCGAAAGCTGCTTGCTGATGTCGAAGAAGTAAGCTTTCAGGAATTGGTCGACGACGATCACCAGCGACGCGATCACGGTCATCTGTACGATGATCCGGATGCTGCTGGGGATGTAGGAGCGGATCGCACTGACGGCCAGGTTGCTGAACGCCGTCACGGCGATCACGGCGACGGCCATCACGATCGATGTCTCCATCTTGGTCGTCACTGCCAACGCACTACAGATCCCGAGGATTTGTAAGGCGATCGGGTTGTTGTCGACCAGTGGATCGACGATCACAGATTTTGCAGTTTTTTCAGCCATTTCTCAGGACCCCGATGTCTTCGACGTGCCGTTTTTTAGTTGTGACAAGAATGGTCCGTATCCATCCTCGCTGGCCCAGTAACGCAACAGGTTCGTCACGCCCCGGCTGGTGATGGTCGCCCCGGACAATCCATCGACCGCGTAAGGGTTTCCCGCAGGAGCGGTGCCTTTGTAAACCAAGGCGGCCGGCTGCCCGTTTTCGTCGTAGAGCTTCTGGTCTTCCCATTGCGCCTTCCAGGCCGGGTTGTCGACTTCGCCACCCAAACCGGGCGTTTCGGCGTGCTCGTAAAACGTCAAACCTTGGATCGTTTCCAGGTCGCCCTTGAGTGCCAAGTATCCGTACAACGTCGACCACAGTCCCTTGCCGTAGACAGGCAACACGACTTGTTGAAAGCCATCGGATCCGGGCTTGGTGACGAAGTAGACCTTCGCCACTTTCTCGCGGCGATCGACACCCGGATCGTACGGCACTTCGCCGATCTCGGTGCTACTGTCGACCTTTTCAGCCGCTTCACGCGGGTCGTAGTCGGCCGGGTCCATGTCCTCGACGATCTCGCCGGTTTGCAAATCGACCAGCTCTTCGCTGACCCATGCGTACAGTTCGTCGATCTGCTCCCGGGAAAGCTCGCTGGCCGGCTTGCCATATTCGCCGATCGACAGCCCCGCGGCGTCCAGAATGTTCTTCTGGCGATCGAGCATCTTGTTTTCTTCCTGCTTGCCCTTGAGTCCGACAGCGGCAACGCTGACGACCAGCGAGCAGACGACGCACAGGATGGTCGCCGTGAGCAGGGTGTTAACAGTTGAATCACGTTGTGACATAGCGTGCCATCCTCCGGCGAACGTTTGCGGAAACAACGAAGTAATCGATCAAAGGCGCGAACACGTTGCCGAATAAAATGGCCAACATGATGCCTTCGGGAAACGCCGGGTTAATGCATCGAATCAAAACGGTCATGAAACCGATCAGCCCGCCGTAGATCCATTTTCCCTTCTCCGTCATCGAAGCACTGACCGGGTCGGTTGCCATGAACACCAGACCGAACGCCAGACCGCCGATCACGAAGTGCCAGTAAAACGGAACGCTCATCATCGGGTTGCTGCCCGTGGTGACCCCGTTCAGTAACAACGACGTCGCGGCGACTCCGCCCAGCACACCGACCATGATCTTCCAGGAACCGATCCCGGCGCCGATCAAAATCGCGGCACCGATCAAGCACATCAGCGTGCTGGTCTCGCCGACGCATCCCTGAACCGTTCCCAGAAACGCACTGGTCCAGGTGATCGGTTCCGACCAGGTCACCGGGTCGGCGGCACCGAGGGAATAATTCACCGACTCCAGCGACGCCAGGGCCGCGTTGGATTCGCCGCCCGGATCGGGCGTCGCAACGGCCATTTGGCCCAGTGCGGTCGCGCCGCTGAACCCGTCGACCGCCGTCCAGACTTTGTCACCGCTGATTTGTCCGGCGTGTGCAAAGTACAGGAACGCCCGGCTGGTCAGGGCCACGTTCAAGAAGTTTCGTCCGGTCCCCCCGAACACCTCCTTGGCGACGATCACGCCGAACGCGATCCCGACGGCGACTTGCCAGAGCGGAATCGAGGCCGGCAGGGTGAGCGGAAACAGCAACCCCGTGACGAGGAAGCCTTCGTTGATCTCGTGGCCGCGAAGGACACTGAAGACCATTTCGATGTGGCCGCCGACGAACATGCAAACGAAGTAGATCGGGATGAAAAAGATCGCCCCGAGCACCATGCAGTCGGCGATGCTGCCCGGATCATTGGTGAATCCGATGGCGTTGTGAATCGTGTAATGCCAATCACCGACGTACTTCTCCCCTGCCTCGGCGGCCCGCTGGATCGTGGTGTTCGCCTGATAGCCGACGTTCCACATTCCAAACAGTGTCGCAGGCACGAGAGCCATCACAACGGTGATCATCATTCGCTTCAGATCGATGTTGTCACGCACGTGCGTTTGCCCGTGAGTGATTTCGCCCGGCGTGTACAGAAACGTGTCAATCGATTCGTACACCGGATACGCGATCTGCAGCGGTCCGCCCTTGTCAAACAGCGGATGGACTTTGTCCAGAGCAGCGCGGAGTGCTTTCATTGGTCAGTCTTGCCCAATAACGGTATTTTCTGAGTAAATGGAACGGCTCGGCAGCTCCCCGCCGCGTCCGCTAGGTGTCTGTGAACGGTTCGGATCAGCCTTCACGCTCGATCGTGGCCAAGTTCTCGCGAAGCAACGAGCCATATTCATATTTTCCGGGACAGACGAAGGTGCATAACGCCAAGTCTTCTTCTTCCAATTCCAGAACGCCCAATTGCTGGGCCTGGTCGGTGTCGCGGACAATCAACGCGCGAAGCAATTGCGTCGGCAAGATATCCAGCGGCATCACTTTCTCGTAAGTCCCCAGGGGAACCATCGCCCGTTCGCTGCCGCCGGTGCTGGTCGTGAAGGCAAACTTCTGGTTCGGCAACATCGTCGAAGCAAACACGCGGGTCGTGCTGAACTTGTCAAACCCCGGTTTTTGCCAGCCGAGAAACTCTCGCTCGTCGCCTTCCTGAATCACCGAGATCTGGGTGTGGAAGCGTCCCAGGAAGTTGTGCGGCGGCTTGGCGGTCCGCCCGCAGAGCACCGAACCCGAAATCTGACGGACTTTGATGTCGGCGTCGTACTCGCCGTCAACCAACTGGCTGATGTCGGCACCGATGCGGGTTTCCAACAGACGTGGTTTGCCGATCACCGGGCCGGCCAACGAAATCACGCGTCGCACATCCAACGTGCCGGTCGTCAGCAGGGCGCCGATCGCCATCACGTCTTGATAACCCAGGTACCAGACCGTCTTGGTCGGCCCGACCGGATCGAGTTCGTGAATGTGAGTGCCGACCAGTCCGGCCGGGTGGGGGCCGCCGAACTCGGTGACCGTCACACCGTCGACCGCGCCGCCCGGGATCTCCGATCCGGGAGCCTTGCAAACGTGGACGGTGCCGTCGGTCAGCTTGGTGATCGCAGTGAGCCCCAAAATGAATTGATCCTTGCGGTCCGCCATCGCCGTGGCCGGGCAGGCGGCAAGCGGGTTGGTGTCGATCGCCTGGACAAAAATGGAACTCGGTTTCGTGCCCGGCGCCGGCACCTTGCCATACGGCCGCGTCCGCATCGCCGTCCACAGCCCGCTGGTGACCAGCAGTTCGGTCAAGGCCACCGCGTCCATCGCGTTGACGTCGCCGACGTCGAATTTGACGCGATCCGCTTCGGTCGGCGAAGGATCGACGTCGATGACCACGGCTTCAAATTTTCGCTTTTCGCCGCGAATGACGTCCGCAACCGTTCCCGCCGCCGGCGAGGTGTACGTCACGCCTTCGGTTTTTTTGTCGGTAAACAGCGGCTGACCCAATTTCACCTTGTCCCCAGGAGCCACCAACATCGTGGGCTTCATGCCGATGTAGTCGTCCCCGACCAACGCCACTTGCGTGACCGGCTTGGCGACTTCGATGTGCTGAGCGGGCGTGCCGAGGATCGGAAGATCCAATCCTTCTTTGATCGTGATCATAGGCTTCGAAAAACGGTTGAACGCGGGATGGAACGCGGGGACGAAAACGAACGCGGGGGCGATATCAGGCGCCGCAGGATCAAGCTGATACGGGGCACTTTGTGATTTTTTTCACAAGCGAGCATCGAGCAAATGCCCACGTCGGTGGGCAAACGAAAACGGCAAGTTCCTCGGCTAGGGAATATTACATAGCTGACCATAACTCGCAACGGTACACCGATCCGCAGACGGGAGACCGACCCTCGCAAAACCCTTAGGGCCGACGGAACGCCTGTGCGAGCGGCTAGCGAAGCTGTCACCCGCACGGCGGGAAAGGTCTAGCGAGAAATCGTCCAAGCGTATTCACTATCTATCCGACAAGGAAAATTCCATTTCGTTTCTGTGACTCAAACGGTTAGCGCGAATCCTCAATTCCTACCGATTTTCGTCGCGAAACAAATCGAAACCCCCTCCCCACAACGGTGCCGCGTCAACGGCCCGCTGAGTCCCTTCGAAGTCTCTCCATTACCCTGCAAGCGTTTTTCGTGACCAACTCCACTTTGGCTGATCGCCGCACCGATATTCGAAACGTTGTCATCATCGCCCACGTTGACCACGGAAAAACCACGCTCGTTGATTGTTTGCTGCGGCAAAGCGGTCAGTTCCGCGACGCCGAACTCAAGGGCGACTGCATCCTGGATTCGAATGATCTGGAGCGTGAGCGTGGGATCACCATTCTGTCAAAAAACATCGCGATCCCCTACCGCGACGTGAAGATCAACCTGATCGACACGCCGGGGCACGCGGATTTTGGCGGTGAAGTCGAACGCGTGATGACGATGGCCGACGGCTGCTTGGTGTTGGTCGACGCGGCCGAAGGACCGATGCCACAGACGCGTTATGTCTTGGAGAAAGCACTGGCGGCGGGGGTCAAGCCGATCATCGTGGTCAACAAGATCGACCGTCCCGATGCGCGATCGCACGAGGCGCTCGACGAGGCACTCGAATTGTTGGCCGACCTCGGTGGCGAGCATCAACTCGATTCGGTCGCCTACGTCTACGCCAGCGCCAGAGAGGGATTCGCGACCACCGACCCCGACCAGCCCAACAATGACATGCGGCCGCTGCTGGATCTGTTGGTCGATCACTTGCCGGGTCCCGAAATCGACGCCGAAGCTCCGCTGCGGATGCTGGTGACGACGCTTGACTGGAGTGAGTACGTGGGACGAATCGCCGTGGGAAGAATCCAATCGGGCCAGATTCGCGCCGGCCAGACGATCGACCTGCATCAGAAAGGGGGGCCGGTCAAACAGAAGATTGCCGGGCTGTACGTGTTTGATAATCTCGGACGCGCGAAAACCGAGGTGGCCAGCGCCGGTGATATCGTGGCGATCGAAGGCTTCGAGAACGTCGAGATCGGAGACACGGTTTCCGCCGTCGACGCGAATAACCCGTTCGACCGGCCGGCCGTCGACGAACCCACCCTCGAAATGGTGTTCGCCGTCAACTCGTCCCCGATGGCGGGCCGCGAAGGCAAATACGTCACCACGCGGCAGATCAAGGCACGTCTTGAAAAAGAACTCGAACGCAACGTCGCCCTCCGCGTCGAATTGATCCCCGGCACCGAGTCCTATGCGGTCAAAGGACGTGGCGTGCTGCACTTGGCCATCTTGATCGAAACGATGCGCCGCGAAGGCTATGAATTGAGCGTCGGGAAACCGCGCGTCATCAATCGCGATATCGATGGCAAACCCCACGAACCGTTCGAGTCGTTGCGGGTCGAAGTCCCCACCGACGCGATGGGCCCTGTGATGGAGCTGGTCGGCTTGCGGCGCGGAACGCTGGAGGAAATGAAGCAACGCGGCGATTACAGCCTGCTCCGATTCACCATCCCCTCGCGCGGACTGATCGGATTGCGAACCCGATTGCTCAATGCGACCCGTGGCACCGCACAGATTCACCACCGATTCGATAGCTATCGCCCGGTCGAACCCGAAGTCCCTCGGCGTGCCAACGGCGTGTTGATCTCGATGGTCTCCGGAAAAACGATGCCCTTCGCACTGTTCGCCCTGCAGGACCGCAGTGACTTGTTCGTCGGCCCCGGCGTGGAAACCTACGAAGGCATGATCGTGGGCGAAAACGCTCGCGACAACGACATGAACGTGAACCCCTGTCGCGAGAAGAAACTGACCAACATGCGGGCTTCTGGAAGCGACGAAAACGTGATCCTGAAACCGCCACGCGACATGTCACTGGAAGCGGCGTTGGAATACATCGAAGACGACGAGTTGGTCGAAGTCACCCCGGAAAGCATCCGCCTGAGAAAAATCTTGCTCAAAGAGTCCGACCGCCGGCGAAATAGCCGGAAGTAGGAGACAAGGAGAGGGGGAGACAAGGAGAGGGGGAGACAAGGAGAGGGGGAGACAAGGAGATGCTGTGCCTGCCGGATGCCTCATCCTCTAGGAACGACTGGGATGTCGCCAACAGCGCGACTTACGCAACTCCCCCATCGTTCTGCCACCCCATCGTTCTGCCACCCCATCGTTTTGCCACCCCATCGTTTTGCCCCTATCGTTTTGCCCCCCGACTCATCCCATCCGGCGAACCGATTGGCCAATTCGACGTAGAACGTGATAATGTATAGGTTCCCCCGGCCGCGGGCCCCTCAACGCCAGCGGCATCCCCCATTCACCTCGCCGGATACCAAATCGATGACGTCCAAATCGTTCTCGCTCACCCTGGGATTTCTTGCCGCCTTTTGTTTTGCCGCCCTGCCAGGTTGCCAAGACAAATCGACCACGACGGTGACGGAGGCGTCCGATTCGGATCACGACCACAGCCACGACGATGGCGACCATGACCACGACGGCCATGATCATGACGAGCACGCCGATCATGACGAGCACGGCGACCATGACCACGCTGACCACGAAGGGCACGACCACGACGAGCATGGCGACGCGCACGACCATGACTTCGAGTCCTTGTCCGAAGCCGTCGAAGAGATCGAATCACTGCGCGACACGATCCGTGACGGATTTGCCGCCGGTGACGCCGACGCCGCTCACGATCCGCTGCACCACATCGGCGCAGTCCTGATCGCGACCGAGAACTTGATCCAAACCATGGACGATTCCGAACAGAAAACGGCGGCGGCCGCGGCAGTCGAATCACTGTTGGACGATTTCGCCGCGGTCGATCAAGGTCTGCATGGTAGCGAAGAGAGCAAAGCCAAGGGCAAGCAATACGACGACGTCAGCAAGTCGATCGACGAAGCAATTGAAACGCTAAAGAAGGACGCGAAATGATGTCCAGATTCCCCTACGCCGCCGCGCTGCTGACGGGTTTGACACTCGTCGGCTGTGGTGACAGCTCCGAGACGAGCTTCGAAAACGCGTCCCCGGCCAGCCTCGGGTCGACAGCCACGCAAGACGGATCGCTCGTCTTGACCGAGATGCCGGAAGGCGAAATCGTGACGCCGACGGAGATCAAAGAAGCGGGGACGGACGAGATTTCCGTCGTCTTGGGCGGCCGGATCGATGCCGGTGCGGCCGATCCGTTCCAGCCGGGACAACTGGCATTCATGATTTCCCAGCTGCCCGACGAGGGACATGGCGAGGACGATCCCGAGCACGCCGACAATTGCCCGTTTTGCAAGCGGAAACTGGAAAATGCCCCCCGGGCGATCGTCCAGTTCAAGGGAGCTGACGGCAGCATTCTGGAGGGCGATGCCCGCCAATCGCTGGCCCTGGACAAGGGCGACATCGTTTACGTCACCGGAATGGCGCAATACAACCCAGCCGTCAACACCGTGATGGTCAACGCCAAGGGTGTGTTCCGAAAGTCCGAGCAGTAATTTTCACCTCTCCGATCCCGTTTGGTGGCCGGAGAATTGCGACGGGGACCCTACGCTGCTAATCTACAGCGGCTGGATGGGGCGAGCTTTCGCGACGAGCCATCCCGCTTCCGCTTGTCACTTCCCTCTCAGAACCACTCGCAATGTCCGCCACCACAACGGAAAACAACGGCGAAATCTTGGTTGTCGGCTTCATGGACAGCAAGATTCTCGACAGTCAACGGATCGAGCAAGTCGGCCGTGAACTGCAAGACGCCGTTCCCCAGGCAACCCACAAAAAGCTATTGCTGAACTTTCGTGGCGTCTCGTTCATGTCGTCGGCGATGATCACCAAACTGGTGATGCTGAACAAAGGATGCAAAGCCCAGGGCGTTGCACTGAAGTTCTGTGAAGTCTCGCCGAACGTCTTGGAAGTCTTCAAAATCACGAAGTTGAACAAGCTGTTCGACATTCAGGGCAGTGAAGACAAGGCGATCGCCAGCTTTGAAAAGAAAGGTTGGTTCGGTTGAGCCCCACCGGTGTGACGGGCAACGGCGACGCGGAGGATTCCCAATCGCAATCTTCCGAATTGACCGCCGCCCAAATCATTGATCTGGAACGTTCGCAGATCGGTCATGACATCCATGACCTGTTGATCCCGTTGATTTTTGCCGCATCGGCAAATCTGCAAGCCGCTTCGCGAACGGTCGATGAATCCACAACCGCTGCCGCGGCGCCGCTGTTGGATCGCATCGCTAAATCCGACGATTGGCTAAAACAAGCGTTGGCCGTCGCGCGAAATTTGCTGACCCAAATCTATCCGCCCGAACTGGATCAGTTGTCCTGGTTGGCCGCGGCAAAAGACACCGCCAATCGAATTGGTGGCGCCGATTGCCAGATCGTCTGGGACGTCGACCCGGCAAGCCCGGTCTGCGATTCAAACTGGGACCGCGATCGAGCGACCACCGCCTATCGTGTGTTGATCGAAGCGTTGCGAAACGCCACGCGGCACGGCAGCGCAAACAACGTTTCGATCCGTTGCCTGCCCGATCGGTTGTTGATCGTTGACGATGGAACCGGTTTCGATCCCGCCGCGATCGATCCGAATCGGTTTGGCATTCGCTCCATGAAAGGCCGCGCCCGATTGGTCGGCAAAACCGTGACGGTCGAATCCGCCCCCGGCGGCCCGACCACCGTCAGCATGACGTTGTAAACATCCAGTGACAGATTAGACCGTTTGGTACGACGGGAAATCGGTGTACCCCGACTCGCCGTTGGGCTGGTACCAATCGGCCATCTCGGCCTCGGGTGCCAACTCCAGGCCTTCATCAAAGCGGCGCACCAGGTCCGGGTTGCTGATGTAGGGCCGACCGAACGAAATCAGGTCCGCCGCCCCCGATTCAATCGCCTGCTCGGCCGTTGCTTGCGTGTACCCGCAGTTGCCCATCAACGGTCCACCAAAGACCTCACGGAACTCGCCCAGCGTCATCGGGTCGCCGAGTTCATGAAACCCGAACGCCAACCCGTCCATGACGTGCAGGTAGGCCAGACCCAATCGATCAAGACGTTGGGCGACAAACGTGAATTGCTGGCGATAGTCCGGTGAACCCACGTCATTGAAGACGCCGTTTGGCGACAAACGAACGCCGACGCGCTCCGAGCCAAAGACCTCCGAAACCGCTTCGACGACTTCACCAACAATCCGATACCGATTCTCGATGCTGCCACCGTACGCATCGTCACGGTGATTCGTTTTGGACTGCAAGAACGTGTCCAGCAAATAGCCGTTGGCCGAGTGAACTTCGACGCCATCAAAGCCGGCTTGTTTGGCGCGTTCGGCGGCGGCTCGGTAGTCGGCGACGATGCCGGGAATCTCGCCGGTCGTCAACGCGCGCGGCACCTCGTAGGGTTCTTTCCCGTACGGCGTGTGGATGGAATCGCCGTTGATCTTGATCGCCGACGGCGCCACGGGCAGATCGCCTCCGTGAAAACTGCTGTGCGAAGCCCGGCCGGTGTGCCACAGCTGCATGAAGATCTTTCCGCCTTCTTCATGCACGCTCTCGGTCACCGATTTCCAACCCTCGGTCATTTCATCGGTGTAGATTCCCGGTGAATCCACCCATCCGATTGCCTGCTGCGAAATCACCGTCGCCTCGGTGATCACCAACCCCGCGGTTGCGCGTTGACGATAGTACTCCGCCATCAGTGATTTCGGGACGCGGTCACCGCCCGACCGGGCGCGCGTCATCGGTGCGAGCGCCACGCGATTGGCCAACGGCAGGCCGCGCAGATCAAAGGGTTGCATCAAGTTGGGCGATTGGGACATCGGTGTCGGCTGCCTTTTACAAAACGAGTACGGGAGCAGGAACAGTCACTGCAGTCTATTACTCGGTCCAGAGCAGACTCTTACAGGTGCGAGAAAGCTTGGCGATCGCGTGAGCGCCCCAAGTGAAGCGGCGGGCTCCTCTAAGAAGTAACGCAATCCTCCCTTTGAGGGTTCTTCGCGGATTTTAGCGGGTGCTCTCGAATACTCGGGGAAGGTTTTTTGAGGGATGACTGCGATGTCCGATGGTTCTGTTCGGTAGGATGGCGAAGCCAGGTGAAGCGGAGGCGGGCTCTGCTCTCAAGGAACTTCCTACCCAGCTAGTTCATTGGGGACCACTCGCAGGTTGAGTGCAGCTGCCCGTTTCGCCAGGTTTTCCATTGCTCGCTTCTTGTATTGCTGTTCGTAATAGTCGTTGCCGACATCGACATATTCCCTCCCGTACTTCAGCATCCCATAAACTATTTTCGCGAGCTTGTGGGCCGTCGCCGTGATCGCTTTGGGTGAACCAAGACGGGAACGGATCCTGCGAAAGAACGCTCCTAAGGCGCAGTTTGATCGTGCCAGGGACGCGGCGGCTGTTCGAAGTGCGGCGGCGGCTCGGTTCGCACTTGTACGTGTTTTACCACTGAGCAATTTCCCACCTGTCTTCTTACTGCCCGGACATAGGCAAAGCCAAGAAGTGAAATGCTTCTCTGTTGCCCACCTACTCATGTCGGTACCGATTTCAGAAATCAGTGTGATTGCGGATTGACCGCTAATCCCATCAATGGTCGTCATGTCGACGCCCAGCACCCGGTAGAGCTGATTGCGCATATCGAACCGGGGGCTATTGCTTCCAGCTTTAGGAGCCTTCAGCTTCGGCAGAATCTCACCGTCACTTCGGTCGGAAAATGTACCCAAATGTTCTTCAAGCTTGGAATCGACTTCCGACAGTTTGGAACCGTAAAAACGGTACAGTTCCAGAGCCTGTTTTAACGCAAATACATGTTCTTCACGCCAATTGCCTTCCAGAGCTTTCGCGATCGTCGACTCGTCATTTTTGCACCTTGGATCGCGAAGTTTTGCGAGTAGGTGAGGGTCTCGACTGCCCGCAACAATGGCATCCAAAATGGCAAGGCCAGTGGTGCCGGTGATGTCCGAAATGACGTGATGGAGCTGGACATTCATTTCCATCATCGCCTTCTGCATCCGTTGGATATGCTCGCTCGCGTTGGCGACGAGCATGGCTCGTTGCCGCATGTAAGAACGCAGAACACAAATTGCCGCACTCTTCCAACCAATCTGCGAGCGACGCCAGATCGGATGTAAAGGTGCCGAAGCAGCGAACGTGTGATGAGTCGCGATCGGAGGGCACGGCAACATAGTGCTGGGTCGAACCAATATCGATGCCGGCAGCGTTCAAGTTGATTGTGTCAAGTGATTGTGGAACGGGTGCGTTGTCAATCGGAAACCCACCACGTGATCGACGCTTAGGTTTCCCAGAGGATTTCTTCTTGGCCATGGCGGAACTCCGAAAGGTGACTTCAACGGAAAAACGCGGCAGGCGCGGGAGTAGGGCTCTGTTATTCTCTCAAACGGGGTCAACGCCGTGAGGCGAGCCACCAATGTCATTTTCAAGCAAACTCCCGGGACCAGGCTGAGAAGCGGGCACGAAGCACCACGTAGAGAACGGCCTCCACGACCCGCCGCGTATCCGACATGATAATCCTCACACCCAGTTCCTCGGAATCATTTGGTCACTTGTGGCCTGCGGCGGCTGAGGAGCAACCCGCCAAGGAATCACCTGGTCTGCGATGCGCCGAAGGTGCTTCGTGCCCTCGGCCGGCCCCCGTGTCGGCGGAGGGTCGTTTGAACAGAGCGTTTGTCCTCGCTCTCCCCATTCGGACATCGCAGCAATGCCTCGAAAAACCTGGGGCCTGAGCGATTAGCCACTAAAATCCACGAAGAACCCCCTCTGAGAGGTCGTGCAGTTCTAAAGTCACCCTCCTGGCAGGAGGGTCGAGCGAAGCGAGGGGAGGTCGATCGGTGAACCGCGGCGCTCATTTCAAGATTGAGAGGCGCGCCCAAATCCGCACCCCAAACCCTCTCCTCGCTGAGCTCAACTCTTCCAGGGCGAGAGTGACCAAATCCCTTTACTATCCACAACTTAAAACCTGCACGGCCTCTTGAAGGGAGAGTTGTTGCGACGTCAAAGCTGTTTGCAACGATGAAGCATCAATTGCGGAAGCCCTCCCCTCGCTGCGCTCGACCCTCCCGCACACGGGAGGGTGACTTCCAAAATTCCACTGCGTTCCAAGGCTCAGCCTTGGAACGAGAAAGAACGACGCCCCCCAAACTCAGCGACTACTCGTCACCGGGTCCGGCTCGAGCAAGGCGCCGCGTTGGGGATAACCGCCGTCGACGTTGATTTGGACCGTCAGATGGCGGCGCCATTGTTCATCGTTCTGCGCGGGATGGTCGCTGCGAAAGTGAACGCCGCGAGATTCGGTTCGCACCATGGCCGAGGAAACCATGATTGCGGCGGTGGTCAGCAGGTTCTGCAATTCCCAGCCGGCTTCATCTTCGAATTGATGATTCATCGCGTACGCGGCGTAGGAACGAATCGTGTCGGCCGCTTTTTGCAACCCTTCCGCATCGCGTTCGACTCCGACCAATCGCCCCATCAGACTTTTCAGCGAGATGCGAACATCATCGATGTCGAATGACTCGGTGGGTGACGTCGCGGACTGACGAATCTGCATCGCCCGCATTTCATGGTCTCCTTCGCTGGCCGATCGGGACGCTGCCCCGCCGGCGGCCGCACCATAGACCAGCCCCTCGAGCAGACTATTGCTGGCCAATCGATTCGCGCCGTGCAAGCCGCTGCTGGTCACCTCACCGGCCGCCCACAATCCCGGCAGACTGGTGCGTCCCTGACGATCCACCGTCACGCCGCCGAGCATGTAGTGTGCCCCGGGGCGAACCGGGATGCGATCACTGGCGAGATCCAAACCGAACTTGGCGCAGAGTTCGGCGATGCCCGGAAACCGCGCCACGACATGCTTGGCATCCAGATGAGAAAGATCCAGGTAGACACAGGGATGCGAGGTCGCCTGCATCTGACGGATGATCGATTGGCTGACGACATCACGCGGCGCCAACTCGGCCCGCTCGTCATAGTCGGGCATGAACCGGTGGCCGTCGGGATCGACCAGATGGGCGCCTTCGCCGCGAATCGCTTCGGTGATCAAGGAACGCGAGGAACCGGCGATGTACAGCACCGTGGGGTGGAACTGCATGAATTCCATGTCGCTCAATTGAACGCCCGCGCGATAGGCCAACGATGAACCATCGGCGGTCGCCACGGCGGGGTTGGTCGACTCGCGAAAAATCTGGCCGGCACCGCCGGTGCACAAGATGGTTTCCTTGGCCCAGACCATCATCGGTGCTCCGCCGTCTTCGGAAACGATCGCGCCCCGGCATTGTCCGCCATGGGTGAGCAGGTCGATGGTGAAGGTGTTTTCCAGGATACGAACGTTTTTTAGTGACCGCGTCCGCTGAATCACCGCACGCATGATCTCCGCGCCGGTCGCGTCCCCTTGGGCGTGAACGATTCGCTCATGAGAATGGCCGCCCTCGCGACCGAGTTCCAACACGCCTTCTTCCAGATCAAATTGGGTGCCCCAACGGACCAGTTCTTCGATCCGTCCCGGTCCCTCGCGAATGACCATGTTGACGACGTCGACGTCGCACAGGTTGGCACCGGCGACCAGCGTGTCGCGGATGTGATTTTCAAAGCGATCTTCGGGATCCAGCACACCGGCGATCCCGCCCTGGGCGTAGGTGCTGTTGGATTCTCGCAGCACATCTTTGGTGACCACCAAGACTCGCAGGTGAGAATCGACGGCGTTGGCCGCGCGAAGACCGGCAAGTCCGCCGCCGATGATCAAGACATCCGTGAACCTGTGGACCGCGTGACGCGTGTCAAAAGGGACCAGATATCGCGGCGTCATCATCAGTGGAAAGTCCCAGGCGGGCGGTTTCAGGGTGGACGCGGACTGCGACCTAACCCGTTAGTCTACGCCCTCGGCCTTTCTTTTGAAACATCCTGGCTAAAGCGACTTGAGAAACCAAGACACTTTTTTCGCAAATTGATCGATGTCGGTTCCCACCCAACGCTCAAAGTCATTCAGGCGGGCGAACCGATCGTACGGCTGGTAGGTCCCCCGGGATGCGGTTCCCGACAGCACCGCCTGAAACCGCTCCGGTTCACGCTCGGCCAAGTAGAACATCATCGCCCAGGCAACGGCGTAGGCGTCGCCGGTCGTCTTGGGATTGTTGAACATCTCGTTGGTGCCGACCAGATCGCGAACCGCCTCGGCAAATTCAGGCGAGCGGCCACCGTCATATCGGGTTTTGATTTGATTTAAACTGGATTGATTGACGCGGTCTCGCGTTTGCAGTCCGGACTGACCGCCGACCATCGTTTCGGGTTCAAACATTTGCCCGACGCCCTCGGTGACCCAGCGCGGCGTGATCACGACGCGGCTATGCACGTTGTAATTGTAGGCAGACTGGTGCGCCGCCTCGTGCCGGACGGTGTCGGCGATGAATCGCAAATGCCCACCGTCGTGCGTGATCACCCGATTGCTCTCTCGGGCATAGATTCCGGCGACGCGTTTGACGTCCACCTTCATCCGCTGCAACTCGGCGTACATGGCCGCGGAATCGGGCATCACGACGGCCACCATCGGGAATCGTCCCCGGCGAATCTTGACGCCGCGCCGCGACATGTAGGCGACGAAGGCACGGTGCGATCGTTCGAACAACTCCGGCCAGCGCTCGCCGCGTCCACGCGGCTGGACGACCAAAAAATGCTGGGTGCTGATGACTTCAAAGTCGCGGCCGAATTCCTTTTGAAGATCGACCTTCATCTCCATCGTCGTCGCGGGCTGATACGACGCATCCAACGTGCGAATGTTCTCTTTCGCTATGCCCGTCAACGTGTGCAGCTGCCCGTCGCGAGCCAACACGATCAGCTCGGAAGGGAAGTCCATGATCGGGATCCCCAACAGCGCGTTGTTCCCCAGACTGAATTCGATCAGACCCGGGGCCGCGGCGCGACAGCGATCGGCTGACAACACCCCGCCGGCGACCAGCACCAGCAGCAGCGTCTGGGCGGCGAACCGTTTCACCGAGCTTCGCGATCCAATGGCCGAGCGGGACGAGAGAAAGGACAACACGGAGACTTCACGGCGCGTGATGGCTTGATTCATCGTGGTTGCGTGACTCTTGCAGGTGTGGGGCAGTGATGACAAGCCTTCCCGCCGGTTCTGGGATCGCCTACCGGTGTGCAAAAACGCAATTCCAAACGTTTTCGTTCTCGAATTCACCGGGCTGACGCAACCTCGCGGGTGGCTTTGGTAACATGGAGCAATCAAAACCTAGCTCAAAAAGTGGTTCATTCGTGGTCGGATGCATTTGTGGAGACGAGATGAATCGAACGATCGAAACGATTCTGCGGACGACACCCCGTCGCCGCGGCCCAGCCCTGCTGGTCGCAGCACTTCTAATCGGTCTGATTGCCGGACCGAACGCGCTCGGCCAAGACGCCGAAACCCGCGAGGACACGCCGCCGGTTTCCAAGGCCGACGTGTTGGAATGGGTCGATCAGTTGGACGCCCGCAAGGCGAGTGATCGAAGTGCCGCCGAAAAAGCACTGATCGAGGCCGGTGCCGACGCCTTGCCGTATCTGCCCGAGTCGCGCCCCGAGTTCTCGATCGAAGCCAGCGAACGGCTCTCGCGCGTCAAAGCGGCGCTGATGACGTTGAAGGCGAAAACGCAATCCAAGGCGATTCGAATCCGCTTGGGCGACGCCAAAACGCTCGGCGAAGCATTGGAAGTGATCAGCCGAGAAAGTGAGATCGAATTTGAACACTCCGCCGACGAATCGCTGCCGATTCAATCGTCCAACGCACCACTCTCGTTCTGGCATGCCGTCGATCTGGTGCTGGACCAATCCAATTTGGACATCAACCATTACGGCGGCGATCGCGAAACCTTGCAACTGGTTCCGCGTCAGGAGACCCGACAATCACGCGTCGACTCGGCGGCCTACAGCGGTGTCTATCGCATCGAATCGACCGCGATCAGCGCCCGCCGTGTCTTCAATCAACCCACACAAAGCGGATTGAACCTGTCCATGGAAATCACTTGGCAACCGGGGCTGACGCCGATCGGGTTGACCATCCCCGTCGCACAACTCTCCGGCCAACTCGATGACGGCCAAGCGCTGAAACCCCAAACGACCGAAAACACGATCGACATCGCGGCCAATAGCGAATTGGCGTTCAGCGAATTCTATCTGCCGCTGGAACTGCCCACCGAAAGCCCGTCCCGGATCGAATCGCTTCGCGGTACGATCCAATCGTTGCTGCCCGGTAAACGTCACGCCTTCGAATTGCCGCTGACCGAGGTCGGCAACAATCAAACCGTCGACGCCATGACGGTCGAGCTGGAACGCGTTCAGCGCAACGGAGCACTCTACGAGATTCGCTTCTCGGTCGAACTCAAAGACGCCGACCGAGCCCTGGAAAGCCACCGCCAATGGATCTTTCAAAATCCCGTGTATGTCCGCGACGCCGAAGGGAATCGGGTGGAAAACCTGGGGTATGAACTGTATCGACAAAACGAATCCGGTGTCGGCATGGGGTACCTGTTCGAGATCGACAAACTTGAGGGCGCCAAACTCGTTTATGAATCCCCGACATCCGTTGTTCGCAACGAAGTCGACTTCGTCCTGCAAGACATCGCCCTGCCATGATCGCCCGCGACCAACGTTTGTGCACACCAGTCGATTGCCGACGCCACACCGCGCGATGGATGCACGTCGCCCCGGTCGCATGGCTCGTTCTGCCGATCTCGCTGCTCGTTTTGCCACACGCACTGCTCGCTGAACCACCGGCGATGCGGCCCACCGATCCGATCGCTTCGATCGACGGTGAACCCGTCTTTCTCGGCGAACTCCATTTCTTGCTCACTTCCAAACTGAAAGCGAAAGACCTTTCGCGGGTCGGCCAGGACGTCCAACGGGCGTCGTCCGCGTTGCTCGTGCGGCAGCATCTGGCCATGAAAACGCTCCGCCAGCAGGGCGGTGCCAATCTGCAAGCGCTGCTGGACCGCGACTGGGAATCGTTTTTGGATGACCTTCGCCGCAAGCGATCCAACCTGGACGAGTATTGCGCCCAGCGGCAAACCGACGAACGCTCTGTTCGAATCGCCCGCGACTGGGATTCGGCGTGGCGCCGGTATCTGAAGAGCAAAATGACGGACGCCAATTTGAAGCGTTACTACGAACTTCATCGGGAAAACTATTCGTCCGCTCGTTGGAACGTTTCGCATCTGTTCCTCACGGTCGACAACGAGAACCCGGATGCCGACGCCATCGCCGAACAACGGATCCAGACGATCGCTTCGCAGCTCGATTCCGAATCCGGCTCGCCCGAAAACCTGAAGAAACGATTTGCCGAGTTGGCGATCGGCGAGAGCGAAGGCGCAACGGCCAAACAAGGCGGCGGAATCGGATGGGTGTCCAAACCCGGTGACCTGCCGACTGCGGTCATGGATGCGATACGCGATACCGAAACCGCTGCGGTGTCAAAGCCCGTCCGCAGCCCGCTCGGTTACCACTTGGTTCTGGTGCACGACAAGCAGCTCGACCAAATTCCCTATGAAAGCGTCACGGACCTCAATCCGCTTCGCCGCGATGCCGCCAACGCGTTGTTCGACGCGCTGGTCGCTCGCCAGAGCAACGCCAAAATCACCTGGTACATCAAATCGCTTCAACCGCCCGGTGCGTGAAGCGGAGCGTGGCGAGACGTTGCGATCGGCGCAAAAAAAACGCGTCCAAGAGGTTGGGGCAAAACCACCTGGACGCTGACGGTGTCGACTTGTCGTCACCGCTGTAGAAGAGGTTAATGCCAGAATGTTTCCCCGTCGAGTGGAAACTGACGATCTTTCTTGCTTCTCTTAGGGAATCCGCTGCCACTCCCCACCCGATCCGCACAAATCGCCGTTTCCGGGCGAAATATGTCGGTTAACCGCCACTTTCGCTGGTCAAAAACGGGCTTTGCTCGGCCGCCCGCACCTGCTCGGATTGGCAACGCTAAGCCATCAAGCCGGTCAGTGACCCGTCGCCACAGAAATCCGGATTGCCGAACGTCTTCTCGGGCATTCCCATCCCTTCCAGGAAACTCAGCAGCAATCGGTTGTGTGCGACTTTGCCAAAGTCGTAGGCTTGGCCGAATTGGAAATCTAATCCGCCGCCGACCATCACAAACGGAATGTCGTTGCGGGTGTGCGAGTTTCCTTTGCCCAATTCGTTCGTCCAGACGATCGTGGTGTTGTCCAGCAACGATCCATGGCCAGACGGGTCCGGCGTTTCTTTCATCCGTTTCGCCATGTACGCCACCTGTTCGGCGTACCAGGTGTTGATGCGGATCAGTTTCTCGTAGGCTTCTTCGTTGCTGTCGGGTTCGTGCGAAAGCCCGTGATGCCCCTCGTTGATGTCCAACCACTTCATGCGCGGTTGCCCGACGCTGTTGGTGATTTGAAAACTCGCCACGCGGGCAAAATCCGCGACGAAACTGTTGACCAACAACTCCGTTTGCATCTGAGTGATCTGGGGCATGTTGTCGTTCTGCTCTTCGATGTTCGGAGGCAGTTTGGGGACGGCATGCCCGGCACCATCGTTCTTGGTCGCTGCGGCAAACTCGGTCTTCAAATCCTGTTCGACGCTGCGGACCAAATCCAAATGCAGGTCCAGCAGTTGGCGATCTTCGCTGCTGAGCGCATGGCCGACGCGTTTGAAGTCACCGGCCAGATCATCCAACACGCTGGCGAGCATTTGGCGGTTCTTCGTTTGCCCGTACAACTTGTCAAACATCTGGTAGGGATCGCTGATCGGAGCGACGGGTTGGTTGGCCCCGGCGTAAGACATCCGTGTCCAGGTGTCGGCGCGGTCGGGGACCATGACACCGAATTCCAGCGAACCGAAACGGGTTCGCGTCGCGGCGTCGGCCTGCAATCGATTCTTGATGTGCTGGTCGACCGAGATGCCCATCGACCAACCCGCCGGCGTATCGCTTCCGCCCTGGATGTCTCCGGGGAACAATTCAATGCCGGTCAACAGACATCCGATCCCACGCATGTGGCCGTCGCCGTCACCCTGGATCCGATTGCAAATCCCTTTGACGGTCAGCATTTGATCCTTGAACTCGCCCAGCGGCGCCAGGATGCGTTTCAGGTCATAATCCTTGCCGGTGTTGTCAGGCCAAAAGTGCTTCGGGATCACGCCGTTGGGGCTGAACACAAACACCAAACGTTTCCGTCGCGCCGCTGCGTCGCCGCCCATCGCGAGACTCGGCAGCCCCATCAGCAGACTTGCCGCGGCCGAACTGACACCCAACTGTGCTAAAAACTCACGTCGATTCATTGAAGTTCTCCTTGTTGAACTCTTCTGTCGCAACCACGACCGCAATTTCGACAATCAGGCGGCGTATGTGAAAATCGCTCTCGCGAAATCGTCTAACCAAGTCGTCGGCAACCTCTTCACCGTAAGCGGCGAGCGGTTGTTTTGCAAAATGTTCGAAGGCCCGTTCGACGAACGCGCGGTGGGCGTCATCGTTCTCGGCCAGGAATCGGGCTAAATCCCCGGGCGATTCAAAATCGACCTGTTGGCCGTCCCGCGTCACGTAGCCGCCTGAGGCATCGATCGGCTTCCCTTTTTCGGTCGCACGAAAGCGTCCCACGGCGTCATAGTTTTCCAGCGGAAAACCGAGCGCATTGATTTTTTGATGACAGACCTGACATTTTGCTTCGCCGGTCTGCAATTCCACGCGCTGTCGCGTCGTCAGATCGGGATGCAGCTCGGGATTGATCGGTGTGAACGCCTCGTTGGGCGGCCGCAGCGTTCGCCCCAGCACACGCCGAATCAGAAAGACGCCGCGGTGAATCGGCGACGTCGTGTCGTAGTAGCTCAAGTGCCCCATCACCAGCGGATGCGTCAGCACACCAAACGTCTTGCCCGCGGCGGGATTACCGGGGACGAGCCGGTGGCCGGTAGTTTCGGACGCCGGCATCCAGCCCTCGCCATAAAACTCGCCGAGGCGTTGGTTGGTCCAGTTCCAATCGCGGAGAAACAGTTGTCGGTAGTCGCTGGATTCGGACCAGAACACATCGCTGACCGCTGATTCCAGTGACCGTCGCAGGTCGAGCAACAGGTGGGCGTCGAAACCGGCAAATTGTTCGGGGTCTTTGGAGACTTCGGCAGCCGGGTCAACGTCCAGCCAATCAAAGAACATCTCCATGGCTTTTCCATGCAGTCGCGGATCGTCCGACATTCGCAGCGCGGCCTGACGGATCCGCTGCTCGACATTCTTTCGGGCGTTCTTTTGATCTGCCTTGGGATCGATGGCAAAACTGTCCTTGCCGGCCTGGTCTACTAGCCACGCATCGGCAGGCAGGGAATCAAAAAGCGCCAATGCCAATCGCGTCGCGACACGCCGGCTGACCGGTGCCTGTTGGTCCAACGTGGGATACAAGAACCGTGGTGATTTGATGATCATCAGACAGGCGCGAGCGATCGCCATCTGATCGTCTTCGACCGCGTCAACTTGGTCGTCGACGTACAACCGTTTCGTTTCGTCATCGATGGGGCTTCGAAAGGCGACCGACGCCAACTCCGTCAAAAATCCCCGCAGCCGTCCACGGTTTTCGTCGGATTCCCTGCGATGCTTTCGTTTGTACTGTGGCCACAATTCTTTGACGGCGGCGTTGCCAAACTCCAATGCCGCCGAGGTGATCGCATCTTCCCACTGGCGATCCACTCGTGTCCCCCGATCATAGCCGTAGCTGCGATCATCGGGCGGCAGTTTGGTTTGCAACGCAAATCCACTCGGCAACGTCGACGGCAACAAATACTCGTTGGGAATCACCGTCTCCGTTCCGCCCGGTGGCACCCAGCGCAAGGCGAATTTCGCCGGTGGCTGTTCGGTCTTTCGTTTCCGCTGCGTGAAATCGATTTGGATCGCGTACTGACGGCCGCCAATCAAATTCAACGTGCGACGAAATTCGGTTCGCCCCTCGGACTGGACATGGTTGTCGATCAGCACATGTTCGTGATGCCCGAAACGCACCTTCATCGAACACGTCGATTCCACCACAATTTCGTAGCGTCCCGAATGCTCGACTTGCAGCGATCCGGACCAATGGATGTAGAACTCTTCCGGCGTCACACCTTCCACCGGCGCGTCGTGGCCGAAGTCGAAATCCAGCACCGGATCAACTCGCTCGACTTTCAGCTGTTTTTTGTCCCAGCGGCCGCTATTAAAATACGACGCGCTCAGCCCACGCTCTTTGACTCGGAACGGCGTGCCAAAGAAATGCTGATACAGGTCCGCCAAACTTTGTTGCAGTTGCGTCCCGGTGAGCCGTGAAAGTTGCTGCCTGGCGGGGCGGTTTCGCAGCTGTGCCGCTTCGCTGTAAAACGATTCGTAGATAAACTCCGCGACGGCTTTGGCATCATCGCCGGTGCATTGCTCGGGGTCTTCCTCCGGCATCGTGTCCGAAATGATCTCCGCCAACTCGCCGATCGATGCGTCGCCGATTAGCGGATCGGCGTATCCGTCGGTCTCGCCCCGACCGCCTTCTCCATGACAGGAAAGGCATTGCTGGGCATAGATTTGTTGGCCCCGCGTCAACGTGGCTGGTGCCGAATCGTTGACCGGTTGCTCGGCCGCGGCTGGTCGTTGCCAACCGGTCCCGACGGCCAGCAAAACAACACCGATCGCTGCGAACGACCGCAGTCGCCCTTTTGCGGAATGCGGCGCGGCGCTAAACCGGGCAGCGTCAAACGCTGGAGAGCTGTTCATAAAAGGACGCGGAACTGGGGTGGGGGGATCCGATTCCAGATCCATCTCGCTGGTTGCGAATCAAATCAGGTTCGATTCACCAACAGAGGGTAGATGGATGCCAACCTTCCCGTCGCAGTCGCGGCCTGCCCGAGTCGTGGCCGGACAGGGCAGGTCGAACCGCAACAGGCTCTGAAATCGGATGTGGGGCGTAGGAAGGTGGGCATTTCACTACGCGTTTGGGGGTGGGAATCGAGCCTCAACCACTCGATATGGAGTCATTAAAGCAGATCGGCCGCCACGTTTGAATGGTTTTCGACAGAAATCGGGACCAATTTCAGTCCATTGCCGCAGGGCGCGGCCCGTCGATGCACTCGAATGTTCCGAAATCAATGCGACGATGGGACCCCGGATGCGAGGGCGAGTGACGCCGCGTGGCCCCTTCCCTGCCGCGTGCGGGCATGAATCGCCAGGCCGCTTGCCCAGAACGCCTGGTCAACGGCCAGTTTCCGACGCCCGCCGAAATTCTCGTCAATTACGAGGTGAAACGCCCCTTGGCTGATTTGGGGTGATTCTGCGATACTACGCCGCCAAAGTCGCAAACCAATCACTTTCACCACCCTTTTTCACAGGCTGCCAGACCCCCTACGGTGACCACCCTTCGGCGTCCTTTTTAGCCGACGCGTCGCTGGCCCCGGGAAAGACGTCTTGGCAAACCACCGACAGGATCACGAATGCTCAAGAATTTCTCGCCCAAGTCACTTGGAATTAACGGACGCCAAAGCGAACTGATCGAACTCGCACTGACTTACGGCTTCGCGTCGATGGACATCGACATGTACGAGATCCTGCGTCGGTCACAGCGGACGACGGCCGATGATGCGGCGAAGTTTCTCAAAGCCGCGATGGGCGAAGGGATGGGACGTCTGGAGCAAATCGGCGGCTTCCAATTGGAAATCAATTTGGACGCCGACGACGACGCCTTCACCAGTCAAGTCGGGGCGTTGCACCCGTTGACCGAGTTGGCGGCTGACCTGGAAGCCAAACGGGCCTACATCAATCTGCCCGCAGCCACCGACCGCCTGCCCTACCACGAATACTTCACCACCCAGCAAAATCGCCTGTCTCAGGTCGCTGACGTGCTGTCGGCCAAGGGAATTCAACTGGGCGTCGGGTTCAACGCCAGCAAAGTCCTGGCTGAGTCGAAAGAGTTCGACTTCGTCCGCAACGTCGAAGGCCTGATCGCCATCGTCAAAGCCGTCGCCAACCCGAACGTCGGCTACATCGTCGACACCTGGGACTGGGCGGTCGGCGACGGCGGCATGGACCAGCTCAGCGAAATCCCGGGATCCAGCATCGTTGCCGTTCGCTTGGGCACGCTGGCCGACGATGCCGATCCGTCCAAAGCCACGCGGCTGGATTGCGTGCTGCCCACCGTCGAAGGCGGGTTGAACCACGTCAATGTCGTCAAGCACTTGATCGCGACCGGGTTCGAAGGTCCGATCAGCCCCTCGGCCTCGCCGACCCGCTACAAGGGCCAAACGCGTGAAAACACCGTCAAGGAAGCCCAAGAAGCGATCGACGCGATCTGCACCGCAGCAGGTGTGGAAGTCAAACCGTTGCCGATGGATTTGATCGAAGACATCCCCTACGAGCCGACTCCGGTCGCCTAGGCCAGACGTCGGGGCGAACACGGCTTCGCGATACCGCGAACGGCTCCCGTCTCTCATCCGCGGAGGCGTTCGTGTATGGCAACTCTCCCCGCGGGAGATTGGTGTCTACACAACTCGCCTTTTGCCCAAAGGGCATGCATATCCATAGCCTGGGGCATCGCCCCAGGGCCCGATTGCGAGAGGGGCAAATTTGGCCAACGGCCATGCACAAGATTCGATTTTGACGAGGCGTTTGTGTATGGCCGTTGGCCAATCCCTCTCGTTCGCGTCCAGCGGACCTGGGGCGATGCCCCAGGCTATGGGTGTAAACGGCCGTTGGCCGAAACCACCCACTCAAACCAGACCAGATAGACAAACAATGTGAAGACACCGTTGCCTAGCGGGAGGGGGGCAACGGGGGAGGTAGCAACTCCTCATCCACCGATGGCAACAACGACGCCCAGGCACGCTCAACGCTCTGAGCGCAAGCTCATCCGTGACCCTCCCGAAGGCGGGGTGACTTCAACTCGAATTCGGTGGCGACCCTCAACACACGGTTGGTCACGGCGGTACCTCCCCCCGACGATCTCTAATCGTCACTTCCCGCACAATCTTTACCGGCCGCATCCATCTCGCCGGACTGCGGTCATCGAAACAGACATCGCGATCGCGCCGAATTAACGCGCTCGTAGGGTTGGGAGAGATTTCCACTACCCCTTCTGAAGCAAGCCATGTCTGCTGCGCCGATCCCCTGGAAACACATTCGGAACGTCCTGGTGCTGTTCGCACCACTTTGGATCGGAGCCGTTCTGGTCTTTGGCCTGATCGGCGTTGCCTATTCCTTCTTCACCTCAGACGTCTATTCAGCACGTCAGCCACTGGTGGTGCGTGATGAAGCGACTCGCGCGGTCGACCGGCTGGGCCGATTCGCCAGCCAAACGGAACTCAAAGCGGCCCAGGAGACCATTCTTGAAATGGCGCAAAACCGCGAGGTCGTGGCAGCGGCACTGCGCGAGATCGGTCCGCCGGACGGAGGCCTGGACGACGACTGGCCGTCACCGTCAACCGTCAACGGAGCGATCCGATCGTCCGTCAACCTGCTGGCCCCACAAGGCGCCGAATTCGGCAATACCGAAGTCGTCTACTTGGAAGTCAAAGCGGAAGCCCCCGACCGCGCCATCCGGTTTTGTCACGCCATGTTCGACTCCCTGACCAAACACTTGCGCGACGTCCGCCGCGTTCGTGCCGATAGCGTGATCGTCGAGTTGACGCATGCCCGCGACTTGGCCAAACAGAATCTCGACGAAGTCTCGTCGCGGATGCAAGAAATTGAAGTCCAATTTGGTGCGGACCTCGGCGAGCTGCGCAATCTGAACGACACCTACGGCGGCGATAGCAGCTACCGGCGATCCCTCGTGGCCACCAAAGAACAGCTGCAACTGGCCGAATTGGAACTCGAAAAGCTCCAGTCACTGCATGCCTTGCTGGTTGCCGGTTCGAAAGATCCGACCAAGCTGTTGATCAGTGGAGGCGATCTGCTCAACAGCCAACCTTCGCTGCAGCGTTTGAAAGATGGATTGATTGATGCCCAACTCCGTGCCAGCCAGCTTTCCGGCGTCTACACGTTGGAAAACCCGAAACGCAAAGCCGCGATCGCGACCGAGCGAGAAATTCGCGAACGCATCATCCAAGAAACCTTGTCGGTGATCGCTTCCATGCAGCCGATGTTGGAATTGCAGGTCGCTCAGGTCAAAAAGCTCTCGCAAAGGGTCAACAACCTCTCCGACAAACTGCAGATGCTGGCCGAAGCGCGGACCACGTACTCCGAAATCGATTCCGAGCTGCGGCAACGATCGGAGCAACTGGCCGAAGCGGAACAACGCTTGGTCGACGCGCGGGCCAGTCGCTCCGCTGCCTTGTCGACCAACCTGGTTGCCGAACTGGGGCCACCCCAAGTCTCCGACAAGCCGCTGGGCCCCGGCACGACAACGATGACGTTCGGATCGATGATGGCCGGATTGATCTTTGGCCTCGGAGCCGTTTTCTTGATCGCACCGGGCCCGACGCAATCACACGGACGCCGACGCTGGACCGATCATCTGGAAGGCCAGAATCGTCGCGCCGAAGACCGAGCCCGATTGGCCGAACAAAACCGCCGCCGCAGCGATGACGCCGCGACCCAGCGTCAAGCCCCAGAATCAGACGCGACATAGCCGCCCCGCCCTCCCAGCGGGACGCGCTGTGAAGCATTCTTTAGCGGTAGGGCGCGAGCCCTCCGGTGTTTCGGTAAAGATGGGAAACCGGACGGCTCGCGCCCTGCCGCTAACAAGAAACACCCCGCACGGCGTCAACGTCGCGGGCATTTGACACGCGTCCTGCGCGACAATCCCCATCCGGGGTGACCTCGGTTTCCTTTCTTTCGGTATAACGATTGTCTGACGATTCACCAGCAAATCGCTCCGATCCAACGCGGTGCCTCGGTGGATCAACGCAACCGTTCTGCCTTTTTGAGATGCCATGCCGGAGCAGTCGAATCCGACCGATGCAACGCCACCATCGGTCCAGGGATGGTACTCGCGGTTCGTCCGGCGTGTGGACCTGTCGACTCAGATTTTGATCGCACTTGCCTTGGGCATTTTCGGTGGCCTGTTCGCCGGCGAATGGTGCGCGCCTTTGGCGATCATCGGCGAAGCCTTTGTGGGGCTGTTGCGAATGACCGTGCTGCCCTACATCTTGGTGACGCTGGTCGTCAGCCTGGGGCGACTACGGATGCGCAGCAGTCGCCGGCTGGCACTGATCGGCGGGACGGTGCTGCTGGGCCTGTGGACGAGCTGTTTGGTGGTGGTTTGGGTGCTGCCCACGTCGTTTCCCCAATGGAGCACGGGATCGTTCTTCAGCACCGCACTGATCGAAGGCTCCGAACCGATCGACGTTCTCTCCTACTTCGTTCCCGCAAACATTTTTGAGTCGCTTTCGAACAACCAAGTCCCGGCCGTCGTGCTATTCGGCATCTGTTGCGGGCTGGCCTTGTCCAAATCGCGCAACCGCACGATTGTCTTGAACCAACTCGATGTCGCCGCCGACGTCTTGCTGAGGATCAGCAAATTCATCACGCGGCTGGCGCCGGTCGGAATTTTCGCGATTGCGGCAAGCACCGCGGGGACCGTCTCACTTGCCGAAGTCGGACGGCTTCAGGCCTATCTGGTGGCCTACACCGCGGGTGCCGTCTTTCTGGGTTTCGCCGTGTTACCGTTGCTGGTGACGACGTTGACCCCGTTGACCTATCGACAGGTCTTGTTCGTCGTCAAAGAACCGATGTTGACCGCCTTTGCCACCGGAAAACTGATCATCGTGCTGCCGATGCTGATCGAAAATACCGAACGGCTGTTTGAAACGCAGGTCAAGATCGACGGAAAAGACGAATCACCGGCGATCGACGTGCTCTACGGAACCGCCTATCCGTTTCCGCATGTCGGCAAACTGTTGAGCATGCTGTTCATTCCGTTCGCGGCCTGGTTCCTGGGCGCACCGATCAAGCCATCCGACTACCCCGACTTTCTTTTTTCCGGGCTGTTTTCATTCTTCGGTGGGCCGATCGTCGCCATCCCCTTCCTGTTGGACCAAATGCAGCTGCCCCACGATATGTTTCAGTTGTTCCTGGTCTCCGGCGTCTATGGCGAACGTCTCGGCGACGCCGTCGGCGCGATGCACTTGTGCGTGTTGACGTTGATCTCGATCTTCGGTTTCAACCGAATGCTGTGTTTTCAGCTTTGGGGCTTGGTCAAATACGCGACGGTGGTCTGCGTTTTCGGAGTCATCATTCTGGTCGGCGTGCGTCTGGTGTTGTATCGAGCGATCTCGATGGCCGACAACAAATACGACGTGATCGAGCGGATGCAGTTGCTTGAGCAACCCGTCGAAAGCATCGTCATCAAACAACCGGTTCCAAATCCAGCCCCCCTGCGCGACGGAGAATCCCTGCTCCAACGGATCCGCCGCCGCGGTGCCCTCCGCGTGGGATACAACGAAGACAATCTGCCGTTCGCCTATTTCAACAACCGCAGGGCCCTGGTCGGCTATGACATTGAAATGGCCCACTCGTTGGCGCGCGACCTGGGCGTCACCTTGGAATTGGTGCGATTTGATCGCGCCACGCTGGTCGACCAACTCAATGCCGATCACTTCGACATCGTCATGTCTGGCCTGGTGGGAACACTCGAACGCGCCCAAGCCATGGCACATACCGATAGCTACATGGACGTGAATCTGGCGTTGGTCACACGAGACTTTCGATCGGGCAACTTCCGAACGTTGAAAAGGATCTTGGCCCTGGATGACTTGCAAATCGGATTTGCCGATCTCAGCCGGGGATTCGTCAATCGGATCGAAGCCGCGCTCCCCGACGCCACTCTGGTCGAAATCCCCGACAATCGCGATTACTTCAACGGTCAACACCCCGACCTGGATGCGTTGCTGATCAGCGCCGAAAGCGGTTCCGCATTTACATTGATGTACCCCCGATTCGAAGTCGTCATCCCCAACGAACTCAATGCCAGCTTGCCGCTCTTTTATGCCGTCGGAAATCGAGACGCACAGCTGCGCGATTTTCTGGAGTATTGGGTCGGTTTGCGCAAGAAAGACGGCACCGCCCAAGACTATTACAACCACTGGGTGCTGGGCAAAACCAACGGCAAGAACGAACCACGCTGGTCCATCCTTCGCGACTACCTGGGTTGGATTCGCTAGCCGACGTTCACTCGCCGGCCCCCCTGACGACGAAATAGATCGCCACCGCCACCAACGCGATCGCGACAAACGCGTGGAACCGTCGCGTCGAAAGGCGACGGCTGAACATCGCGCCGACTTGAATGCCGATGATCGCCATCGGGGCCAGCGCGGCCGATTGCACCAGCGTTTCTTGATCGATAAACCCGCGGACCGCCAGCCCCGTGACTTTGTAGAACGACACCGCAAACAAGAACTGATTTAAAAACGCTTTGAACCGGGCTGGTTCCCATGGCTGTGACAAGGCGTACGCGGCGACGGGCGGCCCGGCGATTGTCACCGCACCGGCCAAAAAGCCACCCAACGCACCGGCCAACCATGACGATCCACCGCTCGACTTCGTTTCCATCTTTGCCCGCCGCCGGTTCCGAAAACTGACGCCCACCATCGCCAAAATCGCCAACCCCGTTCCGCGGATCAACCAGTCGGGCGAAACCCACTCGAATGCCAACAACCCCAGCGGCATGCAGATCGCCGCACCGACCAACGCTCGCCAGAGGGCCGACCAATCGGCCCCTTCACGATAGGCCCACGCGGCCATCATCAACACCGGAACGCTGGCCGTTGAAATGACCACGTGCGACTGCCGAACTTCGACGACCAGCGGCAACAGGGTCACCGCGACGATTCCGAATCCGAATCCGATCGCGCTGTGGACGAATCCGGCCGCCAACGCGATCACGCCGATGTACAAGAAAACGGTCAGGTCGCCAGAAAACATCAGTTCTCGACCAAGTCTCGCTGCTTGGTTTCTGGCAGCGTCAACATCACCACAATACCGACTACAAACAACGACGACAGCCACCAGACCGCGTGCTGAAGCGAGACATCTTCACGCCCTTTCAGCCAGCCGGAAAACAACAGCACCGGGACCGCCAACAGACGCCCCCCGTTGAAACAGAAACTGGCTCCGGTCGCGCGAATGTGTGTCGGAAACAATTCGGGGAAATAGATCGCATAGCCCGAGTGCATCCCCAACGTCAGGAATCCGAACACGGGCAGGATGAACAGCATCTGTGCGTACGTTTGCGGCAGAAAACACACGACGGGCACGATCAACAATGCCAAAATGTGATAGGCGATAAACGTCGGCTTGCGGCCGAAACGCGCGCACAGCGGACCAAACGCCAGCAGCCCCGCACCGCCACCGGCGGCCTGCACGATGCCGTAGGCAAATTTGCTCTTCGCCCCAGCGGCTTCGGGATCGCTTCCGAGCGACAGCAACAACGCCCTGACCAGATCCTGGCCCGCAACGGTCACCGACCAAAACGTTCCCAATCCCACCGCGGCCAGCAACATGCCGCGAAACGCCAAACCGTTCCATTTCGGATTCAACAGCAGATCGCGGAAACTGCCCGACTTCTGCCCCACGTCGCTGTTGCGAATCGCCCGCCAACGCTCGGGTTCCTTCACGCTCGCCCGCACCCAAACGATCAGCAATGCCGGCAACACGCCCAGCAGGTAGGCGTAGCGCCAGTGGCTGCCGACCAGGATGCCCGAGAGCGCGGCGAGCCACGTCCCCAAGATGCTGGAGGCATGAAAAATCCCCGCCGCCTGGGCGCGAGCTTTCTTGGGAAACACTTCTGCGACCAAGCTTGCCGCGACCGCCCATTCACCGCCGATCCCGAGTGCCACGAGAAAACGCAGCACCCCGATCACGTAAATGTCGTTGGCGAAATACGTCATCCCAGAAAAGATGGAATACATCAGGATCGTCGCGATCATGATCGGACGTCTGCCCCAGCGGTCAGCCAGGGATCCGAACAACAGCCCGCCGATCGTCCCGCCGGCCAAGAAGATGGCCAAAAAATTGTCGCCCCACGCCTTGGCCGCCGCTTCGTCACCCTCCAACACTTCCAGCAACATGTCGCTGCGAGTGATGTTAAAGATCTGGCCTTCGTAAACGTCAAACACCCAGCCCGCGCAGGCGATGATCAGGATCAACCACTGGTAACGCGTCACGCCTTGGTACCAGCGCCCCGACGAGCCCTCGCCCAGGTTTAGATGAACGGGTTCACCGGTGGGCTCGACCGGCGGTTCAACAGGGTTCTGTTTTTCGTCATCCATGTCGGCTAGACCACCGCGTCAAAAGCATGCGTTCGCATTTCCGCCAACGACGCCAACACTTTTCGTGTTCCCTTGAAGGGACGTCGCGCGTGCATCGCCACCGTATTGTCCAACAACACAATGTCGCCGGGGTGCCATTGGTGGTCATAGGCGAGTTCTTCGGCGAGCCGAACGGCCACGTTGACGGCGTCTGGATCAAGCTTCGTGCCGTCGCCATGCCGAATCGCATCGGAGGGGTCGTTGCGTTCGTCCTTCCATCCGCAATAGGCCGCGATCAATTGATTGAAAAATGTCTTTTGTCCCGGTGAAACCTCCATCACGGCTGGCAACTGCGGGGTCGTCGCCTTCAGGCAATCGTCGGCGAGCCATTCGTAGCTGTAACCCAACTCGCCGAGCCGCGCTTCGGCCTCGGCCTTGGTTTCCACTCCCAGCGTGCTGTGCCAGCTCCGTCCCATTCCTGATTTGGCGTCATCAACCCCCGGCATCACGTTGGTGTAACGCAACCCGGTCGATTCACACTTGGCCGCAAACTCCGGACACAACTGGGCCAGTTTCGCAAACAGAATATCGCTTCTGCACAACGGCGTCGCGCCGCCAGACTCCGGTGCGATTTCACAGTAAAACAGAATGTACTTGGGGTACAGCGGCGTTTGAGCCATCTCGTGGTGAAAGAAGATCTTGACCTCCGGCGGGGCTTCGTTGGCAGAAAACACCCGCGGCGTCCGGTTGACGCGGACCGCATTGGAAAGCGATTTCGCATACGGAAAATTCTCCAGATTCAACGCTTGGACGAACGCGTCAAAATCATCCACCGTCGGCGTCGCAAACCCGCGGAACGCCACCGCGCCGTGCTGACTGGAAAGTGCCAACAAGTCGTCGCGACTTTCCGACACCCAAGCGATGAATTGATCCAGCGTCACTGCGTCTTTGTCGCAGGTCATCGCCAATGGGAACAACGAGTCACTTTCGTTTCGCTGACCAGGAATCGCAGTGTGACGCATGCCTTGTAGGGGAGTCATGAATACCGGTGCAATGAAGGGAGGAGAGGGGGGCGGGGCAGCAATCAAGCCGCTCGAAGCAACAGCTTACCCGATGCCGCCCCGTCAGTGTTACACTATTGCCAGTGGCGTAAGCTTCCAGCTTGCGATCCGTGGCGTAAGCTTCCAGCTTGCGTGTTGTGCTTGCTTGTCGGCTGGAGCGTTGCTCCAGGGGATCGCAAGCTGGAAGCTTACGCCACCCAACCTCCCTCCTCAAACACCACCCACCATGTCAACGACCAGGCGAACTTTTCTGGCACGCTGTGCATCCGGCATCGCGGCCACCACGGTTGCCTACCAAACGGGCAATGCGACTGCGGCGAAAAATGATCGTCCGAGTTTCGGGTTGATCGGCGCCGGCTGGCAACCGGAAACCAAACGACAAGGCCGCGGCATTGCGATCGGCACCCAAGCCGCTTCGCTGGGCGACATCCCAATGATCTGTGAACTCGATTCGGTCGCCGCCGACTTTGCGAACCAAAAAATCTGCGGCGGCAAAGCGACGATCGTGGAAGACTACCGTCGCGTCCTGGATCACCCTTCGATCGAAGCGGTGCTGATCGCCACCCCGGATCACTGGCATGCCAAAATTGCCATCGAAGCGATGCGGGCAGGCAAAGACGTGTATTGCGAAAAACCCGTCGCCGTGACGATCCAAGAAGGCCAGTGGTTGCGCGCTGTCGCACAGGAAACCGGCCGCGTGTTCCAAGTCGGGACGCAGCAACGGAGCGAATATGACCAGCGATTTTTGAAAGCGATCGTGATGGTTCGCGACGGCCGCGTCGGCCAACTGCGACGCATCCATATCGGACTGGGCCCCGGATGGAAGGGAGGCCCGTTCGCCTCCACCTCGCCACCCGCGTCGCTTAATTGGGAACGCTGGCTCGGCCCGGCTCCGCTGACCGAGTACATCCCCCAGCGGACGCACCGCACGTTTCGTTGGTGGTTCGAATACGCCGGCGGCCAGTTGTGCGATTGGGGTGCCCATCACGTGGATATCGCGCAATGGGCGATCGGCCAAGAAGACGGTGGACCGATCTCGGTCGGCGGAACCGCCACGATGAATCAACCGCTCCAAGCCGGGATGCCCACCAGAAGTGACATGTACAACACCCCCATCGAGTTCTCGGTGACCTGCAACTTTCCCGGCGGCATCGAAATGCAGATCGATTCGAAGCGAAATGGAATCACCTTTGAAGGCGACCGCGGACGGTTCTTCGTCAATCGCGGGACGTTGGAAGGCATCCCGGTCAACGCGTTGAAAGACCAACCGCTCGACGACGATGCGATCACAAAGTTGTATCGAGGTAGGCAACCGACGTCGCACATGCAAAACTTCGTCGATTGCCTGAAGACACGTGACACGCCGATTTCCGATATCAACACGCACCACCGCGTGTTGACGACTTGCCACCTGGCCAACCTGGCCTTGCGGTTGGGCCGCACCGTCCGATGGGACGCCGAATCGGAACGTGTCGTCAGCGACGAAGAAGCAAACGGTTTGATGTCTCGAAATTATCGCTCCGGCTACGAAATTGAGAACGTCTGACTTCCTCGGTTACCGCCACCGATCGTCCGCCGCGTCGGTATTTTACTTTCCAACGCATTCCTCCCTAATACAAACACACAATGAACCTGGTTCGATATGGATTGATCGGTTTCGGCGCTTGGGGAAAACACCACGCCGATGCGATCACCAAAGCACACAACGCCCAGCTGATCGGGATCGCCGCACACAGTGAGTCGACGGCGTCCGATGCGTCCCAGGCGTATCCCGACGCCTTCGTCACGACGGACTATCACGCCTTGCTCGCACGCGACGACTTAGACGTGATCGATGTCGTCGTCCCCAGCCATCTGCACCACGAAGTCGCCACGGCGGTGCTTCAATCGGGCAAGCACCTGTTGCTCGAAAAACCGATGGGCATCAACCTGGACCAATGCGATTCGATGATCGCATCGGCCCAATCGCACGATCGGTTGCTGTGCGTCGGTCACGAACTGCGACTGTCGTCGATGTGGGGCAAGGTCAAGGAAATGATCGACGACGGGTTCCTCGGCACGCCCCAGTACTGTCTGGTCGAACTTTCCCGAAACCCGTATCGCCAAGGTGCGGGCGGTTGGCGCTACGACATCAATCGGGTCGGAAACTGGATTTTGGAAGAACCGATCCACTTCTTCGATCTCGCACGCTGGTACTTGGAATCGGCAGGCACGCCCCAGTCGGTTTATGCGACGGCCAATTCTCGAGATCCGGAGCGTCCCGAATTGCAAGACAACTTCAGTGCGATCATGCACTTTGCCGGCGACGCCTACGCCGTCGTCTCACAAACCCTTAGCGCCTTTGAACACCATCAAACCGCCAAGGTCACCGGCAGCAAAGGCGCCTTGTGGGCTTCCTGGAGCGGGGCGATGGACCGGACCCGACACCCGACGTTCAAGTTGCGTGCGTTTGACGGCAACGAAGTGGTCGATGTGCCGATCGAAAAGCCGACCGGGGAGCTGTTCGAACTGGAAGACCAGATCGTTCGCGTCGCCGAGGCGATTCAATCCGGCCGCCCGCTGCATTGCACCGCCCAAGACGGGCGCTGGTCGGTGGCGATGTGCTTGGCCGCGTCGGCGTCGGTCGCCAGCGGTACAAAAGAACCGATCGATCAAGGATGAGTCAGCGAATGGACATCGTCGGCATCGGCGTCTCCGTTTGGGACAGCCTGATGCTGGTCGACGCGCTGCCGCAACCCGGTTCCGTCGTCCAGGCCGAACGACACCTTGAGGGCATCGGCGGTGGGATCACCGTCGCGATGGCGACCGCGGCACGACTGGGTTCCAGCGCCGCGCTGATCGATTCCCTTGGCGAGGACGCGGCGGGAACTCGAATCCTGCAGGCACTGAACATTGAAGGCGTCGACACGCAAGCGATCGTCCGATCGGCGGGCACAACCAGTTCGGTCGCTTCGATCTGGTCCGAAAGACAATCCGCCGAGCGGACGATCGTCTTTTCGCCCGGCTCGGCGTGCGAACGGTTGCAGTGGACGCCGCAAATCGAACAGCTGATCGCGCGATCCCGCGTCCTGCATTTCAATGGACGGCATGGCGATGTTTGTCTGCAGGCGATTCGCGTTGCCAGAGAAAGCGGAGTCAAGATTTCATTCGATGGTGGGGCATACCGCTATCGCCCCGAAATTTTGCCGATGCTCCGCGCCGCCGATCTGGTGATCGTCGCGCGGCAATTTGCCGAATCGCATCTGCAACCGCCGTCTGATTCCGAGCGTCGTCGCCCGGCAATGGAGTTGGCCGAGTCGCTGATGGAGGACCTCGATTGCGAGATCGTCGCCGTCACCGACGGGGCGGCGGGAAGTGCCTGGGTCGAGCGAGAGGGATCGGGTTTTCACCAGCCGGCGATTTCGCCGGAATTGGCGATCGACACGACGGGCTGTGGAGACACCTATCACGGCGCATTCCTGCACGGCTACGTGCGGGGGCATGGAACACGCCAAGCCGCAGAACTCGCCGCACGTGTGGCGTCGGAAAATGCCCGGCGGCTCGGTGGCCTGGCTTTCGCTACCAGCCCATGACCATGTTCGATTCGATCATTTTGCGAGCCTGATCGAGATCGCTGCCGGTTTCCATTCGGTACAAACGAATCGCATTGACCTTGTCGCCGGCCGATCGATTCAGACATTCGCGAGCGACCATGCACGGATCCAGCGTGGTATTGGTCAGGCCCAGAGCGCCTTTGCTGATGACCCAGGTGTCGCGAGGCCGTTTGGTCAGCCGGACAACCTCGTCATGGGGATAGGCGTCATGGACCACATCACGAGCGGCATCTTCGTTCTCTGCCCAAGTGATGATGATATGGGAGTTGGTTTCAATTTCAAAAAGTGGCATTTCCAGTTCTCCGTGCGAAGGGGCTCGCCGGGTGGTGGGCCGACCGGACCGGTCGAAAGTCGGGTCCAACAAATGACTCGGGATCTCTCGTGATTCTACGTCGCCAAGCTGTTATCGGTTTACACCGCTGCCCTTCAAGCACAAAAAGCCGAAAGCGACGGCGCATCCGGCGACAATTCCCCAGTGTGTGGTGGTCATCTGGTTGGAATACGTGATCAATTCGTTGCCGACGTCACGGATCAAGTCGCCGGCGGAGGCCAGAAAAGGCGGGTGAAAGCTAAAAAACATGGCGACGATTTTGGGGCATGTGAACGGGAAATCGAAAATGGCACGCGGATTTTTGCGTCTCGAAACGCAATCCACCGTAAAAACGCTAGGTCTCCAGCAACCGCTGAAGCACAAAATTTGACGGATGGGCAGAAATCCGAATCGTCCCGAGCGTGTTTTTTTTGGCAAAATGGGACCAGTCAAAACAATCCGACCCAGAAGGTTAAAGAAAGATCTGCAAATGAGCCGAAGCATGGTCTTGCGGCGGGATCGACCATCGATATAATCCCGCATCCACGAAGGATGGAACGCAAGATTTTGCGAACCAAACTTCGGCGCGGTAGCTCAATTGGTTAGAGCCCCGGACTGTCGATCCGGAGGTTGCGGGTTCGAGTCCCGTCCGCGTCGCTTTCTTAACTCTTGGTCGATACGCGACTTAGCGTAACCGCCACTTCGGCGTGCAGCCTGTCTCCGGAAGCATTCTTGATAAATCGATATCAAGAATCCCAGCAGAAGGCTTTCTACTATGCCACGCAAAAAGGGTGTACCGTCGATGCGGTACCACGTCAGCGGCCAGTCTGTCGTCACGTTCTGCGGTCGCAACTACTACTTAGGGCCACACGATTCGGTTGAGGCCCAGGCACGCTATCACGCGCTCGTTGCCGAGTACATCGCCAACGGAATGGCGTCACCACCGGAACAACCCGAGCGTCAGGTCGATTCCGTGATCACAGTTCGTTGCGTCACGGGTGAAGTCAGGGAACACGTCAAAACCAAGTATGCCAACAACAAGCAAGAGCTGGAGAGGTTCACAAATCTTTGCCAGTTGCTGGAAGACGAGTACGGCAACGAACCCGCAGCCGACTTTGGGCCGCGAAAACTTTCGGACGTCCGCGAGTTGTTCGTGAAATCCGGCAACTGCCGATCGTACGTGAATCGCCAGACCCGAAACGTGGTCGCGATCTTCCGACACGGAGTCAGCCGCGAGCTAATCAAGCCTGATCAATTGGTTGCTCTCCAGTCGCTTGAGCCGCTGAGGTACGGGCAAACTACCGCCAAGGAATCAAATCCTGTTACAGCGGTGGACATCGAGGCGGTACGGCTAACCGCTCAGCATCTCAGCCCGATCATCAAAGCAATGGTTCGCATTCAGGCCGCGACCGGGATGCGACCATCTGAGGTTTGCAAGATGCGTCCCTGTGATATCGATCAAAACGGGACCGAATGGATCTACCGCCCATCGAGCCACAAAACGGCACACCGTGGCAAAACGAAAGGAGTTCCGATTGTTGGCGATGCCAAGTTGGCGTTGATCCCGTACATGAAACGCGAGCCCGAAGCGTTTTGCTTCTCGCCAAAAGAGGCCGTGGAATGGCGTAACGCGCAATTGCGGAAGAATCGCAAAACCAAGGTTCAGCCGTCGCAGGTGTCCCGGAAGAAAGCCAACCCAAAAAAACTGCCGCGTGACCGCTACGACGCATCCAGCTACCGACATGCGATCCAGCGAGCCGCAAAGAAAGCCGGGACCGATCACTGGTATCCGTATCAGCTTCGCCACACGGCCGCCAGTGTGGTACGCGAAGCGCTTGGTGTCGAATACGCCCAGGCACTGTTGGGGCACAGTCGCCCGTCGATGACGGAGCACTACGCGAAGCTGAGTGAAGCCGTGGCAATCGAGGCGGCCAAGCGGGCGCCGTCGATCGGCTGAGCGTGTCTCCCCGTGAGACAAACTTAGGTATCATGCACTCACCCTTTTTTGGATTTCTACGATGAATGATGACGGCAATTTACTCGTTGACCACGTGTCGCGGAAAATTTGCGACTGTGCCAGGCAGGCGGCCGACAGGCTTATGCAGATCACTTTTTTGTGGTGCGACCGCAAGAGCATCTATGACGGGCACCCGGCTCCGGGTAGCTACTCTGCGTTGCTCGATCGTCCAGAGTCCGGTACGACCATTGTCGATGGCCGTGACATCCTCCAGGTGGCCGGTCTCGATGCCGATAGCGACCGAGCGACGCTCGAGCGGGCATTGCCTGATCGCGACGAAGGGGAGCCGGGCTCGATTGGTCGTCGGATCACAGCAATTCGCCAGATCAACCATGCGGCCGCCATGAAATTGCTTCGGCTGGCGGAGCGAGCACGGTCGTACGAGCCGCGGTCGCACGAGCCGCGGAAGCGACTCTCGCGAGAGGAGATCGTGGAGCGTCTGAACGTAGCAGCCGTGCGTATACGCCTGACGAAGGGCCGGCCGGCCAAAAGCCAACGCGAGCTAGCCGATGAGGCCCAGGTATCGCGGTCGAGCGTAGTGGCTGAGTACTGGCGACAGAACTTCGTCGTGGCGACGGCGCCCAAAGTGATGGAATACCGCGATGACCTATGCGGCATCGAACCTGGGGAGGACGGCGAGGATCTCTGGATCGATGAGATCAAGGAGCTGGAGCGACAGCAGCAACGCGACCTCGCATCGGAAGGCCTGCCGCAGCGGCGGCGGCTCTGACCGGCGCTATCGCCACGCTATCGCCACGAAAAAACCGATTCACCCTGCAAACCACGGTGAATCGGTTTTTTTCTTGCGCCGCTGGGACGAATGGTGTACCCCATCACTCATTCCTGGAGGCGAAGCAATGCAGCAACAGGCCGTACACTTCCTAACACCAGCGAGGATTTCCGAGCTACTCGGCGAGCCCCTGGACCGCGTCACAGACGTAATCGATTCGTGCCCTGACATCAGGCCGGCCGGCATGGCCGACACAACGCCGATCTACAGCCGGCGCTCGCTCGCTCGCATCCGCCATGAAATCAACGCAGCGGATGCGAAAACCGACGGGGGTGACGCATGAAGTCCACCGACCTGCTCACCGAGGACATTCTCACGATGTCTCAGGCGGCCAAGGAGCTGCCCAACCGGCCGAACGTCAGCACGCTATGGCGATGGGCCAACCGCGGCCTCAAAGGCAAGAAGCTGGAGACGCTCCGCATCGGCGGCCGCAACACCGTCACCAGTCGGCAGGCGCTCACACGCTTTCTCGATGCGATCAACGAGTGAGGCCAGCGCATAAAAAAAGCGGCGTCAGCAATCACTGACGCCGCCCCCTTTTCTGGAACACGCGACAGGGCCAGTCGGAGTCCTGTGCGATCCGGACAGGCGTAGCGATCAAAACCACCACGACAGCGACACTCCCAATGGAAGCGGCGTATTCGCCGCCGCGAGACCAGCGCAAAACCACTCGCGCCAGAATCACCTACCCACATCACACGTCATGAGTCTATCCGCGTCGCCGCCGAGCGGCAAGAAAAGATTACAGCGAGTTGGCTTTTTCGCGCCGTCAACGTTCGATGCCACGAAGAAAATCTCATTCACATACACCGACGGCGCACGCTACTTCGTCGGCCTGGTGATGCGGCACTCGGCGACCAGCGACGATGGACTGGCGAGGCTCAACGCTTCGCACCTGCGATCAATAACCGGATCGCGATACAGCAAGCAGATCATCACACCGTTATTGGCCGACGGCACACTCAACCGGAAACCATTCAGTCGGACAGAGCGCAAGTCGTTCGGATATCGCATCGGTGATCGATTCGCGGATGACTCGATCCACTGGACGCCGGCCACATGTCCAAGGATCCGGGATCGACTCACCGAACACTATCGGCGGTGCAGAGACGAGCGAGAGGCGACGTGGGCGCCGATCCACCACGCACTGCGGCAGATGCAGCAATCCTTGCGGATCGATCTCGACGCGGCCCTGACGGACATCAAGGACATGCCGATCGAGTCGCGACTGGGACAGCGACTACTAGTCGAGCAAATCGACCGACGACAAATGAGATACTCGGTTTGCGCACAGGGACGAGCACACAATGGGATCACGTCACTACGTCGAGACCTGAAACGTCACCTCATCGACGACAACGGGGAGAGGCTCGTCGGTGTGGACATCGTCAACAGTCAGCCAGCGATGCTCGCGACACTGCTACGGACACGCAACACCCACCCACCCACACACAGCACCCCACCCCCACCCTTCCACGGATCACTACCATATTACTCTGCGCACCCTTACAACCCGATAGGCGGGGAAACGAGACGAAGTCGGTCGACCGAGCGATACATCGAGTTGGCGTCCACGGGGCGATTGTACGAGGACTTGGTCGAGGGCACCGGCCTGACGCGAGAAGAGTGCAAGTCGCACTTCCTGAAAGACGTCCTGGCGAAGAAGGGACGCTACCAGCGAGCGGCCAAGCCGGACACTCGCTCGGTCGAGAGCTACGTGCGTGAGACGTATCCTGATGTCTTCGCGTTCATTCGCCGCGTCAATGCTGAGGATCACGGCGCACTGATCAGGCTGTTACAGCGTGTCGAGAGCAGTGTGGTGATTCACACAGTGGCGGCACTGCTGGTCGAGCGGTACCCGGACGTGCCGATCCTGACGCTGCACGACGCGGTATACGGGCCCACATCGCACGAGCAAGCGATCTCTGACGCATTCACCGAGTCCTGCCAGCGGCTCGGCATTCAGCTGGTCACCGAGCCGAAGCCGGCGTAATCGCCCCCCCGCGACGGCCGCCGCGCGGTGTTTCGGCGGCCACAAAAGTTGTCTCACCGTGAGGCGCTTTCGCTAACTCAAACAGAGGTTCGCACGATGTCAACGTCCACCGGATGCCCATGCTCAGTCTGCCGCCACCTGCGACGCGTCCCACGGCCACCATCACGGCGTCTGTTGCGCGTCGAGCGTGCCAGCTGGCACTGCGAGCCCACGCCACCCACTCCACGATACGACGGTGATGCCGGCTCCGATTGGATTGCCGACGTCGCCGATGTGCAGCCCCATTTGTCTCACGGTGAGGCGCTTTTGGGAGTGATCGAAGCGGGCAAAGTTTCCCACTTGGATCGACGGGCAAAGTTTCCCACGGCAAGTTGGTTTTTCTAAAACGCCGTAAATCGCCGGGCGAAGTGGCGGGCAAAGTTTCCCACTTTGCGGATCGGTGGGCAAAAGTGTCTCACGGTGAGGCGCTTTTTGGGCATCGAAAACCTGTCTCACGGTGAGGCGCAAAGGCAAATCCGGTCGCGGGCAAAGTTTCCCACCTGGCGATTGGCGGGCAAGGATTTCCCGCGGCTGGGAAGCGGGCAAAGTTTCCCACTTGGGTCGGGTTTTCTCCTCGGGCACGGGTTTTTTGACCCGTTTGGCGTAAATCGCATCCAGGTTCCCTGGGTGGATCCGAGCGAAAAGTGTCTCACGGTGAGGCGCTTTTGGCGGTGATCGCCGCATACAATTCACGCACGGCAACCTACACGAGGCACACATGACAGACGTAATCGGCGGAGTGAGGGTGGACGGCAGCGAGCTATTGATCGCCGGCGCGGCCACGCCCAACCGCGACAGCAGCACACCGATCAACGTATACACCGGCGAGACGATCTCGGTATCGGTGCTGGTCTATGACACCGATGGGACGACTCCGATCGATCTAGACGGCATCGATCTGGCAGTAGCCATCGAGGATGAGCGGTGTCAGCACATCGCCACGGTTGACTCGGACGATATCACGATTGCAGGATCGGACAGCAATCTGGTCGAGTTCACTTTGCCGGCGGCGGTAACATCGAAGCCACGCCTTGCTGGGTACGCGATTCGCGTTGCGAGCGGCGCGAAGTACGTCTACGCGCGGGGGACGATCTATGTCCAGCACGCGCCGGCCGCGGTAGAATAGCGGCGAAAGGGCTTCGCAATTCCAAAAAGGGCACAACGATGGAAATAGATAGGTGGTCAGCTGCCCCAGTGTCCTGCCCGATCGTGGGTCGTTTCGCGATCGGTGCGCATTTCTCCGCGCGGTAATCTCCGGCGAGAGTATCGCGCTCGGCGAACGATTCGGAATTAGCTTGGGCGTCCAGCAGCGCTGGGTCAGGGACGGCCTCGCCCGGCGTGTGCCGTCGATATGCTACCGGTTGGAGCATGAGTGGTACGTCCAGCGGCGTGCACGACTCATGACGATCTCGGAGGCTGCCCTGCGTACCGGCGAGGACGAGTCTGTTGTCCGCTGGCACTACGGCGTGGCTCAGACCGGCCAGATCAACTGGCGGACGCTGCGGGGATGCCCGGTCAGTAGGGCGCAACTCGCGTACCTGGAAGCGTGCGACGCACTGCAAGTGTGGAGGGACGCCCGTGGGACAGCCAGTCGTCGCAGTCGCGTCGATCGCAACGGCGATACATGAGGCCCAGCCGTGGATAGCAGATGGCAGCTCACATGCGCCGACGGCAAACAACCAGCGGCACAGACGGCCTCACAACGCAACGCCAACCAGAACGGCCAAGCGGGCGTGAACACACAGAAGCTCAGAGGGGACGTGGTGGCAGTCGGGCGAGAAAAACGGGTCCTTTCTGGGATCTGGGCGCGATCGATAGCTAAGGGAACAGTCGATTCCACGCATTCATAGGACATCAGGACCTTGGCGAATAAACGGCGTGACCAAAAGAACGAAAGCCAGAACCGTATCAACGCGCAAAAACGCGACATTGGGGATCTGCCGCCGGCGCCAGAGGGCGAGCTTGCCGAGCTGCGACGTCGGTGTGATGAGTCGCTACGGTTCTTCCTGGAATACTGTTTCCCGGCGGCGTTCTTTTTGGGTTGGTCGGATGATCATCTGCGATTGATTGCGGAGATCGAACGTATCGGGATCCGGGGCGGGCTAAAGGCGATCGCGCATCCACGGTCCGGAGGCAAGACTGCGATCCTTGTCCGCGCTCTTCTGTGGCTGATCCTAACGCGTCATCGTCGGTTTGCCGTGATTATCGCGTCGACAGCCAAAAAAGCGAAAGAGCTGCTGACCGGCATCAAGACAATCCTCCTGCACAACCAGTGTCTCCACGAGCTATACCCGCAGGAGTTGCACGCGATCCTGTCTCTTGGGGGCGAGGGCAAGAAAGGGCCAGCGCAAACCAGCAATGGTACGCTAACAGGCGTGGTGTGGAACACCGAACAAATCGGATTCGGTGTGGTCGATGGCTGCCCGTTGAAGGGCGCCGGTATCTCGGCGATCGGCTTGACCAGCGGCAACATCCGGGGGCAACAGTTGGTTTTGCCTGATGGCACAATTTTGCGGCCCGACGTCGTATTGCCTGACGACCCGCAAACTAAGAAATCGGCCAAGTCGCCAAGTCAGAACCAGGAGCGGTACGAGCTGATCATGGGCGACGTGTTGGGCATGGCTGGCCCGTCCAAGGCGATCGCGGCGTTATGCGCCTGCACCGTCATCTACGACGACGACCTGTCATCCCGATTGCTGGACCGAGAGCAGTCTCCCGAGTGGCAGGGTGACACGTGCGCGATGGTCTACGAGTGGCCGGCGAACGAAGAGATCTGGGAAGAGTACCGGGAGATTAGGCACGCCGAATTGCGGATCGGTGGCGACGGATCGGCGGCGAATCAGTTCGTGCGTGACAACTACGAAGAAATGCACACGGGTAGCCGTGTCGGCTGGGAAGCCCGCAAGGGATCACTGGACGAGGATGACGACACTGGTACCGAATGCGTCTCGGCACTTCAGTATGCATACAACCTTCGGTTCCAGGACGAAGCGACTTTCTTCAGCGAGTATCAAAACGCGCCGCTGACGTCCGTGATCGAAAAGCGGTTTGACCTGAAAGCCGATGACCTCGCGGCACGGATCGGCGGCGACAAGCGAAACGTGGTCCCGGCCGAATGCGAAAAGATCACGGCCTTTGCGGACTGTCAGGGAAACGTGTTGTTCTACATCGTGGTTGCGTGGACTTCGACGGGACGTGGTCACGTTATCGACTACGGGACGTACCCCGATCAAAAGAAGAGCTATTTCGCCAAGCGGCAAATTCGGTACACGCTTCAAAAGGCCGCAGACTCCGACATTCTCAATGAGGCGATATACGCCGGATTGGAGGTACTGACGGACCAGCTGCTGACTAGAACCTACAAACGCGGCGACGGCGCTGCAATGCGGATCGATCGCATGGGGATCGATGTTCGGTGGGGACACTCGACACGGGTGATCCGGCGGTTCTGCCGCGAATCTCAACACATCGGCAAGCTGCATCCAATGATGGGGCAGTACATCGGATCGGATAACCGACCGTGGAATTTCTGGACCCACAAAAAGGGAATGCGGCTCGGCGTTCACTGCCGAATGCAACCGCCACCGCAAAGCCAACCGGGTGCCCGCGAGATTCTTGTCGACACGAACTGGTGGAAGTCATGGGCAGCCGAACGGCTCTCAACGGTCAAAGGATCCGACCGCGCTATTCTTCTATTCAAAGCGAGTCCGACAATTCACCGCATGATCGCGGAACACTGGACGGCCGAGGACGCGATCGATCAAGAAGGACGCAACGGCAACGTGGTGACGGAATGGAAGCAATCACACAGCGGCATCGAGAACGACCTGTGGGACTGCCTGATCGGTGCGTCGGTTCTCGCGCACATCGAGGGCATTGCGGTTGAAGACGGCGTCCAGAAGTCCCCCGCGGCCAAAGCAACCACGCGGCCGAAAAAACGGCGTCGAAAAGTTTCCCCCTTAGCTTGCTGAGCAACATGGCAGCCAAACGAACTCGGCCAAAGACGGCCGCAAAGTCCCGAAACACTTACACGCAGGTGGACGTGATCCCGTCGGCGTGTCCCAAGTGCAAGAGTACGAACCGCGGACGGTACCACAACGTCCGCTCGATCAAGTCAGAGGGTGTTTCCCCGAGCGGTCTGCCGTACGCCCGCCTCGTCCTGAGGCGCACTCAGTGCGGGCAGTGCGGACAGCACCGGGTAGACAGATTCTTCGACAACCCGTGAGCCGTCCCGCCCAAAAAGCGCCTCACGGTGAGACACTTTTCGCGGCAAGTGGGAAACTTTGCCCGCCGAAAAACCCGCAAATTCCGGGGCCGATGCGATTGCGACCCCTGAGAGCGAGCCAGCCGAAGCGGGCTTCGACGCGGCGGATGAGGCGTCTGGGCCGGCAGAGCTTATCGGCGGCAAACGGGAAACTTTGCCCGCTTAAAAAGCGCCTCACGGTGAGACAACTTTCCGCGAAAGCCGAAGAGGCATGGCCGGTGGCGGAGCCTACCGACGGCGATGTGGCAAGTTTGCCCGCCGAAAAACCCGTAAATCGCGGGGCCAAACCCAAAGTAACTTCCGAAAGCGGTGCCGCCGAAGCCGGCGATGTCCGACGCCATGGACGAATTACGGTTTCGTGTGGCTGAAACATAGTCGGTGATTCGCGCACCCCAAAAAGCGCCTCACGGTGAGACACTTTTCGCGGCAAGTAACTCCGAGACGCGGACATCACGGTAGGGGGGAATCACGCGACGGCGCGTAGGATCGTCGGCATGAACAGCTACGAGTCTTTACGCGGCATTGAGACGCGTCTTGCCACCATTGACGCAAGACTGGCGTCTGGCATCGAGAGCGTGTCCACCGACGGCACAAGCACCAAGGTCAACTTGGCCAGCTTGCGGCAAGAGCGTGAACGGCTGACGAAACTGCGTGATGGCTTGGTACCGCGGCGCACCCGTCGGCCCGTTGCCTCCCGGATTAGCCTGGGAGGCTTCTGATGCTGGGGACCTTCACCAATCGCGTTACATCGTTTTTCTCCTACGACGCGTTGAATCCCCGCGGCCGACGTCGCGCCATCACGCGCGGTGTGGTCCGTGAGGACCACCACGTACGAGGAACGAAACGCAGGAAGCTGCAAGAGAATGCAGCGGATCTCTGCCGCAATCTGAGTCTTGCGGCGTGGATGGTCCGGCGGCACCTGGACTACGTCTCGGCGTTTGACTTTCACGGCCGCAACGAGGACGAGCAGCTAAACCAACAAATCGAAAGGCTCATGTTGGATGATTCGCGCCCGTCGCGTTCTGACCTATCAGGGCGATTCGGCCGCGAGAAGCTGTTTCGATTGGCAGAGGCCCGGCGAGTCTTGGATGGCGACACTGGCTTAATCAAACTTAACGATGGGCGCCTACAGGGCATCCAAGCGGATCTAATCCGAGATCCTGTCGATATGGGGGCCAGCGAAAACTGGGTAGACGGGATCATGATCGGTCGATTCGGCCGGCCTCTGTCATTTGCCCTGCACCGGCGGGCCAGCAACACATCGGTTGAGTTCGTTCGCCGAGTCAACGCACCGAATGTGATTCATTACGGGTTCTTCGATCGGTATGCCGGCGATCAGGTGCGTGGAGTCTCGCCGCTGGTTTCGGCTCTCAATCCCCTTCGTGACGTCTACGAAAACTTTTCGTACGCACTGGCCAAGGCGAAGGTGTCTCAGCTCTTTGCGTTGGCGTTCTATCGCAATGGCACTGAATCGGCCGGCGAACTTGGCGAGGATGAAGACGGCCCGACTGATGAGAGCACCGGGGACCCTGCTGGTTACAAGGTCGACTTCGGCAGCGGCCCCCAACTTTTGGACTTAGATCCCGGCGACAGAGCTGAGTTTCTCGAATCCAAGCAACCGTCCAGCGAGTTCCAGAAGTTCACGCAGTTGGTGGTCCAGGTCGCGTTGAAGGCGTTGGACATTCCATACTCGTTTTATGACGAGTCTCATACGAACTTCTTCGGCAGCCGAGCGGCGTGGCTGCACTACGAACGGTCGTGCAAAGACAAGCGAGACGACCAGATCGAAATGCGGCGGAACTACACCGTCTGGAAGATCGCCGGATGGGTCCGTGACGGACGGCTGACGCTGCCCCGTGGCATGCGTGTTCTTGACGTCGCGTTTGAGTGGGTGCCCCGTGGGATGCCGTGGTGGGATCCCAGCAAAGAGATTCGCGGACACGTGGCTGCGATCAAAGGTGCGCTGGACAACCCGCAACGAATCTGCCGTTCGACTGGCACCGACCTCTACGACAACATCGATCAAATCGCGAAAGCACGCGAGTACGCGGCATCCAAAGGTGTGTCGCTGGAGTACGCGATGGAACCGGAAGCAATCCAAGTAATCGAGACAGACCAATGACAAAGACAATGGACCCACCGGCAAAACAGTACGCACGATTCGGACGCGCAGACGGTGCAGACCCGGTGATCGACCGAGCCGGTGGCAAGTATGGCGCGGGCATCATCCGTGGCGTATCGCTTGCGGCCGTTGGTGAGGCGTTGGGCCACGAGATGTGGCTCGACCAGATCACCATCGAGCAGGTAGCGGAGTACGCACAGGGCAAGGCCGAGACCGGGCTCAAGTGTCGCTTCACTCATCCCGGTTTGTGCTCCGACGGCATGGGTCGTCACCTTGGTCGCCTGATGGACGTCAGGGTCGAGGGTGAAAAAGCCGTGGGCGATTTGCACTTTGCAGAGAGCGCTCACAGCACGCCTGACGGTGATCTCGCCGAGTACGTGATGCTGCTGACCGATGAAGACCCGGCCGCCGCTGGGCTGTCGATCGTGTTTCATCACGATTTCGAATCAGAGGACGCGTTTGGCGAGGCGCACCAAGAGGACTACGAGTATGAGGACCGTCACGGGCGCACCGTCAAAACCAAACGATTCAAAAGCCCGGACGATCGCAACGAACACGGATACCCACACGTGCGGCTCTCAGAGCTGCGCGCTGCCGACGTGGTCGACGAGCCAGCGGCCAACCCTGACGGTCTGTTTGATCGTTCGCCGTTGGCCCGTCAGGCAGACGAATTTCTCAGCTACGCCGCTGGTATCAGCGACACCAAGCCCCAGTCATCGGCATTCGATGTCGATGGCGACCGGGCGTCCCAATTCTTTGCCCATTGGCTCAGTAGCCACGGGCTTTCCCTTGTTTCAGAAACGGAGCTAGCCGCCATGGCAAAGACCGAAACGCCGGACGCACCGGCAGCCCCAGAAGTGACGCGAGAATCACTGCTCGCTGAACAGAAGCGATACACGGACAAGTTCGGTGCCGAAGACGGCGTCAACTGGTTTACCGACGGCAAGAGCTACGAAGAGGCGTTGGAACTGTTCTGCGACAAGCAGGCGGCGGCGCTCATCGAAGCTCAAGGGTCGCTGAGCGAGGCTCAGGAAAAGCTTTCGTCGATCAACCTTGGCGAAGAGCACCCGATCGAGACTCACCCCGGTGATGAATCGAAGAAGGTCAGCTTCGCGGAGTACACGCGGGCACGCAAAAACTGACCCGTCGATAGCGGGCATTCACAACAAACCACTTTTGAACCAAGGAAAATCGAACGATGGCTAACGCATTCGTCACCACAACCGAGCTGTTGCAACTGGGCGACGGCAACATCTCCGACATCGAAGTTTCGGAACTGCTGGAGGACGCGCCACTATTGGCGGCACTCTCAGCAATCGAAGCGTCCAACGACACCAGCCACGAGTGGTTGAAGAAAACCGCGGCGCCCACGACGGGCTTCCGTGCGATCAACGACGGCCGCGAAAACAAGAAGGCCACGTACACCAAGGTCGTCAAGGCGCTCAAGCTGTTCGACGCCGGGTTCTCGATCGATATGGGACTCCTGAAGTCCAAGAACGGTGACGCGCTGCGAACCCGTGAAGCCAAAGATCACTTGATGGCAGCCTTCGCGGACTTCGAAAAGCAAATCGTTTACGGCACCGGCCAAGACGCGGATGGCTTTGGGGGCTTCGCCAATGAAACGACGTGCGACGACTCGGACGATTCGATGGTCATCAACGCCGCTGGCACAACCGCCAACACGGCTTCGTCCGTCTGGGCCATCCGAATCGGTGAGCCCGCTGTGAGCGTCGTGTACGGTGCCAACGGGCGGATCGAGATCGGCGAAGAGTTCCCGACCGTGCTGGATGGATCTGCAACCGGCGTCTACGACGCGATGCGAACCCCGATCCTGTTCTACGGCGGCCTGCAAATCTCGACGACATTAGACTTGGGGCGGATCTGCAACCTGACCGCCGACAGCGGCAAGGGACTCACCGATGACCTGTTGTCCGAGTTGTTCGCCCTGTTCCCGGCGGGACGCAAGCCCAACGCATTCGCGATGAGCCGACGCAGCCAAAAACAGTTGCAACAGTCGCGAACCGCGACCAATGCCACTGGGGCTGAGGCACCGTTCCCGACGGAGGCGCACGGCGTGCCAATCGTCGTGACGGATCAGATCACCGACACCGAGGCGCTCCTCACGGTAGCCGCGTAAGCCGATGTCACTGATCGATGATGCATTGTCGTTACACGCGGACGTCCTGGAGGGCGCCGCAGGGGAGGCCGTGACGTATCAGTTCGGTGATCTCACCATCGCCATCGAACAGGCGGTGCGTGGACAGTCCCGGTTTGATGCGGTGCAGTCTGACGGCGATGTGTACACCGAGGTCCGCACGGTCGATTGGATCGTTCGCCGGGCACTGATGATCGATCCGGACACAGAGGAGACCGTTGAGCCCAGCGTGGGCGCGACGATCACTGATGTGGGCGGGGCGGTCTACGACGTGATCCCCAGTCTGAACCCCACGGGCTGGCGATGGTCGGACGCACGACGCGTCTCGTACCGAATCCACACGACGTTACGACAGAGCGCTAGCTGACCATGGACGCCCAATACTTTCGACGATCGAGATTCCGCGACAACCTCGCGGTGTTGCTTCAGAGCGGGTTTGAGGACGAGACGGTAGAGACCTGCCTGATCGTTGATTACTCGCGTGAGGAGATCGAGGAGTACGAAAACAAACGGCTGATCGTCGTCCGGAACGGAACGCAATCGATCGATGCCAGCGAGGGCGCGGTCAATGAACGAATCATCGTTGTTGAGGTGGGAGTGTTAGGAAACCTCTCGCCGCTGCAACAGGGCGCCGGGAAAACCAAAAGCGATTTCCGGCAACAACGAAAAGAAGAAGCCGACGAGCTGGACGCGTTGGCGCAAGAGATCATCGAGCTATGGTCACCGACTGGGCAGATGACGAAGCTCGGGAGCGAAAACTTTGCGTTCAGGTCGCTTGATAGCGTCACGTTGGATGTTGATCGTCTTTACAACTCAAATGTTTACCTCTCCCTGATTCGCCTCAGCTACTACGACACTCTCGACCGAACCAACCCTTAACCATCACCCCCGATCGCGGGCGCCGCTCGCGTGAAAACAAAAGGACCGATAGTCATGGCAACAATCACTGATCCGGTAGCAGCACAGTTCGGCAAGCTGACCCGAGGCGGGTACAGCGGACGCGAGCAGAAGATGTATTACGACAAAACGCTTCTGAGCGGCGGGTACACCGATGACTCACTGAGCGATGAGGCAGCCGCATGGGTCGAAATCCCGCACCGGAATCTTCAGTACACAGACGGCCCCGGATTGGGGAGTGTCGAAATTGGAGACTACAACTTCAACACACCTGGGTTCTCAGGTTTTAGCGGCAGTTTCGAGTACGTTCGCAAACGTTCGGCCGACGCTGTCTACGCTGCGTTGAAGAGCGCACAGCGAAACGGCACCCTGATGAGGATTCTGATCCTGTCAGACGAGTTGTCGGTGGCAAACGCTCGCGGTGTGGTCGCGCCCGTGTTGTTTGGGGAAACACCGAACGGCGGCAACGGTGCTGACCCGGTGTTGACCACATTCAATTTCGGCATGGCGGAAGCCATCGACGAATTGGGGAATCTGGAGACGGATCAAGACGTCGTCGTTGCGACCGGCGGAACCGATCCGGTTTCCGCGTAGCCCGCTCCTGACAGTACCCCTGACCGTCACCGCCAACCGGAGAACTGGAATGGCAAAAGAACGCAAAGTCGCCACCGTCAGTCCACACGTGGAGGTTGAAATCTGGCGACTCAGCCAACTGGCGAAGCGCATCGGCGACAGCGCCACCGTGGCGCGGATCGACCGTCTGACGAAAGACATGTTGCCCGGCCAAACCATCTGGATTGGCGGGGCGCTCTATCAGTCATTCGAGGACGCAGCGAACACGCCGAAGCAATCCCCCCCAAGCGATCAAGAACAGGAACCGAATGAAAACGTTTAAGGACAACATGGGTCAGCAGTGGACCGTCGCCCTGTCGCTTCAGCGTGTCCGCGCGATCAGGGAGCGTATCGGAATCGATTTGTTCCACCCGACGCAGTATCAGTACCTGATCTCGTCTCTGACGGAGCGTCTGACGTATCTGTTCCTCTTGTGCGAAGAGCAAGCCAAGGAGGCGAGCATCGGCGCGGACGAATTTGAACAGCGACTCTATGGAGATGGGTTTGCCGATCAGGCGTCCATCGCGTTACTCGCGGAGACGGAAAATTTTTTCCAGAAGTTAGGCCAAACCGCGATGGCGATTCTCGCTCGGAAGCAGATCGAATCGATCAAAGCTGGGCAGGAGCGTTTGCTGGAATTGATCGACTCCGGCGAATTCGAGAGGCAGCTAGACGAGGGGACAGCGGCCGTATTGTCGATGATCCCCGAGCCGACCAAACCGCAACCGAGCAGTGGCAGTGGGTCGCAGAACTCAGCGCCATCGCCAGAGTAGATCCTTGGCCATGGACCCTCCGGGAGTTGCACGCGGCAGCGGTTGAGGCGCGGAAGCAGAACTGGGACCCGGCAGCGCGAATGATGGCGGTGCTGGGCAACCAAGGTAAATCCATGCTCGACTTTCACCCGTACCGCGACGCGTCAGACTTCCAATGATCGGACTCGACTTCAAAGTTTCAAAAGCCAACTTCTTCGATTCGGACAAGATCCGGAATCAGCTGGAGAGCAAAGAGCGCCGGGCGCTTTCGCGTGTTGGGTCGTACATCCGTCGGCGCATGCGTTCTAAGATTCGGAAACGCAGGCGACCGAGTAAGCCAGGGCAGCCTCCATCGGCACACACGACCGGGTTTGCATCGCTGCGAACGATTCTGTTTGCCTATGACCAACAGCAACACTCAGTCGTCGTCGGTCCCGTTCTGTTGAACAAGCGGCAATCGTTGATCGAACCGGTCGACGGGACGGTGCCCGGAACTCTGGAGATCGGCGGAACGATCCGCATTCCAGAGGAAAGCTACGACGGGTCGACCTGGTACGCAATCACGCGCCGCAGTCGTCCATCAAGCCGCAAGAAAAAGCGTATCCGTACAGCGAGGGTCGAGCCACGTCCATTCTCCGGCGTGTCGCTGGAAGAAGAGGTCGAAGCGGGAACCATCCCGACAGAATGGCACGGAATCCTCAATTAAGGGCACAGAATGAACAGACGAGGAATCAAAGCGGGCGACGCATTCGTTGAGGTTTCAATTCGCGATCGCCTGGAACAGGGCATCCGTGGAATGCAGGGCCGTATCAATCGGTTCGCGGGTTCCGTTGGTCGACTCGGTGGAATCTTGACTGCGTCGTCGCTGGCGAGCGCCGGAGTGTTCGGTGCGTTGGCTAAGACATTCGCGTCCACTGGCGACGAAATCGACAAGATGAGCGCACGGACGGGCGTGGCGGTTCAGACGCTCTCGGGGCTGGGGTTCGCCGCGGAGCAGTCAGGGGCGAACCTGGGGGCGGTTGAACGTTCGATGTTTGGACTGTCGCGTTCGATGCTGGATCTGTCTCGTGGATCCGGTGAGGCTGTGGACGCCTACGGACGCTTGGGAATCACATTTCAGGATGTTAACGGCCTGTCCCCGGAAGATCAGTTGCTGAAAGTCGCTGACGGCTTAGCCGCCGTCGAGGACACGTCTTTGCGTGGCGCATTGGCTCAGAAGATCTTTGGGCGTGCTGGTCGGGAAATGCTTCCCTTGCTCGCGTTGGGGGCTGAGGGCATCCGGGGCTTAATCGACGAGGCCGATTCACTCGGTCGGGTGCTGAGCGAAGACGACACCAAGGCGGCAGCCGAATTGACGGACGCAATGAACCGCGTTCAGTCGGTCATCAAATCAGTCACGCTGACGATCGGCGGAGCACTCGCCCCCGCGTTCACCGACATCGCAAATACTGTGTCCGACGCGTCGAAATTCTTGGTTGGGTTCGCCCGAGAGAATGAGGGCGTGGTGCGTGGTGTCTTTGCGTTGATCGCCACTGTCGGACTTGCCGGTGGTGGCCTGTTGGCATTTGCCGGAGCGGCGAAGATTGCTGCGATTGGTTTAGGCTTGGTCACTGGTGCGATGTCGCTTGCGAGTTTCGTCTCCGGAGCAGCGTCGGCGCTTCTCGGTATTTTCGAAGCGGTGGTGCTGTCGGTTTCCGGGGCGATGGCGTTTGCAACCGGTACGACTGCCGGGCTTGCTGCTGGGATGACGCTGCTAGCTGCGGCGGAGGCTGCCAACGCGACGGTGGCGGCGTTCTTGACTGGTGTCTACACCGCGCTGGGAGGCATTGCCGCTGTACTCACTGGAGAGATCGCACTCGGTACGGTAGCGATGGGGATTTTTAGCGCTGTTGCCGCTGCGGCTGGCACCGCTGTCTCGATCGCATTCGCGCCGATCACGCTTATCATCCTCGGCGTCACGGCTGCCATAGGCGTTCTCGTTGGAATGATGGCGATCGCAGCGGTAAAGGCGTTCAACTTCGCCGGGACGTTCGACGTCATAAAAGGAGCCCTTGGGGGCGTCGCCGACACGTTTTCGCAAGTTTTCGACACAATTCGCGCGGTGATCGGTTCGGGCGATACAGAGCAGCTCTCACGAGCCCTGTGGGCGTCTATCAGGCTCATCTGGTATCGGGGCATACAAGGAGCCGTCTCACTTTCGAAAACCGCGTTTGTCGGGTTCCTCGGATTCGTCAAACGATTCTTTGGGGAGCTGATTTCGATCTCTCTCGACAGTGTCGGTATCCTCGTGGACATGTTTATCCGCCCGTGGAAGATCTTGGACCGCATCCAAGGCATCGTCGGCAAAATTTCAAACATCGGTGGCAGTTTCGACATCAGTGCGAACGTCGAAGGCGCAGAGGCTGAACTGGCGGCGATCCGGCAATCACTGGCAGCCGATGAGGAACGAACGGGAGAAGCCGAAAAGCGTAAAGGCATCCTTGATTCGCTGACCGGTCTGGCAGCGCCGGGCGCCGATGACGGTGCGGATGACGCCGAAGCGATCGCCCAGCGCCGTGACGATCTGTTGAAATCGCGATTGGCGGCGCTGGAACAAGAGCGGATTGCGATCACTCAGGGCAAGGATGCTGCCGAAGATTCCGCAATCCGAAGCATGGATCTGGAAAAACAGCAGATCGAATTGTTGCTTAAGAGAACGCGAGCCCTGCGTGATCTGAAGAAACAACAGGAGCAAACCCAAAAGCGGCAAGACGAACGAGTCGACGCGGTATTTGAGCGCGCGGGCCAGTTGTCCGATCAGGGTGTGGGGCCATCTGAGGTGTTCGCCCGAGTATCAAGACAGATTGATGCTGATCTGGCTGCGGGCATCATCGATGACGACGACGCAGCGAAAGCCAAAGAACGCGCGAGAGGCGAGCGGGATCAAGCTGCTGATCAGTTACGGCGCGAGGCCGAGGCGATCGCGGAGGCGATGAAGACCGCCCACGAGAAACTCCAGGACGAAGTAGACCGAATCAGATTCCTGGAAAAACAGGGTGTATTGGATCCGAAAATTGCTGACAGCGCCGAGAAGGCATCCCGAAAGGATTTCGCAGATCAACAAGAACAGATCCGCATTGCCAAAGAGCAAGAGGAAGAGCGGATCAAGCAGGAGTCGCAACGGCCAGAACGCGCAAGATCGGATTTCAGAGCCCCAGAGCTGTCCACGACGTCGGGCTTTGCCGTTGGGGCTCAATCACTCAATGCGTTTGGAAGCGTGCAGGAGCGGCAGCTAGAGAAGCTCTCAGCGATTGCGACCAATACGAAAGTGCTAACCAAGAAACAAGGCGGGTACGCTGAATAATGGCAACGATCACTGACCCAGTCGCATCAAGCTTTGGGAATCTCAATTCCGACCTGGATGATGGAGTCTACAACGACGTCATCGTCAAAAACGGCCTCTACATCACCGAGTTGCGCGGTCGATCCGGAGCGAGCACCCGCAGCTCGGGACGCGCGAGCCGGACGTGGAAAGTGCAGGGCGACAGCAGCCCTCAGACTTGCCGCGCTGCGTTGCTTGCTGCTGGTGACGATGGGAGTTTGGCCGACCTGTATACGTACGACAATCTGAATCTTCAGGAGGTCTCGTACGACAACCAATTTTTGAACGGCTGGGAACTCACCGGCGACTACAGCGACACGCCGCTGGTGGGAGGTAGCCTGAAGGTCAGCGTGTCGACGACCGGCGCGACGATCAAACTTTATCAGTCGACCAATGAGCGAGTTTATCCAGCGTTCGCGGGAGACCCCGCTACCGCTCAACCGTGTCGCTACTTCCGGGGTGCGATCGATGTGCAGCCGGAAGGCGATCGAATGTCCCCACGGGGATCGGACATCGTTATCCCGACTCTCCGGGTAAACGTCACGGGTCGGATTGCGTACGAGTACGTCGACACCGAGATCGAGTATTCCAAAATACTGGCTCGACTGACTGGGACGGTCAATCAGAATTGGCAGTTTCAAAAACCCGATGGTGTCGGTGGATTCGTAACCGGGACGGGCTTCGCTCCCGGTGAGCTGCTGTTTCTCGGCGCAGACGGTGACATTATCGCAGACAAAGACCCGCTGCTGACGTTCAGTTTCTTGGCATCGCCGAATCTGGACAACGTAACGATCGGAACGATTCCGGGCGTAACCAAAAAGGGCCACGAGGTGGGTTGGTTCTCTTTCAAACAGATGCTGGACGACGTGGCCGGGCCAACCGATGACGGCGCGGCTGGCGGAAACAGCAAACGCAGTGTCGTTGTGGTCGAAGGGTACCACGTTCACACCGTCTACGCGGCAGCGGATTGGGATGACCTCGCTTTAGCAAAAGCCCCCAGCTAGGACCAACCAGTGAAAGTACCGAGAAACATACCACTGGTGAAAGCTGGCGATCAGCCTTCTGCAAGTCATCAGAATCGATTGATCCAACAGGTCGTGGCCAATGCGTCCGCGATCACGACATCGCCGTCAGCTCCAAACCTCGGTCGAGTCATCCTCCGATGTATGAACATCAGCGGGGAGGATTACGAGATTGGTGAGGCGGTCGTGTGGGATGACGTTCTCTCAGTCACCGATGCCGATGATTTCAATCCACGCGAGGCACTGGTGGACTTCGTGTGCGAGGCTGATCGACCGACATGGCACGACAGCGTCGCCTCTCTCGGTATCGTGCTGGACGACACGCCTGATGATGACTTTGGGCGGGTCGTGATCGGTGGTGCTGCCGTTGTTCGGTTGTCTGACGCGACCGATGGAGCCTATGCGTTCATCGATCCATCAACGCCGGAGCGCTGGAAGCTATCAGCCAGCTCCGGTTACAAGGTCATCGACAAAATCAACGACGATTGGGCGGTCGTAAACCTGTCCAGTTTTCAGCCGCTCTGGCGCTACGAGCTGACGCAAGACAGCCAAGCGCCGAGCACGGCCACCGCAAAGTTGATCGCGCTGGATGGAACCGAGTTCGCGGCGTCGATCAACCTCAGTGATCCACTGAGCACGACGACGTACCGGGAGACCGGGGACAAAGGCTACTGTATCCTGACCGGGGACAAATTCGAGGCGTTGGTGCCAGCGCCCAAAACGCTCCAGGTGGTAACCGATTTCATCGTTGGCGAATCGGGTATCACCATCGAGCGAAAAAATGTCACGGTATTCGGCACCGAAAACGTGGACGATGAGGTGATCGAGGGGACTGAGTGCTGATGACGTTCCCGATTTTTAACGACGGTCTGATTCTGTTCGCCGATGGCGCCCCGGCAATGTCGGATAACTGCTGCTGCGGATACTATCGAGCCAGCTACGGACCGTGCTGCCCAACAACAGGCGTCGGGTGTAGGTGGCCTGCTGCACCAATTAGCGGGTTGACGTTTTCGTGGAGCACCTGGAACAGATATCCCAGCTCCCCGCTGGTGTCCGAGGAAACAATCGAAGGGCTGGTGTCGCAGTCCGGTGTGTCATACACAGACCAAGCGGATCGCCCCGACAATTGCCCGCTGAATATGTACATCCCTGTTACCGGTGAGGTGCGCACGCATGGCACCGACAGATTTGGGCAGCCCTACGACAACACGGTTGAAATCGACAATTACGCGATCTTCAAGCCCAATAACAGCCAGCCGCGATATCAAGACGGGGAATTCATTTACTACACACCGAGTGGCTATCCCTACAACTTGCCTGTTTCGCCTGGAGGCGATTGCTTTGGTGATAGGAGCTACACAGGCTCTTCCAGTTCATCGACGCAATCAGAGTCCGTGTCGCTGGACTTTTACATGGACGCAAGGAACTGCTGAAGAAGATGAAGACATACAAATCCACGTGCGTCCACTGCGGGCGACTGACGGCACTAAATGAATCCAACGAGTGCCAGGTATGCCAAAGCAAACGAGAGGCCGGACAGCCGCTCCCGAAACGCAAGGTGAAGCCACGAATCGTTGACCGCGCACACCTGCAAAAGTCGATTGCTATCTGCGAGACCAACCAGTGCGGTAACTGGGGCACGCGAGACGGGCGCACCGGGTGTCTGTTGTTGCCGAAGCCTTGCGACATCGAACGACGATTGCTTGCCGGTGCTGGTTGCGTGGCTGACCCGCCCCAGTTTGGGCCACACCAGCCACCGGGGCATGCTTTCGCGCCGAAGGCAGACGCCCGATTTGTCACCGCACGAGACTTTCAGCAGGACATTCTACGGCTAGCGGGCATGGTGCCCAATGACATCGGTTTAATAGTCGGTGTTGCCCGTTCGGGTATGTCCGTTGCGTCGATGCTTGCGATGTATCTTCACCTTCCGATGGCAGCGATCAGGCAGACTCAGGGGGACGTTGTCCACGTGGGCAACGGGTGGCGGTTGAATGAATCAAAACACGCGATCAAAAAGACGCGGGCGCTGGTGGTCGATGATACCGTGATGACGGGCAACAGCCTCAAAGCCATACGCCCTGTGATGGATAGAGAGTTTCCGGAAGCGACCACGGCAGCTGTCTACGTCAATCCTTCTGCGAACGTCAAACCAGACATACACGTGGTGGATTTGCCATGGCCGCACCTGCTGGAGTGGAACCTCTTCAATTCGGTGATGAGCCCGAACACGGCTTGCGATTTCGACGGGATACTCTGCCGGGATTGCTCACCGGAGCAGGACGACGACGGGGAGCGTTATCTCGACTTCATCCGGAACGCCAAACCGCTGTACGTCCCACGCAAAGAGCCAGTGCCGCTGATTGTCACCGCAAGGATTGCGAAGTACCGCAAGCCGACAGAAGCGTGGCTGAGACGCCATGGGATGCGCTGGTACAAACTCGTGATGCACCCGGCCAAGACGTTGGCGGAGCGAAACCGGGACGACATCGCCGCGTACAAGGCACGTCACTACTCGGAATGGCTGGAGACTCACACACCGAACCCGGCGCCCGCCATGTTTATCGAGTCTGATGACCGACAGGCGCGGGCAATCGCACGCAACGCAAAACGACTGGTCGTCTGTCCGTCTACCGCAGGGGTCTACACCTGATGCTCTACGTTCGCGGACGATTTCTTTTTATCCACATTCCGAGGACTGCGGGAACATCGATCACTACAACGCTAGCGCGCCATGTGCTGAGCGCCAATCCAGAGGCGGACATTCTGCTAGCCACCGGGCTGACGCGACCGTTGCACCAGCACGCAACCGTGACGGAACTTCGGAATCACATCCCAGACTGGAATGCGATTTACAGATTCGCCGTGTATCGTGATGCCAGCGAGATCATCGAGAGCGACTATCGGCTGCACCGGAGTCTGGCGGATGCAATCTCACTGGAGCCAGAGTTTCAGCAAAGCGTAAGGGCGGCCGGTGGGGAATCGCTGCAACAGTTCGCCCGCAGACGCTGGCACCCATGGACGCATGGACGATCACCGTGGGACCACTGGACGACGGGGTGTGGTGACATCCATCGCTATGAGTTCACGGCGCTGTCGACCGAGTGGCCGCGACTGTTGGGCTCACTTGGGCTACCCGAGATTCCGCTAATTCAATGCAATGCGAGCCAATGATCAATTGCTGCAAGGTCCCCTTCGAAACGATTTACCTGCATCACGGCTGGGGCAGCACCTGCTGTCCAAACTGGTACGACGCATACGACAAGCGAACGGATTACACCCAGGAACCCCAGGACGTCTGGCGCGGCGCGGTGATCGAGTCACACCGCCGAGAAGTTGCATCGGGCGACTACTCTCTGTGCCAGCGTTGCCCGTTGGTCGCTGATGAGGGGATGAAAGCACCAATCCGGGGCGACTGGGAACACGGCCCGAAGTATGTGCACATCGCCGACAGCATGACATGCAACCTGCACTGCTGGTCGTGTCGGGCCGGACGGTGTCTGTCGGACCCGTTAGCTGATTCGGAATCAGCTGAGCGTTTCCTGCGGAGGTTCTTGGAGCACTACCGAACGACGATTGAAGAGGTGACGCTCCTGAACTCTGGCGAAGTGTTTGCGTCTCAGCGTCACGTGCGGCTGCTGAACGAGTTTGATTGGGGAACGATCGGTATTGGCATCATCACCAATGCAACGTTGATCGAACGCAAGTGGGCAACGGTCCAAAAGATTCACGGATCGATTCAGCGGTTTATCGTCTCGCTCGATGCTTCGAATGAGGAAACGTATTCAAAGGTCCGACTCGGTGGATCGTGGGACGCAGCGGTACGCGGTATGGAATTGATCCGGGATCTGGGGCGTCCTCTCGTCCTGCATTACGTGATAAGCGACAAGAACGTGCGTGACATTGCCAGATTCGCCGACTGGGCTCAGCGATGGGCTCCGGAGCGAGTGGAGCTTATTCCGTTGGCAAGAACCTATGCCCGCGATGATTGGGCAGATCGGGACGTGTTTCGAAGTGGCCACTCGCTGAACCACATCCTGCAAACGGAGTTAGCAACCGCCACAACGATCCCAGGTGTGCGGCTGCTGTCGTGACTGGAAGCTAGTTGAATTTGCCGCTGCGTAGTCCGTTTCGCCAAAACTTCCCGCTCTGGCAGACGTCCTAGAAGATCAGCCACTTGCCGGCGGCCTCTGACCACTGATACCGAGTCTTGCACCCGGTACACATGGTACGTCCATTGACACTGTAAGCGTATTCTCCGCGATCAATTCTCGTCCGGCAGTCAAAACACCGGCACGCGCGTTTCGGCACGATCGGCATCGGCTCTGTTCGGTCTTCAGCTTGCATGGTCACATCCCAGGCGGATACTCATCGGCGTCGTGCCGCGGTTCGCGTATCCAAAGCTCTATCGCCGGCAGCGAAAACCACCGACGACCGTTCTTCTTCAGCCGCTTCCAAAGCGACTTGTTCGCAGCACACCAATCATTCCAGTAAGTGGTGGGCCTGGACCCTTCAACCATCAGCCGGGCAAGGTGTTCCGGCAAAATGCCGGCTCGCACGACAGGATGGTCCCAATCCCAGTTTTCCACGTCATCGTTTTCGTGATCGCACGTCATTGATGCGCACCATTGCTTTCAGTGGCCCGACGCTCACGAATCCCCTGCCATTCGCTATGCGGCATCGCCGCCGCCGTGATGGCCGCGATGATGTGATCACCAACCATTTCCCAGATTTTTCCGTTGTTCACCCGCAGATACGGGATTGCGTGCTCGTTGATCCAATCCTTGGCTTGCTGCGGTTTCCCAAAACGGAACCGCTCTTGCACGTCGATGTGTGAGTACGTTTTCCCGCGTTCAAAGCGAACCATTGCCCTGCTCCTTTGAGTGTCTGCCCGCCGGGACATCCGACTGGCCAGACCGGTGAGAATCTTGTGGCCGAAACGGACTGTCAAGCAAAATTCGCCGTTCGACGCGCCTCACCGTGAGGCGCTTTTTGTGGCCGGTTGCTGCACGACCGATCCGTATCCGGTGGACGCTGCGGAACTTACGATGAGCCTCACCGTGAGGCATAAATCCCGAGAAAAACTCCGAGAAAAACCTTCGGGATCAGTGTCAAGAACGCCCATTCCAGCCGCTTGCGACGACGCTGAGAGCTTCGGGCCCACTGGACGCGTTTTCGTCCCGGGCGGCTACGTCCCGCCGTGTAAGCGTCCAGGCGAGGGCGGCGGGGCAATCTAACCAAGAGCCAAATAGCCGTCGCTCTGGCCGCCCTGAAGGACGCGGGAGAGAGGCGAGGGGCGAAAGTGGGAAAAGTTGCCCGCGGCCAAGGTTTTCAAAAATCAGCTAAATTGCGGGACGAAACGACACAACGTCGCACAAACCGCGCGGCGGTTTTGGTTCTAAATCACGACAAGCACCTGATGGAGAGTTCAATGAGCACCGCGGTCAGACCAGTCAAAGCGAAGTACCTGTTCCGTGACGACGACGGCTAGATTGACCCGCAGGCGTTGCCGCAATCTCAACCCCAGCCGCAGACCTAAACGGGAAATGTGGAAAACTTGCCCGCGAAAAAACCGCTAAATCGCCGGCTAATACGGAATCGGACTCAAAAGGCTCGGGGCGTTCCCGCGACAAGCTGGGCGAGGAAGCGAGCGACCGGCGGCGGATCGGTTACTGATTCCGACTGAGCCGCCGTTCTAAAAAGCGCCTCACCGTGAGACAGATTCGGACGCGAAAAGTTGTCCCACGGTGAGACAACTTTTCGTGGGACAACCCACCCTGCGGATCATCGGCTGTTCATTGCGCTCCGATAGGCCGTGCGGCAATGCGTACGGGCCGTTGCCATCTACGGCGAAGAGATTGGCCGCAATCGCGTCACGGCTGCTCTACGGGCCGCTGAGGCGACGTGAGGCCGCTGCCGACGATGCGGCGAGCGTTTCACTGGCGGCCGGCTCTACGGCGACAGCGGTTCGCAGAGCACGTCCACGGTTACAGTGGTGTTATTGTCCACGAAGTAGAACTTCCGCCGGACCACTTTCCATTCCGACGTGCCAAAGTTGAGGATGTCGCCAGGCATTGGGATCACTGACGGCTCGCTGCCGCTGATCTCAACCGAGTCCCAGCCATTGGAAATGATAGATTCAGTTTGGTCTGTGAATCTGACTTCATATTCCATCTGTGAGTCCTCTGCGGAGTATGGGGTGTCGAACGGGCAAGCATCGCAAAGATAATAGTCCGCCGGCGAGCAAATAATGCGACTTGATGAACCATGGGGGAACGAATGGCATTCCGTAAGCGACGGGTGATCGAATCCATGCAACAAACAAGCTCGCCGTCCGAAGCGTCCGGAGGATGTTCGTTCGGGGGGGCATTCTTGATATCCCGCATCAAGAATCGTGGTTCTTAACCTGTAGTATCAAAATCAACGCCACTAATTGCACGAAGCAGTGCACCCAGATAACATGTTCTGCTAAGTCGGAGACGGCTTTTCCTTTGCAAAGGTCAAGAATTGGGAAGGCGCACGGTTCGTCCTGTCGATCCGGAGGTTGCGGGTTCGAGTCCCGTCCGCGTCGCTTCGAAAATCGCCCGGTGTTTCACCGGGCGATTTTTTTTTACAGCCACTGCATCGACCACCAACATCCAACGGTGCCACCGCAGGTCCAAATCGCCAAATGGTGACACCCACCGTTTTCCTGTTGCCTCGCTTTCAGAGAGTTCGTCTGAGACCGAAACGCTCTGGCGCCCGATGCATCCGCGTTCCTCTAATGAAGCCCACACTGCGAACACACATCGTTGACTGAAACTGAGTTAGTACAAGCCGCGATCGACTTCGCCAACCGGCGGTATCCGAGCCAATCGTCGGTCGTTGCCGCCCTGCTCACCGATCGCGACGACGTGTACACGGGCGTCTTGACGTTGATCATCTCTCACGCGTATCGCGTGATGCCTGATACACGAAACTTACGCGAATGGCTTACCGCATCGGCGGCTGGCGTGGGGTCACGGTGGGGTGAGGTTGCGTGGGATTCCGGGCAGTGGCGCTGACGCCAGCTTCTCGAGTTCACTGGCCGTAGGGCATCAGCGCGTTGCCTCCATCGACCTGTTTGGTGCCGGCCGTCGGGCCTTTGGTGCGGGGGTGTCGCAGAGTCGGTCGTGGGCGTATAACGGTCGCGTTTCTGATTTCCCTCCCCTGTTTCTTCAGCGAAAAAAACTCTCCGATGCCACGCGTTCAACCGTTTCGTGCCGTTCGCCCTACCGCGGAAAAAGCTGCCCGAGTCGCCAGCGTTCCCTACGATGTCGTCAATCGCGAGGAAGCCGCCGCGCTCGCCGAAGGAAATCCGGATTCGTTCTTGCACGTGGTTCGTCCCGACATCGATTTGCCGGCGGAAACAGATCCGTACGCCGATGAAATCTACGCCAAAGCCGCCGAGAATTTGCAGCGGCTGATGGGCGACGGTGTGTTGCAGCAGGACGATGCCGAAAGCATTTTCCTGTACCGCCAGATCATGAACGGCAACAGTCAAGTCGGTGTCGTGTGCTGCTGTCACGTCGAGGACTATGAGAACAACCTGATCCTGAAACATGAGTTCACGCGCCCCGCGAAAGAAGACGATCGGACTCGACACGTGATGACGCTGGGCGCCCACGCAGGCCCTGTGTTCCTGACTTATCGCGATGATCCCGACTTGAACGGATTGGTGGATGCGGCGGTCCGCGAAACCCCGCTGTACGATTTCACGGCCGACGATGGCGTGCAACACACCGTGTGGAAGATCGAAAAGACCGCCGGTTACGTCGCGAAGCTCACCGCGGTCCCCGAGTTCTATGTCGCCGATGGACATCACCGGGCCGCGAGCGCTTGGCGTGCCGGAAAAGCTCGCCGCGAAGCCAATCCCGATCACAACGGAAACGAAGAATACAACTGGTTTTTGACGGTGCTGTTCCCGGCGTCTCAATTGAACATCTTGGCGTACAACCGGATCATCAAAGACCTCAACGGCCAAACGCCCGATCAGATTCGCGAACGACTGAGTGAAGTCGGCAGCCTGGAAGAAACGAGTGATCCTGTTCCAGATCGCGCGGGAACGTTTTGCATTTACCTGGATGGGAAATGGTCGCGTTTGCGAGTTCCGGCCGATTCGATTGATCACCACGATGCGATCAACAGCTTGGATGTCGCAATCTTGGAGCAACGTGTGATTCGTCCGATCTTTGGAATCGAGGATGTTCGCACCGATCCGCGAATTGACTTTGTCGGCGGGATCCGCGGGACAAAGGAATTGGAGAAACGCGTCGACTCGGGCGAGTGGGCGTTTGCGGTTTCGATGTTCCCGACCTCGATTGAGCAATTGATGGCGGTCAGCGATGCCGGCGAAGTGATGCCGCCCAAGAGCACGTGGTTCGAACCCAAGTTGCGGAGCGGATTGCTGACGCACTTGCTGGATTGATCGAAGCGGCGTCGGGCGAGTGATAGCGAGGGCTTCGATGAAGCATTGGCTGCCGCTAGGACGCGAGCATTCGGGGTATTCCCGCCGCCGTGGGGATGCCGATTCTGTTACTGCAGGATTTGGCAACTGATTTAGATTCTCTCCCCCTGGGAGGGTTCTTCCGCGAATTTAGTGGCTGCTCTCGGATACTCGGGGAAGGTTTTTTGAGGGATGACTGCGATGTCCGATGGTTCTGTTCGGTCTGATGGCGAAGCCAGCTGTAGCGGAGACGGGCTCTGCGGAGGAGCAACCCGCCTAGGAATCACCTGGTCTGCGATGCGGCGAAGGTGCTTCGTGCCCTCCACCGGCCCGCATCGCCGGAGGGGCGTTTGAACCGAGCGGTTGTCGTCCAACACCCATTCGGACATCGCAGCAATGCCTCAAAAAACCTGGGTCCTGAGTGATTAGCCACTAAAATCCACGAAGAACCTCGTCTTAAAGGCCAAGCCGTGACAGGAATTCGCTTTCCGTTAGGATCTCGAGTTCCGCTTGACCGGTCAGGTCATCAACCTGTTGTTGATCGACATCGGACGAGCCGAGCACGACGCAGTTGGTCGATGCATCGACGTCGTCTTGGTAAACGCCGCCGCTGCGGCGGGTCAAGTCGATGGCTTGTTCATTGCTGATCACCTGCAGACGGCCGACAAAGACGATCTGTTGGCCACGCAGCGGTTGAATGAACTCGGCGCGAATCGACAGTCGTTGCAAGTCGATGGCGGGTTCGGTGGATGCCGGCGATCGTGTCGCAGGATCGGCGTAGGCTGCTTCGGACTCAGCGACGATGGCGTGTTCGTCGAAGGGGTTCACCGGAAGCGGCAACAATTGGCTGCCGCCGCGCCGCAGCGTCCGCTTGGGAAGGCCTTTGTCGGTCTTTCGTTTCGACGCCGACTTGCGTGGGTTGCCTTTCTTTGACGCATGGCTGACCCCCCAGGGGCCTGCTTTTCCGCGCACGATGCGGAGCTTCTGTTCCAGGTCTTCGATCGACTCGGCGGCGCGGGCGATCCCGGCCGCCAACAAGACTTTGGCGCACGCCCGCGAGTCCTCCAATGCGTCGTGATGCTTGAACTCCACGCCCAGCCAATCCGAGAGCGGCTTGAGTCCGAAGCGACGGCGGTCGGGCCAGGTTTGACGCGCGATCAGTCGAGTGCAGGAAAATCGTAGATCGGGGATGTCGCAATGGTGTCGCTGCAGGCATCCGATCAACACGCCGATGTCAAACGGGGCGTTGTGGGCAATCAAACAGTCGTCGGCCAGGAATTCGGAAATCTCGCCCCACAAATCGCCAAAGGTCGGTTCGTGCTGGACGTCCGCCGGCGAGATGCCGTGGATGCGAATGTTGCCCGGTGAAAAGAAGAACGGATCCGGGCGGATCATCCACATCTGCTCGCGGACCATTTGGCCATCGCGGACGACGACGGCGGCGAGCTGACAAGCGCTATCGCGCCGTCGATTCGCCGTCTCGAAATCGATCGCCGTAAAATTTGCCAGGAACGCCATGGCGAAAGTTTACGGACCGACGCCACGATTTCCCAGTGGCGTAAGCTTCAATGCCACTTGCTTTGACGCCAAGCGGGCTGCTCTGGTTAGCGGTAGGGCGCGAGCCCTCCGGTCTTTCACGGTGTTTTTGAAACGCGACCGGACGGCGCGCGCCATTCCGCTAACACCTAGAGAGCCTAAGTAAGTGGCATCGGGCGTAAGCTTCCAGCTTGCGATTCAGTCAGGTGGTTTCTGGCAAGCAGGATGCTTACCCCACTAGCCGGCCATGCGGGAGATGCGGTTGCCGGGTTGGGCGATTTCGCTGGCGCTGGGGTGGTAGCGGTATTGCATCAGGTAGGCGTCTTCGACGGTGTCGTCGTAGAAGTCGCGGAGCACGCTGATCGCCCGGAATCCCAGGTTTTTGAAGAACAGTTGGGCGTCCAGGTTGGTTTCCCGGACTTCCAGCATGATGCGATTGCGACGCTCGTGCGACAGCTTTCCGAACAACTTGCTGCACATCGAGTTGCCGACGCCGTGGCGGCGTTGGTCGGGGTGGACGGCAAAATTCAGGATGTGCAGTCGGTTCTTGTGCAGTTCGTAGATCATGAAGCCGACGATTTCGTCGTCTTTCTCGGCGACCATGCCGATGCAATTGCGTTGTCGCAGGCAACGGATGAAGTCTTCCTCGGTCCACGCGAATTCGAAACAATTCTGTTCGATTGCGAGGACTGACGGCATGTCGCGGCGAATCATCCAGCGGATGTGCACGCAGACCGGGGTTTCTTTGGCTTGTTTCACTTCTGGGCTCCTTTCCAGCGAGACGAAACCCGGCCGGTGTCACCGGTCCGGTCATTCGATAAATGCGTCAACAAAACCAGCAAATCGTCCCGATCATCGCGTCGTTTGCCGTGTGCGGGGAAAATAGCAAACGACCCGTTACGAACCAAGACAGATTGTGAAGTCTTTCGAATTGGCGCGTTTTATTCTCTCACTGCTTTGATACCGAGACGCATGTGCCCCGCCCCGACTGGATCCGCATGACGTTTCGGATCAATCATCGAGGGCGCTGCGTCTTTCCCATTGATTTGCTTAAATTCAAACGGTTCTGGCGGGGGGATGCTACCAAAATACCGGCAAACGGAGAAAATAGTTTTGCTAACTCAACTCAGCTTGCCAAAGCCCTAGAGCCGGGTTCTGGATGTAATAGAACTCGCTGCCGTCGACGTCGGTGTGCCAGCCGTCGGTCAACGTGCTGACGTTGTACCGGTTCATCAACGCGTTGATGTCGCCGGGGGTATAGCCGACCGACGAGATCTCCTCGGCCGAGAGCTTTCCCGCCCCGTAGACGACTTCAAAGCGGTTTTCATGGGAGCCGTGAACCAGGTGTGCCGCGGCCGATGGGTTGGCCGCCAAGTCTTCGTTTTCGGCCACCAATTGCACGATCTCTTTTTTGGTGCGGTAACCGTATTTGCGAATCAACCGGTCAATCTCGCCATCTTCCCCAAACTCTTCGACCGCCGGTCCCAGGATGGTCAGCCGGCCGCCGGTCGCGATCGCCAAACGGGTCCGATAGATCGCCTTGTTGCCCAGCCAGGTGCTTTTGAATTCCGACGGATCCAGGTAGGCGACGACGTGCTGGGGCGGTTTTTCGAGGTGGGTGATGTTGACCTGATAGGCGAGTTCGGCGGCTTTGAAGAACGTCTCGTGATCATCGCCGATGTACAGGCCTCGCGTGTGCAGCGTTCCGTCGCGCATTTGTTGGATCACGGTCAAGGCGTAAACGATCGGCATGCCCTGACAGAATTCGTCTTGGGCGTAGTTCAGGATTTGCCGCAGCGGCGTGTTCGCCCGCCCCAGCGTTTGTTCGATGCCGTAGACGGCGCTCAAGTAATGGCTCTCGTTGATCCCCTCGACGCCGCCGGTTCCGACAAAGACGTTCTTGTTGTAGTTGGCCATCCCGATGACTTCGTGCGGCACGACTTGGCCGATCGAGAAAATCAGATCGTGACCGCCGTCGCGGAGCAGTTTGTTGACTTGGGCTTTCCAGGGTTTGTCGTACAGCCCCCCCGTGACTTCGGAAACGTAGGATGCCGGCACGGTGCCCAAGGTCACCACGTCGTCGCGCCAGCGGTGGGGGCGAAACAGATCCAAGGGCACGCCGGGGAACATGTGCGCCAGTTGTTCGGGCTTCATGGCGCTATGGGTGCCCAGGGCCGGCATGATGTCCGCGACGCGTTGTCCCAGCATCTCGTGGCACAGCGCGGTGATTTCACCGGCGCGGCTGAACAGCCGTGTGTGGTCGGGCGGCAAAAGCAAGGCCTTGTCGGGCAGCCCGATCTTGGCAAAGGTTTCTTCGAGCGCCCGTCGTAAATCGTCCGACGTAAGCGAAGTCGATTCGCTGCCGGTTTCAAAATAAGTCGTCATGGTCCGTGGTCCGGTGTCATTCTTCCTGGCTGCCGTGGCAATCGCGGGGGATCATCCGCCCGGGGCCGTCGCTGCCGTACTGGATTTGAATCGCGGATTCGAAATCGTCCCGCGTTTTGATTTTGACAAACGCCTGGCGAACCGATTCGTATTCCGGGTGCGATTGGCTGTATTTAATGGCGAATTTCCTCATCAACAAGGGGGCCCGCCCCTCGCCATAGGTCTGTTCACAGAGCGAAAAGTGTTCGCGCATGACATCGGCTTGCTGGTGCAGCGACGGCGGATCGGGCAGCGATTGGCCGCCAGCGAGCGCCCGGGCTTGTTGGAAAATCCAGGGGTTGCCGATCGCTCCGCGGGCCACGGTGACGCCGTCGATTCCCGTTTGGTCGATCATCCGCAAGCAGTCTTCGGCGGAGAACAGATCGCCGCTGCCGAGAATCTGCATCGATCGACCGACGTGTGATTTCACCTCGCTTAAGAACTGCCAGCGGCTGGGGCCGACATAGCGTTGGACGACGGTCCGGCCGTGCACGGTGGCGGCGGCCAGGCCGGCGTCCCTGGCACCGTCCAGGATCTCGAAGAACGCGTCGCGGGATTGCTGTGTCTCGTCGATGCCGCGACGCATTTTGACGGTGACCGGGATGTGGGGGGGGACGATGTCGCGGGTTCGCTGCAAAATCTCGATCGCGACCTTCGGCTGTGACAGATGAAATCCGCCCCGACATCGCCCCAAAACCTTCTTCACCGGACAGCCGAAATTGACGTCGATGATGTCAAACCCGGCTTCGACCAATTTGAGTGCGCCGAGAGAAAACTGTTCCGGTTCGGCCCCCATCAATTGTCCGCCGACGGGGTGTTCGTCGGGGTGAATGTCCAGAAAGTGTTTCGTCTTTTGCCGTTTTCCCAGCGCCAACAAGAACTGGTCCAGCATCACTTCACAGACGCTGTAACTGGCACCGTGTCGTCGTGCGATCACGCGCATCGGCAAGTCGCTGTAGCCGCTCAACGCCGCTTGCACGACGGGAAAACCGATCCGCACGTTGCCGATGTCCAGGTCACGATAGCGACAGGGGGCCGCCGTGCCAGGCTCGTTCATGGGGTGCTTCTTTGGGGGGGCGGTTGCGGCCGAGCGCGATCGGCCGCCGGACGCGATCTGCCGATCGCCGACGTCAACGGTGCCCCCATTCAATTCCCCAAGCGGACCCGTCATGATGTTGTGTGACCTGACCTTGCCATCGATTTGTTTCGTCGCATTGTGTCTGTTTCCCCCGTTTTCCCGCCCGCCAAAACCGTCTTTCCCATCGACCATGAAGATCGAAACCACACCGTTTGGAATCGCCGACGATCAGCCGATCACCCGCTACACGCTCATCAATTCGAGCGGTCACCGAGTCAGTGTGATGAACTTTGGCGCCATCCTGTTGGATGTCCAAGTGCCCGATCGCGACGGGGCGCTGGCCAACGTCAATGCGTGCTTTGGCTCCCTGGATCGCTATGTCGCCGGGCATCCGTACTTCGGCAGCAGTGTCGGTCGGTTCTGCAATCGCATCGGCAACGCAAAGTTCACGATCGACGGTACTGAGTATGCTCTGGTCGTCAATCACGGAAAACACCAACTGCACGGCGGGGTCAAGAATTTTTCCTACCAGGTGTGGACCGCCGAGACGCTGGAGCAGGACGGATCGGTGGGCGTGCGATTCCGCCTGACCAGCCCCGACGGGGACAACGGCTTTCCCGGCAACGTCGAAGCGACCGCCGAGTACAGCTGGAATGACGCCGACGAGCTGAAAATCGTCTACACGGCGACCACCGACAAGCCGACGCACGTCAATCTGACCAATCACAGCTATTGGAATCTGGGCGGCGTCGGGACGGGGACCGCAACCGACCACGTCGCGACGATTCCCGCGGATCAGTTCTTGGACGTCGACGAGGACTTGATCCCGACCGGCAAGACCAACGACGTGCAGGGGACGCCACTTGATTTCCGTACGCCGACGCCGCTGGGCGAACGCCTGGACCGACTCCCCGCGACCAAGGGCTATGACCACTGCTACGTCGTGCCTGGCGAGCCGGGCCGGTTACGAAAAGCGGCGTTGGTGGCGGATCCCGATTCGGGGAGGACGTTGGAGATTGAAACGACGCAGCCCGGGATCCAGCTCTACACGGCCAATCACCTTGGCGGCGGCCCCGAAAACGCCGGGCTCGGATCCCATGACGCGTTTTGCCTGGAGACGCAGCACTATCCCGACGCGCCCAACAAGCCGAATTTCCCCAGCACGTTGCTGCGACCGGGAGACAAACTCGTTGAAACGACGGTTCATCGTTTCGGCGTCAATTAGTGCTTCGTCAACGTTTAGGCACAGGCACAAATCGCACGGGCATACGTGTTGGTGTGCAGGCTTTCGAGACCGTCCAGCTTAGGGCTAGCGCGAAACGCGACAAATCTGACCGAATGGGTGAGAGGTGGTCGGCGGAGGGGTGTACGACGTCCTTTCTAGGTCGTCGCGCAGAGCCCCACGGGCGACGGCCCGGAAGGGCCATCGTACTCGAAACACCGGTCGTTCATTTGCTGGACGGTTTCTCAAGGCAGGACACCAACGCCGCTCAAAGCTCTTTTAATCTCACGTTTCGGTAATAGACCTCCAGCGGCGGTCCGCTGTGGACCTGCAGCGCGATCACGCCATCGCGTTCGATTTCGGGATCGGGTTCGGTGTAGTCCACCGTTTGGACGCCGTTCAAAAAGATCTGGATCCGGTCGCCGCGGGCGATGATTTTTAACGTGTTCCATTGGCCGCGTTTCACCGTCTTCATCGCCAGCTCGGGTGATTCGGCCAAAAACTTTCGTCGTCTGGATTCATCATACAACGCCCCCCAGCAGGTACCGTTGGGCATGAATCCGATGTCCGCCTGGTAGCCGATGACTTCGGTGTCGTTGGGGATGCGTTTGGTGCGGAATTGAACGCCGGCGTTGTTGCCTTGTCCGACCAATTTCGCTTCGACCGATAACTCAAAGTCGCGATAGGACTTGTTGGTACACAGAAACTGGTTGGCGGGTATTTTTTCGGTCGCGCTTCCGGCAATGATCGCTCCATCCTGGACGCGAAACCACTTGGTGTCACCATTCCATCCGTCGAGCGTTTTCCCGTCGAACAACTGAACCTCTTCGCCGGCCGGGGTGTCAGCGGCTGACAAGCAGGCGGCGGGTACCATGCAGGCGGCGGGTACCATGCAGGCAACGGCGACCAGACAGACCACGGCATCCAGGCAGGCGGCCGGCAACGCCGAACGCGATAATCCGTACAGCAGGTTTGGACGCAGGAGGCTGGGCATGGCAAAAAATCCGATGGCTGGGATCGCCGAGAGTCCGGCGGATTGTGAAACGGGCAACGATCATGATAATAACCGTTCGAGCTCCCGTGCGATCAACCGCCCCGGTTTTTTCCCCGCCGCAAGCTGGAAGCTTACGCCACTCCATCCCCTTTTTCCCCAAACACCGTAACTCATGTCCCAGCTGAACAAATACTCGAGCAAGATCACGCAGCCGAAAAGTCAGGGTGCCTCCCAAGCTATGCTCTACGCGACGGGATTGACCCGCGAGGACATGGACAAGCCCCAGGTCGGGATCGCGAGCGTTTGGTACGAGGGGAACAGCTGCAACATGCACCTGTTGGACTTGGCCGCCGAGGTCAAGGGCGGTGTGGAAGCGGCTGGCATGGTCGGGATGCGATTCAACACCATCGGCGTCAGTGATGGGATTTCGATGGGCACCGACGGAATGAGTTACTCCCTGCAAAGCCGCGATCTGATCGCCGATTCGATCGAAACGATCATGGCGGCCCAGTGGTACGACGGACTGATCGCGTTGCCGGGGTGTGACAAGAATATGCCGGGTTGCTTGATCGCGATGGGGCGATTGAATCGCCCGGCGATCATGGTTTACGGCGGCACGATCAAACCCGGCTTTCGCAACGGAGAAAAACTGGACATCGTCAGCGCGTTTCAGTGTTACGGCCAATTCATCGCCGGACAGATCAGCGACGACGAACGACAAGCGATCGTTGAGAAAAGTTGTCCGGGCGCGGGAGCCTGTGGCGGCATGTACACGGCCAACACGATGGCCACCGCGATCGAAGCGTTGGGCATGTCGCTTCCCTATTCCGCCAGTGCACCGGCGGAAGACCAACAGAAAAAAGACGAGTGCCGACTGGCCGGCGAAGCGATGTTGGAATTGCTAAAGAAAGACATCAAGCCGCGCGACATCATGACGCGGGCTGCATTTGAAAACGCGATGGTCACCGTGATGGCGCTCGGCGGCAGCACCAACGCCGTGTTGCACTTGATCGCGATGGCGCGCAGCGTCGACGTTTCGCTTTCGATCGACGACTTTCAATCGGTCAGCGATCGGATTCCTTACCTGGCCGATCTGAAACCGAGCGGAAAGTTCGTCCAAGAAGACTTGCATTCGATCGGTGGAACGCCGGCGGTCATGAAGTATCTGCTGGAAAAAGGGCTGATGGACGGTTCATGCCTGACCGTGACCGGCAAGACGCTTGCCGAAAACGTGGCGGACTTGCCCGGGTTGAAGGAAGGTCAAAAGATCGTCAGCTCGGTTGAAAAACCGATCAAGCCCAGCGGTCACATTCGGATCCTCAAAGGCAGTTTGGCGCCCGAGGGTGCGGTGGCAAAAATCACCGGTAAGGAAGGATTGAAATTCACCGGCCCGGCGCGTTGCTACGACAGCGAAGAACAGATGTTGGCGGCGCTGGAGCAGAAGCAGATCCAAAAAGGCGACGTCGTCGTGATCCGTTACGAAGGTCCCCAAGGTGGGCCCGGCATGCCGGAGATGTTGACGCCGACCAGTGCGATCATGGGAGCCGGTTTAGGGTCCGATGTCGCGATGATCACCGATGGTCGATTCAGCGGCGGCAGCCACGGATTCATCGTCGGGCACGTCACCCCCGAAGCACAACTCGGCGGGCCGATCGGATTGCTCCAAGACGGTGACCAAATCACCATCGACGCGGAAACCAATTCGTTGGACGTGGCGCTGTCGGACGAGGAGATCGCAGCGCGGAAAGCGACTTGGGCCGCCCCGTCGCTGAAGGCGAAACGCGGGACGCTGTACAAGTACATCAAGACCGTCAAATCCGCCAGCGAAGGTTGCGTGACCGACGAGTAGGATGCCGTGATCAGAAAGCGTTACAATGAAGCTTGATGATTCCTCCCCCCCTCGATTCCCTCCTTGTTCAGAATGCGACTCATGAAAATTCGTTGTTTGGCCGCGCTGTTTCTTGGTCTGCTGACGATTCCCTCCCAGGCTGACGATTCCGGCGGCGGAAAGGCTGTCGATTCCGAATCGCTTTGGATCACCTCGATTACCGCTGCCGGTGACGGAAGTTTTGTCGCCGGCACGGCAACCGGATTGCTGTTGCGTCCCGGATCGGTGACACGGTTTCAAGCCGACGCGGCCGACCAACTGGAACAGCTTTACGAGCATCCCGCCGCCGTGTGGACGGTCGCAACCACGTCCGATGGAAAAACGATCGCCAGCGCGGACTACAAGGGCAATTTGGTGGTCTACGATGTCGAATCCAAGACGCCGACGACCCACGAGGGGGCCTTTGAACGCTGGTGCCAAAAAATCGTCGTCTCGCCCGATGACCAGATGATCGTCGCGGGGAACGAATCGGGGAAACTGTTTGCCTGGAGCGTCGCCGACGCCAAGGTGTCCAAATCGGTTGAACTGAGTCAGGCGTCAATTACCTCCCTGGCGTTTTCCCCCAATAAGACTCAACTGGCCGCGACCGATGGCGAGGGAAAAATCCATTTGCTGAAATGGCCCGAACTGGAAAGCACGGGGGCAGTGGCGGTGGGGGAAGAAACCGCGTGGTGCGTGGCCTACGAAAGTGATGCGTCGCTGATCGTGGGGTCGGCCGATCGCAATTTGTATCGGGTCGAAGCCAAGCCGGATGCGAAACCGGAGTCGATCGCCAAGGGCACGGACTGGATCACCCGGATCGCCGTCTCCGATGCCGGCCAGATCGCGGCGTCGGAAGTCAGTGGAAAAATCCATTTCGCTTCCGGAGGCAGTGTTTCGACGATCGGTGCCGAGAGCGGTGTTTGGGCGCTGTGTTTTCGGGGGGCAGGACAATTGCTGGTCGGCACCCGCAAGAACGGCATCGTCACCGCCGGTCAACGCTGGGCGTGGCAACCCGCCGTCGCGAAAACGGCTGAGGCCAAGGAATGACGAGTCCGGATGGACCGGAACGTTTGACGCCAACGGAACCGCCGAAACCGAAAAAAGGCTGGGAATATGTCGCACGGTTCGGCTCCATGCGAATCCTCGGCGTGCTCAGTGCGCGTGAGAGCTTTCGCTACAACGACCAGGTGGTCGCGCGAACCGAACGCGGAACCGAAATCGCAACGGTGCTCTGTGAAGCGACATCCAACGCGCTCGATTCCATGGACGAGCCCACGGCGGGAAAGATTGTCCGGCGGCTTTCGGAGGATGATCGCACGCAGTGGGAACACATCCAGGCCCAGACCCGCGATGATTTGGCGATCTGTCAACGCTGCGTCGACGCGCGGGGGCTGAAAATGGATTTGGTGGACGTGGAGCGTCTGCTCGGCGGAGAACGGATCGTCGTCTACTACGTCGCCGAGGGGCGGGTCGATTTTCGCCAACTGGTCCGCGATCTGGCCGGCGAGTTCCAGACGCGGATCGAAATGCGGCAGATCGGCGTCCGCGACGAGGCCAAGCTGCTGGCCGATTATGGCGATTGTGGCCAACCGTTGTGCTGTGCGACGTTTTTGAGCAAGATGCCGCCGGTGTCGATGAAGATGGCGAAACTACAGCGATCGACGCTGGATCCAACAAAAATTTCCGGGCGATGCGGGCGGCTGAAATGTTGTTTACGCTATGAGTTTGAGACGTATGAGGCACTTGCGGCCGAGCTGCCGCCGATCGGTGCGGAGATTTTGACCCGAGAAGGCAACGCTTCGGTCTTGGCTCACGACATTCTTTCGCAACAATTGATGGTGCGAACGGAGGACAAACGGAGGATACTGGTAGGTGTCGACCAAGTCGTCCGTGTGACCAAGGCGCCGCCGCCGGCCAAACCCCGCCGCAGCGGGCGAAAAGGCGGCAGTCGAGACGCTTGACGGATGGTCGAGGATGACGGTGTGATGAATCTGATAAATAACGAATCAAGATAGACCGCGACATGAGCAATGAATTGACCAACTCGCCCCTCCAAGCGATGCGAAAGTTGTTGAAGGAGGACGCGCGGTACAAGTACGAGGCCTATCAGTTCATCCGAGAAGCTCTGCAGTTTGCCCACGAGCATCTGCCCGAGCTGACTCAAGCCACCGTTGCGGCGGAGTCAATCTCCAAGGGCCGCCCCAAACACATCACCGGTCAGCAACTCTGCGAAGCCTGTCGTCAATACGCCATCGACCAGTACGGTTACCTGGGCAGCATGGTGCTGGGGTCGTGGGGGATCAAATCGACCAGCGACTTCGGTGAAATCGTTTACAATCTGATCCGCATCGAGCAGATGCGCAAGAGCGAGTCGGATCGTCGCGAAGACTTCGACGACGTCTACCCCTTTGATGGCGCGTTCGAACCCGAATTCTCGTTGCCGAAAGTCGTCGACGATCTGGAATGCTAACCACGCAATCACGCGTCAAAGTGGAGTAAGCATCCTGCTTGCCACTGCGAGCCTGCCGCCGTTGAGAAACCTTTGCAAGCTGGAAGCTTTCGCCACCGTGTCATCCATATTCTCACCTGCCCGGCTTCGCGTCACGCGCCTCACAATCTATTTGTTGGTCGCGACAACGTTGATCGGGACCGCGTTGCTTGGTCCGGCATGTTGCGCGCAAGACGCTGTCGTTGAGGAGAGTTCGTCGGCGGCAGAAACGGCGAGTCAACCATCATCGGACGAAAAACCCAAGGAGCGGGCGCGGAAGAGTTATCTGGGACGCGTCGTCGCGCAACCGATGAGCCATCTCGGCGCGTCCTGGTTGGTGCGACCGGAACGCGATGACGAAGAAAACGCCTCCGAGTCGTTTCAGAAACTTGGGCTCGAACCGGGCATGGTGCTGTGTGATCTCGGCTGTGGCAACGGTTATTGGACGTTGCCGATGGCCAGGAAGGTCGGGCCGGAAGGAGCCGTCTATGCCGTCGACATCCAAAGGGAAATGCTGCAGAAACTCCGTCAACGCGCCGATCAATTCGGCCTAAAAAACATTCGCCCGGTGTTGGGGACGATCGACAATCCCAAACTGCCCCAGAACAAGATCGACTTGCTGTTGATGGTCGATGTGTACCACGAGTTCTCGCACCCGCAATCGATGCTCTGGGAAATCCGACGTTCCCTGACTCCCACCGGAGTCGTTGCGTTGTTGGAGTACCGGAAGGAAGATCCGACGGTTCCGATCAAACTGCTACACAAGATGTCGAAACGTCAGATCATGAAGGAATACGAAGCGAACGGTTTCAAGTTGGTCCGTGAGTACAACGAATTGCCGTGGCAACATCTGATGTTTTTTGCCCGCGACGACAGCCCGCTCGCAGCGATTGAGCCCGAACCGACCGAGCAGGTGCTCCAACGCATCGGCCCCGCCGGCGAGCAATGAACGCGTGCTGGTGTCCAGCCTTTCGGGACCGTTTAGCTTTCTCTATCTATCTGGTATCTATCTGGTATCTATCTGGTGCCACCCACCGATTTACCATCACCGATTGGTGCCACCCACCGATTTACCATCACCGATTCACCGATCACCGATTGGTGCCACCCACCGATTTACCATCACCGATTGGTGCCGCCCACCGATTGATCATCACCGATTGATCCCGCCCACACGCAATACGCGACAGCCGATTCACACCGCTGAGGCCAGCATCGTCAGTGAGTTGCGTCACACAAGAATCGCAGACGCTGCGCCCGATGACGAGGAGACCGGGATCCCCGGTCGAGGGGCAACCGCGGCTCGCTGAATCACTGGTGCGCCGACCGGAGTGATTCGGACCGGAGAAATGTTAGGCGGTGAAACACTCGGCAACTTGTCGTTGCCCCTTCGCCCATTTCCGGCCGCTCGACTCGGCGAACTGCGACATGCCGTTCGGTGAGCCTGCGCAACAACTGTTGCCGAAGTAGCGTTGAAAGTTCCAGACCAAGTCACGCCACATCGACAAGTCGATTCCGAGACGCGAAACCAGACCTTGCATACTTGGCGGTAGCTCTCCCCGCCCCTTCTTCACTCTGTTTCGCAGTCCAACGGAGAAGCTTGACGTAGTCTTTCAGGCTGATCCCGAGAAACCCCTTGTCGCTCGCCCGCACGCCAGCCTGGTTCGGTTGAGCGTCGTTGGAAAGCGTCGACTCATCCAGGGTCAACGGAGCCAGCCATCCGTCGCGGCGGATGCGCTTACCGGTCGGATTCTTTCGTTTGGCCCGCTTCTTTTTACGCAGTTCATCTACCGGCGTGGTGCGACGCTCTTCGCCGGCCTGTTCCGTGGTGATCGGAACCAGATCAAAAGCGGCCGAATCGATTTCTTGACCCTGCTCCCCTTTGATCCGATCGTATCCGGACGTGTGGACCGACTGGTCGGGCGATTCCGCCATCGCGGCACGGACCGGGTTGAGGTCCACGTACATCGCACACGCCAGCAATCCGGCCTCATCGGTGATGCATTGCAGTTTAAATCGGCCTTCCCAAAATCGACCGGTGCACTCGTCTTGGCGGTTGGCCATCCGCGCGATCGGCTCGCTCAAGGAACGCATGAACCAAGAGATATCCGACAAGCGACGACGCACTTCGGCAAGCCTCTCTTTATCGGAGACCAACATTTGAACATCGTTTTCGGTGGGCTCACCCAAATGTTCTTCCATTCGGCGGCCGGGAAAGACTTTTAGCCAGCGAATCGCGACCTCTTGATCGGTCCATGCGGCGACGACATCGGGGCGATTGCGGAGGACCAAATGCATGTGATTGGACATCACGGCATAGGAGAGGACATCGATGCCGAACACAGACGCCAGCGCTTCCATCCGCCGCCGAATCCACTCGCGTCTGAATCCGTAGTCCTTGCCGGTCGCCTGATCGACCCCGGCTAAAAAAGCACGCCGGACACACCGCTGAACGGCATGCACGATCGACACTTCGTCACTAGCAACCTGTTCCGAACGCAGCGGACGTCCCATTACAAATCCCTCCCCATGAATCCGTGGTGGTGCGATTCTACCCCGGTGGCGACGGCGAGTCAAATAAATGGTGGGTGGCACCATTTGGAAGTGGTGGGTGGCACCATTTGGAAGTGGTGGGTGGCACCATTTGGAAGTGCTACCCCGGTGGCGACGGCGAGTCAAATAAATGGTGGGTGGCACCATTTGGAAGTGGCGTTTGGAAGTGGCGAGGTGCTCGAATGCATCGGCCCCGCCGGCGAGCACTACAACACGTCTGTTTTGATCGCTGATCCGTCGGGGCGGGTCAGCCGGAATTGAAATTGCCAATCTTGTGCCCACGGTTCCGTTTGGGCGTTCTGCAGGACCTTGATCATCACGGTGTTTTCACCGTCGACCAACTCGCAGTCTTCGACATATTGGTCGATGCGTGTTCCCGAATGGTAGACTTCATTGCTGGAGACGAGTTTTCCGTTGATCCAGACTTTGTTGGCGGTGATGCAGCCGATCCGAATCTGTGCCGCCATGGGCGTTGCTTCGCCGTCGACGTTGAAGGCGGTGAAAACATAAGCGGCGGCATCTTTTTCGTTGGACAGCGGTCCGTTCAAATCGACCATGCCCAGATTGTCGTCACTCTCAATCTGTTGCCAGGTGACGGTTCGCTTTTTCCCCGGTTCCGGTTTGGGTTCGCCGGCGGCATCTCGGGCGATCGGTGACCCCGATTCGAGGTAACGGTTTTCGGGAACGTAGGCCGTGTCGAAGTGTTCGCTGTCGGTGTTGTCGAAGGGGCCGATCAGCCACCAACGACGCATCATGCCCAGTTCTTCGGCGAGGTCGATGTTGACATCCAAATCGGACAGCAGCTTTGCCGTCTTCTCCAACTGTTGCGGGCTGCGACCGTGGGCGATCACTTGGCCAAAGACTTGCTCGGCCTGATCGGGTTGTGTCGACATCAGCGCCGCCCCCGCCTCGATCATCGACTCGATCTTGAGGTAGCGGATCGGCAACGAGGGGTCTGTTTCAGCCTCGGCTAGCAATTCAGACGTCAGGTTCTTGTCGTGTTGGGTCAACAACTGGTACGCGACGTAACGTGCGTCGGCGTTCTTGGAGCGATCGGCAAAGAACCCCAGCAGGGCGTCTTTGGGAAAGGCCCCGTTGTCACTGACGTCGGCCGCGATCGCCCGCAACCAGTTTGTCCCACGTTTGGAGGCGCCGTCAAAACCGTCGAGAACATCGGTCACCTGATCGCTCGGCAGCGATTGAAGCTGGTTGGCCGCTGCCGACGCGTCCTGGTCCAGCGCCACCGAGCCGTCGGTCTTGGCAATCGCTCGAATCGATTGCTCCACGCCGGGCTGGGCTGAGAACGCGGCAGGAATGGACCAGATCGTCACCAGCGCGATTCCCGCCAGGGGTCTCATGCCCGCTCGGGGTGTGAAACAACGCGAGAGCGAGCGGCAGCCGGGACGACTAGGAATGAGACGAAATTTTCGAGTCTTGTTCATCGATCAAGTGGGTCGGGTTGGGGCGGGCGAGATTCGCAGCATGATAGCCGAATCGGACACCGCCCGTCGAACACCTTGATCGGGAACGCCGCTTAGAGCAGGTCTTCTTTTTCCAAGATTTCTCGGTACTGATCACGTTCGCGACGGGTCGCTTCGAGATCGAAGACGAGGTATTTCATGTCCAACCGAAGCTGCGACAGGGCCTCTTGGACGAGGTTCAGGATACGACGCCGCCGGGTGCTGCAATCGATCGCTCGTGAAAGCGCCGGCGCGACCGTGTCACGGTAGCGTGCAGGGAGGGCGTCGATCGCTGCAGTCAGCTCACGCAATTCTTGAGGAATTTCGTCGCCAACTTGTTTGTTCGATCCGATCGTCGTCTTTTGCATGCGCCAGGGCTCCGGAGAGAGATACGTTGAAGGGTTGCTTTGATTGCCGTCCTTTGCACTCGCGATGCCGAATCCAGCCAGCACAGCCGAGGTTTCTGCGTAAGGTGTTTCGCAGCAATGGCTTAGGGTGATCGCAGTTTCTGCGATGTCAAAAGGAAACGTTGAAAAAAATCAACACCGTTTCGGCTTGGCTTGACACCCTAAATCTTGATACACAAACGTCTTACGTAGTAAGCGACGGGTTGCGACGTGATGTGGAGATTTTTCTACATCGTCGCGTCAACCGCACACTTTGTTACACGAGTCACCGGCAGGCTATCAGTGGTTGCTCCGATAGCGACGTCCCCGTCGTCCTGCTGATTGTTTGGGCAACGCAGATTTGGGTCAACAATTGAAGTTCAAATACCGAGTGCCGCGTCCGAAAGTGTTGTCAGTCGTTCGGGCTCGGCAAAGCTTGCCGTCGGTCGATCGCTCCGGCAGCTCCAACCAGGGCCGAAGGCCCGGTGGTGTCGAGCGGTCAAAAAGCGAAAAAGACGCCTCCTTGCCCCGGTTCGGATCGCCCCGACGGTCGCCCCTTGCCGCGATCCTGATTGCCGTGCTTGTCCCTGTTTTCGTTCTCTCAGATTGCCCGCTCGCGCGAGCCGATCTGTTTGATTCGCTCGATGCCTATCCACCTCGCTGGCACCTGGACACTTCCGATTGCGACGCACGCGTGATCGATCACAAGAACGTCGCCGGTGGCGGGGTTGATGGGGGTGGCTGCGAGTCGATGACGTTCCAAGCCGGCGTCGGCAGCGAGTCGATCTTGGTCTATCCGATCGAACCGGTTCGCGTGTTCAATGATCTGGTGGCGAACGTTTCGATCATGAGCGCCCGAAAGGGCGCGCGGATCGGCTTTCGTGTCCGGTTTCCGTTTGTCCGCGATCCTCAGACGCGTCGTCCCGTTGCGGCAATCATTTATGGGGCGACCTATGAACATCCCGGCAAATTCCAATCGCTCGGGATCGGCAATGTGGAACGCGAGCTACGAATCAAGATCGCCAAACTGCGCTCCGTGCACGGAACGGATGCGAACGTCAAGAATCCGTACATCGATGCGATTGCGATCAACGCTTACAGCGGTCCCGGGACGACGACGTTGCGGATCGACCAGGTGTCCGTTCGCGGAATGATTCCGGTGGGGGATCATGGCCGTGTCGAGATGGTTCCGTCGAGTCGTGAAACGGGAACGGTCGATCTCCGCGGTGAACCCGGTCCGCTCGGTGCGCCGCGGTTGTTGCAAATGCGGCGTCCAGTCGCCGAACGCAAACGCTCCGGTCAGAGCGTCGTCGCGTCGGCGTTTCCACAGGACAACGTGATTCGTATCCTGGAGCATCGTGGAGAACCCCTGGACTGGGTTCGCTCGTTGGGGTTCGATGCGGTCTTGTTGTCGCGCCCTCCGACTGCGGATCTTTTGCGTGAAGCGATCCAGTCGCAATTGCTCGTCTACGCACCGCCGCCGGTGGCGCCCGATCCCGCGCTCGCCGCGCTGCTCGATCCGGTGATGGCCTGGTACCTCGGCGGCGGAGTCGCGTTGGACAATTCTCGTGTTTCACAAACCGATCAAACCGTTCATCGTCTGCGGCTATTCCCCGAAACCTGGCAACGCCCGATCGTGATCGCGCCGGTCGAACGTTGGGCGGGTTATGCATCGATCGCCGATGCAATCGTCTCCGATGCGGCGCTTCGCGGTCGAGGATTGTTGGCGGCCGAGCAGACACTGGTGTACCAGGATCGCCGCGCCCGAATCGGCAGCGGGACCGAGGTCGCCGTGGCGATCGAATCGTCACCACCGAGCAAGTTGGCGGAGATGAATCGATCGATCAGTGCTGCGATCGGGGCGCCCCCCGGAGGCAACTTTCGCTGGCATTCGATGTTCACTCAAGTGATTCAGTCACTCGAACAATCACCCCGCGCGATCGTGTTTCGTTCTCACGAGTCGCTCGTTTCCGGGTCGCTGTTCGCCCACCAGCGATCGATGGCACTGAGCTATGTGAATCGATTTGTGGCGATGATGGGGCCGTGGATCGCATCGACACGCCCGGCCGCGCCGTACCGGATCCGTGGCGCCGCCTATCGTTGCGGCCGATTGGACGCCGACGGAGACCAGTTTTTGCTGCTCACGTCCGACCAGACGGTGCGCGACCAGACTCTGGCGGGCGACGGACGCGCTGTCGAGATCTTGCTGTCGCCGGAAATGGTGCATCGCACGGCGTGGCGATTGACCAATTTTTCGGCCCAACGGATCGACATCGCCCCGACCCCCACCGGTGCCCGGATCGAGATCGTTTCACCGGACGTCGCCGAAGCCATCGTGATCAGTGCCGATTCGTCCCTGGGCGCCCGGCTTGAGCAATCCGCGCGACGCTTTGCCGCCCGGGCGGCTTCGGATCGTTGGCAATTGTGCGTTGATCAAGTCCGTCAGATTCGCCAAGACTGGGACCACGCCGTCAGCTCCGGCGCGACCGAGGCGATCATGCCGGTCGATCTTTTGACCGCGGCGCGGCGGACACTCGATGATGCGGAAACCGTTTTTCGTGCCGGTGATGCCGAAGCCACCTTGCGCTTGTCTCGCCGCGCCGATGCCTGGTCGGTTCGTTCGAGTCTGCAGCTTTCTCAGGCACTGCTGTCGGGAACCCTCCCCGCCTTTTCGCCGCGGCACGTCAGCAGCCCGCCGATCGACGAAGGCCGTCCGACCTTGCAAACGGCGTGGCAGCCGCTGATGCGAGACGAAGGCTGGAGCGAGAATCTGATCGCAACGGGCGGCTTGGACCAGCCCGATGTCTTGTCGTCCGGCGGCTGGACGTTTGGGCAACGGAAACTGGTTCGAGCGCAGTCCGATGCCCGCTGGATGTCCCGCGGATTCTTCAGCGGCCGAGGCGCGATCGCGCTGTCCGCGGCCGCCACGGCCGGTGAGTCACTTGGCGGCGGCTACGAAGGCACGATTGCGATTCTATCGAGCCCCACTGTCCGCATTCAGCCGACTCAGGCCATTCGTGTCGATGCGATGATTCGCACGATCGGGTTCGGTGCACCGCATCAAGGAATTTTGGTCTATGACAGCTTGGGCGGCCAAGAGATGGGAATCTTGGTCCGCGGTGCGACCGATTGGACTCCTATTCGACTGTACCGGCAAAGCACCGGAGAGACGGAGGTGCGTGTGATGTTCGAAGTGATCGGCGACGGAGAAGCCGTGATCGACGAAGTGGAAATCAGTGTCTGGGATCCGGCCCCCTTACCCGAGCTTCCCTTGCGTCGACTTACTCCCTAGCTCCATCACGTTTGCATTTCGTTTACGCTGGTGCCAAGCTCCCCTACCCAAGCAAGACTAAAATCCCGAGCCGTCACGCATGCCAACGACCATCAATGGAATTGGGACCCAGTATTACGGCCGAAAGAACCCGCGCGTTTATGGCGGCATCTGTGAATCATGCCAGCGACACGTGACGTTGACCGACTACGAAACCGGTTACTACATCGTCGTGCTGTTCATTCCGGTCATCCCACTGGGAAAGAAGCAGATCATCGGGGAGTGCTCGGCCTGTCGACGGCACCGAGTCATGCCGCTTAAAGAATGGGAACGGATTCGAGAGGAAAACTTGGAGTCTGGGTTGGCCGGCTTGGCGGAAAATATGGACGACCCGTCCAAGGCGCTCGAACTGCTGCAAAGCATGACCGTCTTCAACCAGCTTGACGAAGCGATGGAGCTGGCGGCGGCAACCGCGAAACAGCACGCCAAGGACTTTGACACCCTGATCGACATCGGGTCGTGGTATGAACGCCAAGGACAGACCGAGCTGTCCAATCGATGTTTCGACCAGGCGATCGCGTTGGACCCGGCGCATCCGACCAGCAAGCGAATCCAAGGCGTCGACGCACTTCAGTCGGGCAACCCGAACGAGGCGGCGAAATGCTTTGAGCCGCTGCGTAAGTCGGCCGACTTCTACGACCCATCCCTGTTCTACATGTTGGCCAACGCCTATCAAGCCAAGGAGATGCACGAGGAGGCGCTCGAAGAGTTCAAGGATCTGCTCACCCGGATCCCCGAGTTTGGCAACGACAAGGAATTCCGCAAGGCCGTCAAGAAATCCGAAAAGGCGACCGGAAGCCCGACGTCGATCCTGCCTAAGAAAGGACTGTTCGGTTGAACCCGCTGTGCAACCGGCGTGTGTCGACGGCTTTTCGCACGAACGATGGCCCTCCCGGGCCGTCGTCCGTTGGACTCCCGACGACGACCTAGAAAGGACGTCGTACAACGGTCCACTTTCCGAGTACGACGGCCCTTCCGGGCCGTCGTCCGTGGGACTCCCGACGACGACCTAGAAAGGACGTCGTACAACGGTCCGCTTTTCGAGTACGATGGCCCTTCCGGGCCGTCGCGAGGAAGACTCTCCTGGACGACCTAGATAAGGACGTCGTACACACCGGCGCATGTTGGTCTCTCGCTGGCGATCGATTAAACTTTGCCCCAAGTTCGGGTGACGTGGCATGGCGCCATGACACACACCCGAATCAACTTGATGCTACCGTCACCCTTTTTGGCAAGATCCTTGATGAAACGTCGCACCTTTCTGTCCGTCGCCGCGTCGGCGGGCACCGTCGCCTGCCTCGACCAGCCCCGACTCTTTGCTGCGGAGAAGATGACCTTGTCCAAGGACGACGTGATCCTGTTTCAAGGTGATTCAATTACCGACGCCGGGCGCAACAAAAAATCGCCCGTTGCCAACGAAGGACTCGGACGCGGTTACCCCAACTTCATTTCCGAATCGCTGCATCACGATTACCCGGATCTGAACCTGCAAATCCACAATCGGGGCATCTCCGGAAACAAAGTTCCCGACCTGGACCGTCGCTGGCAAAAAGACTGTATCGACATCGAACCGAAAATCCTCAGCATCCTGATCGGAGTCAACGACATCTGGCACATGCTCAACGGCCGCTATGACGGAACTGCGGAAACCTATCGCGACGGGTTTGCCGCGTTGCTGGAGCGCACCCGAGGTGCACTCCCGACGACGACAATCGTGATCTGCGAGCCGTTTGTTTTGATGAGCGGCACGGTCAAGGAAAACCGTGACAAATGGTTCCCCGAGTTCGACGTCCGCCGCAAGCATGCCAAAGAAGTCGCTCAGAACGCAGAAGCCATCTGGGTTCCTTTCCAAACCATGTTCGACGATGCGGTGGCCGAGGGAACCGAGGCGAAACTGCTGGCCGGCGACGGCGTCCACCCCACCCCGCTGGGGCACCAACTGATGGCCAAAACCTGGCGCGAGGTGGTTGGAGTTTGACTCGGCCAGCGCCGGGGACGCCGGATCACGCCGATGCGATCACGCCGACCAATCGCTCCTGGGTGATTGGCAAAATCATTCGGGGCAGGAGAAGACGAAACGTCGCCAATTTCTGATCCGATGTCGTTGCCCGCGAGAGAACGTGGATCCCCTGTGGTTTCCACGCTGTGGCGCGATTTTTGCAGGTGATCTGGACGAGGAAACAAAAGTCATCAGCGCATCGCCACCATGGAAAGAGCGGGCGAATTCGCACAATTATGGGTGGACCAATGTCACACTTCAAAGCGGTCGGATTCGTGTTTTGCTTGTTGGTTGTGTTGGCCACCGCTGCGTTTTGCCAAGAACACCAGGCCAAGACGACCGAGCCTTCATGGCATGACTTGAATGTCAAACACACCAAAACGCAGTTGGCGTTGGCGAACGTTGAACTGCTCTCTGCCCAGGAGATCAACAAGGAGTCCCCAGGAACGATCGCTCGACTCGTGATCGAGCGACTGAAGTCCGACGTGGCGATCGCCGAGCAACGGTTCCAAGAGGCGGAGATGGCGACCGTTGGTGGAAGCGAACGCATTCGGCTTCGCAACGCCCAAGAAAAAATTCGTTTGGCGAAACTCAATTTCGAGAACGGAAGACTGCTGCACGACAACGGAATGGTGAATGACCTGGAATTGGAACGCCTAAAACTGAAATACGAGCTGGCACAGTTATCGCTTGTGCTGTTGAAGAATCCACAATACTTCAACACGATGCTCCAATCCCTGGACGCCAAGGTCGATCGTTTGGCAGACGAAATCCTCTCACTCGATCAACGACTTTCAAGACTCGAACCGATCCGAGGTTTCATTCCGACGAATTGACCGCGCGGGTGTGCGACGGTATTCCCGACAAGTCGGCCGCCATCTGTGACGGCCGACTTTCAAATCAAGCCCCGCCTATTTGACGAACTCTCCCAAGCCGGGATGGTCCGCAGGACGGGGCCCCATGGGCCAGTGGAACTTTCGATCCGTTTCGTCGATCGCGTCATCGTTGATGCTGGCTTCGCGGCGTCGCATCAAACCATCGTCATCGAACTCCCAGTTTTCATTGCCGTAGGCACGAAACCAATTTCCCGTCTCGTCGTGGTACTCATACTGAAACCGAACCGCGATCCGGTTCTCGGTGAATGCCCACAATTGCTTGACCAAACGGTACTGCTGCTCCCTGTCCCACTTTCCAGACAGGAACTCGACGATCTGCGGACGCCCTGCGACGAACGTGTCACGGTTTCGCCATTGGCTGTTCGCAGAGTAGGCCAACGAAACACGTTCGGGATCGCGCGTGTTCCAGGCATCCTCGGCAGCCCGGACTTTTTGCTCCGCCGTGTCACGGGTGAAGGGCGGTCGAATGTCGGTCGGCTTTGGCATGCTGTAATCCTCTTCGTTCAGAGATGTTGAATGTGATGATCAGCTTGCAGCGTTGATCAGGCCACGCCGCAGGTCTCGCTGTGGCAACCGCCAGACGATGGCGAGTCGATCGGCTCGGCAGGCGGGAAGTCGTTGTCCGTTTCCGCGACGTGGTTGAAGTAGTTGGTCAACAGGTTCAGCGCCGTGTTGGCCACGACTTCAGCAATCTCGCCGTCGCCCAAGCCGGCACGCCGGGCCGCGGCGACTTCGTCGTCAGAAACCAGACCGCGTTTTTCGACCAACTGTGCCGCGAGCTTCACGATCGCATCGGACTTGGCATCGGCGGCGGTCACCGATCGGGCGTCACGGATCTGTTCGGACGTCAGTCCGACCATCTTGCCGATCGCCGTGTGAGCGCCCAGGCAATAGTCACATTGATTGGCCTGCCCGACGGCCAAAGCGATTCGCTCGCGATCCTTGGCCGACAGTCCGCCCGCGGCGAGCGCGCCGCTGAATTTCAGGTACGCGTCCAGGACGGCCGGCGAGTTGGCCATCGTCGACATCATGTTCGGGATCATGCCCAACTTGGACTGAACTCCGTTGAGCAATTCTTGGGCGCTGCCGGTTGCGTTCGCGGGGTTGATGGGGCTGATTCGGGTCATGGCTACTTTCCTCATACAAAGGGGGGTTTTGAACTGCAAGCAGTGAAAGCCACTGCTCGTCGGTATCCGCTCAAGCATGTCCCGGACCAAAACGCAAAGAAACCCGCAACTACAATGCTGAACAGCACTTACGACACCAAAGGCGAAAACGTGAACGACACGAGATCTCGTCAATTCACGAAATATCGCTTGCCGATGACGAATTTTCGCGTATGTTTTGCGAATGCTCGGCGACAAGACACCCCTGATCGATCAGCCCAAGACGCTGCTGTTGGAGATGGCCCAGCGGCTGCAGGTCAACGATGCGCTCAAGTTGATCGTCGATCACATTGCCGCGTCGCCGGCGGTGGCGTTGGTGAGGATCTGGCTGATCCGTCCGGGGGCCGGCTGCGAAACGTGTCCGCTGCGACAGGAGTGCCCCGACCAAACCCAGTGCCTGCATTTGGTGGCCAGCGGCGGCGCGTCGGTGGTGGCCCCCAACCGCGACCTGTCGCGGACCGACGGCGCGTTTCGACGGTTTCCGATCGGGGTCCGTAAAGTGGGGCGGATCGCCGCGACGGGCGAACCGTTGGAAGTTGGCAATCTGGCCGGTGAGCCCGATTGGCTGGTCCACCCGGACTGGGCCCACTCGGAAGGCATTCGCGGTTTCGCCGGCCAACCGCTGGTGTACCGCGGCGAGGTGCTCGGGGTGCTGGCGGTGTTTAGCCGAACCACGATCAACGACGAAGACCTGGACTGGCTGCGCACGATCGCCAACCATGCGGCCGCTTCGCTTGCCAATGCGTCGGCATGGGAGGAGATCGAATCGCTGCGTCGCCGGCTGGAGATGGAGAACGATTACCTGCAAGAGGAAGTGCGGACGAGAAACGCATTCGGCGACATGGTGGGCAAGAGCGCGGCGCTGCAAAAAGTCGCCGAGCAAATCGAGCTCGTCGCTCCGACCGATTCAACGGTCTTGGTGACCGGCGAAAGCGGCACCGGCAAGGAGCTGGTCGCCCGCGAGATTCATCGACGTTCTGCGCGCAGCGATCGGCCGCTGATCAAAGTCAACTGTGCCGCGATCCCACGCGAGCTGTACGACAGCGAGTTCTTTGGCCACACCAAGGGCAGCTTTACCGGCGCGGTGCGTGATCGGATCGGGCGTTTCGAATTGGCCGATGGAGGCACGTTGTTCCTGGATGAAATCGGGGAGATCCCACTTGATCTGCAGAGCAAGTTGTTGCGGGTGCTTCAAGAATCAGAGCTTGAGCGTGTCGGCGAAGAACAAACTCGCCGCGTCGACGTGCGGATCATCGCTGCCACCAATCGCGATTTGGAAGCGGAGAGCGATGCCGGCCGATTCCGCAGCGACCTCTACTATCGGCTCAGCGTGTTCCCGATCGAGCTGCCACCGCTCAGTCACCGCAAGGACGACATCCCGTTGCTCGCCGAACATCTTCTTGCGCAGCTGGCCCGCAAGCTCGGCCGTCCGACACCGCGGCTGACCAAGGCCAACGTGCATGATTTACAGCGTTACGATTGGCCCGGCAACGTTCGCGAGTTTCAGCACGTCCTCGAACGCGCCATGATCACGTCGAAAGCCGGACGCTTACGGTTCCAGCTCAATTCCGGCCTCTCCGCAAGTCGGCAATCATCCGTCAACGCGGCGGGTGCAATCGAGCCCGCTGATGAACAACGGGTGATGACGGTTGCCGAGTTGCGTGAACTGGAAACTAACAACATTCGCCGCGCCCTGTCACAATGCAACGGCAAAGTGTCCGGAGCCGGTGGAGCCGCTGAATTGCTCGGCATGAAACCGACCACCTTGGCATCACGAATCAAGAGCTTGGGAATTGCCCGCTGACCGTACGCTTGCCATCCAAGTAGAAGAGCATCGAGCGATTCATTCCTGTCGAATGCCGCGCCCGTTGCGAAAGGAGAAGATTCGAAACAACAAAAAAACTCTCGGCCTTTCGTGGGGCCGAGAGTTTTTTGTAATGGGTTCGCGTCCCGTCGATGACGAGTTGTTCGCGAGTCACATACTCGTGGGGCTATTGATTCAACTGTTCTTGAATCGTTTCGCGAGACGCCCTTGTTCCAAGCGCTCCCCAGAGGCCATAGGGACTTTGCGAGCCCGGGACGGAAACACCGTTGACGGGTGTCTGCCAAACCATCTCTTGGTGCAGGTCGCCGGATTCGATCGAGTCGGTGATGAAGATCACGGCGCCGTCAGCCAGCAAGACGTGTGCTCCACCCTGGTGCCGGCTCGACGGCGGGAACATACCGGTTTGCCCGGAATTGTTTCCTCCACCGATCGGGGCGTTGGGCGGGAAAATCGTGTGGACACCACTGAAGTTGGGACGAAAGTCGGCCCACTTGAATCCGCGTCCGTTGTTCGCATTTTCCGTCGGTATCCCCGTCGCCCAATACTTGGGTCGTTCGGGATCGAGTTGGTTGTTGTCGACGCAATAGCTGGGGTTCAAACGGATCTCGTTAGGGGGATTACCGTTGATGCTTTGCGTTCCTCGGGAATCGCGATCACCGAGATCGGTGAGGATCTCGGCGAATGCGACGGTGTTGGACAAGCCATCCAAAATGTCACGGAACTTGGAGTCTTTGTGGGGCACGAACACACCGCGGTCGGCGGCGAGTGACCGCAGGGCCCAAGTCTGGTTCGTCACGACCTCACCGCCGCGTGAGGCTTGGTGCTGTTTCGGTCCGCGAACCGACCATTCCATCGAATCACCCAAGCAGGCGGCGTAGTTCGTTCGCCCTTGTGCGGGCAGACCGACGCCGGGATCGCTGGGGCAACGCAGCATCGGGATCTCGGTGACCCAGGGACGGTATTGAATGAACTGTACGGTCGGACCCATCGGAGGCCAAGCGACGGTCAGACGGTTGTCCGGGTCGATCGCGTTGATGTAGCTGGGGTTTGAAATTTCGTCCCAAATGGCTTGCTGCTCCATGAACGGAGTCAAGCCGACCAGGGCACTCAAACGCCAGGCGTTGGAATCGCCATAGTTCGTCCACCAGTTCGTGGTGGCGTCGACGGAACCGAAGGGCGCCGCTCCGTTGGGGGGACTTCCCGTGCCGACGCCGTGGATCGGAAGTTGTTTGTAAGCACTGTGATAGTTATGAACAGCCAACCCCAATTGCTTGAAGTTATTGCTGCAACTCATTCGACGGGCGGCCTCTCGCGCTGCTTGAACGGCGGGAAGCAGAAGACCGACGAGGATACCGATGATGGCGATGACAACCAAAAGCTCAACAAGTGTAAAACCGTTGCTCGGACGAGCGGAACGCTTCATTGAAGGGTCTCGATGTAGAAGGTGAAAAGGTAACTTTGAAATACAAGTCGTTAAACTTACGTTGCGGCCAACAAGTTTCGAAGATTCGACGCGCAATTTAAAAACATCACAATCCGCGAATCGAGATCGTCCGACAGGCTACTGTCAGGTGGGCGTTCGATAGCCCCGACCAGGAGCCCCAGACCAGGCCGCTCAACAAGAGCTTGCATAATGGTAGGAGCCTACATCGTTGCTAAGCCGGTTTTGTTGTCAAGGGACGCCGTCACGAATTGATGTCCCGGCGGTCACTAGATAGGACGGCCGCTCCCTAGCAGCCTCGCTAAAGTGCGTTGTGACAACCATAGACCGATAAAGTTTTTTTGGATCCCACGTTCGTCATGGATCTGTCCCTGACGTTTTCGATCACTATTCTGGGTGAAAGTTTGCCACCCTAACGACGATCGAGCTGGCGTTGCAAACGATCCGACGAACGCCGCGGGCCCCATTGTTAGTGGTCAGGAAGCGCCCCTTCATCAAGCCTAAGAGCGGCTCTTAAGAATTCGTTAAGGGGTAGCGGTACTCGACACAAATTGACGATCACCTCCTCTCTTCTGGCTCCCCTCTCCCCCAACAATCTGGCGAGCCCCAGCGAGCCAGAGTGTTGGGGGAGAGGGGCTGGGGGTGAGGGGGGGAATCCAATCGATCGTGACGCATACGAGCAGAGTAGACCGAAGGCGATACTTGATAGCCAAGCAGTTGAACCCGACAACAATCACGCCTCAACATGATCGGCGATCTAGCACGTCAATCGATGTGAAGCGTCTCAATGCTGAGCCCCTCACCCCCAGCCCCTCTCCCCCAATCAACCCGTCGTAGAGATTGAGAGTTTGTAATATCGCATCGATAACTGGCATGTCGACCGTGTTGTATTGGCAACCACGGCTTGATTGGGGGAGAGGGGAGCCAGAAAAGATTGCCGGCTTATTTACGTAGACATCAATCCCTGCCTGGGAGGGTGTCTTTAGAGGTGTCGAGACAAATGCTGCCCAGAGCAAATGTTGCCCGGAGAGCGTGGGCACGTCTGGATCGCGGCGACGGAATCCTAATGCAGTTGGACGCCGCGTTGGACAGTCACGGTCCCGAACAGCTTGGCCAACTCCTGCTGCAGGTTCAAGATCTCGGTGTCGGAATCCGTTTCGACGGTCAGCTCATCGACCACCGTGCTCCCGCTTTTGATGGAGATGCGGTGCTCGGGGTGTTGCTGCAACGCAACCTTCTCGTCGAACTCGCCTGCATCGACGGGTGGATTGAAGATGAATCGTGTGGCCATGGGAGCTTCCAGTGTCTATGACGAAGCGGAACAGGGTCGCGAAACAGGGTCGCGATCCGAACATTCTAACGAGTCGCCAGCCATGGCTGGACGACTCGACGCAACCGGATCGTCGCGAACGCAGCCGGTTCAAATTTCGACGTGGGTCACGCCCGCGACTTCATCAAAGTGGCCAATTTTGAGTACCTGGCCTTTGGATCCGGGGAACTCCGCGACAAAGGCCGGGTCGCAGACCAACACCGGCGGCGACAGCGAGGTACCGATGGTGATGCCGATGGAAACCAGGTACGACGCGCCGATGGAGAACGCGACAAACCAAGGTAGCTGTCCCGCCGCCATGCGGATCAATTGATCTCGCTTGGCCCGCGAGAGTTCGTTTTCGACGCCGAATTGCTCGATCACATCATACCGCTGCAGGGGGTTGGTCAGCTCCAACATCTCATCAAAGGTGCACCCGGTCGTGCGATTCTTTTCAAAGGTCTTGGCCGCGCGCAAGGCGGTCTTGCGGCGTTGAAATTCCAGCTTGGCCTGATAGGCGTCGATCGCTTTTTGTCGCCGCTGGATCGCCCGATTGGCGATGGCCCGCGGCAGGGCAAAACTTGCGCGTGCCACTCGACGCATCACGTGCCGGGGACGGCGAAACAGGTACAACCGCCGATACTCCGTAAACACCTCCTCCTGAATCTTCGTGATCGCGGCCGTCAGACTTTCTCCGGACGTGAAGATCAATTCATCATCGACTTCGATGCACAGGGGTTTCAGGTAATAGACTTTGACGCCGGGCTGCTTTCCGGGACCGGCCAAAAACTCATCCAGGCGCGTTTGCACACAAGCGGGGACCGAGTCGGTGATTTTGTCAAAATGTTCTTGTTGCGTAACGGTGAAGAACAACTTGGTTTTGGGCAGCCGGATCGAAGCCTTGGTGAGTTCCAGTTCCCGGACTTCGGTGAATTGGCTGCGATGCTGTTGGACCACCGCCTCCCAACTGCTGTCTTTCGACGTCAAGATTCCCGACTGACGCAGCATCGTTTCGGCCATCTCCGTGCTGGCGTCCTTGGGCGGCACGAGGATCGGATCGCCGGTCCACGTTCCAAACGGTTCCAGTTCCTGATCCAACGTAAACGGCTGAGCTGTCCGCGGGTCGACCTTGGAGGGCCTCACCCGTGAAGCAGGCTTCGTCTTGACGTTCCCAAGCATACTTGTCGTTGCCATGCTGACTTCCCCTGTGACCGGTTCTTGAAAAGAAGAGAGGTGAACTCGTCGCGCTCGAACGCTTCGGACGCCGTTAAGCGGACCTCTCGATCAGGCACTCGTTGATCAGGCTTTGGCGGACACTGCATCAGGCGCGCGTGCCGACAAGTTCAGCCAGAATTTTACCGCGATTCTTGGCGTCAAATTCAAGAAACCTTTCAAAATCAGTCCAAAACGGTGACCGGGGTGCCGGGAGCGAGCTGGTCGCTGGGGTATTCGATCACGCGTTCTCCTTCCACCAACCCCGAAACGACTTGGCCCTGAGACTCGTTTTGAATCCCGATCTCGACCCTTCGCAGTTCGGCGGCGCCGTTTTGCACGACCAGCACGTGCCATTGTTGTTCGTAGCGAAACAGGGCGTTGTTGGGGATCAACAGGGCTTTGTCGAGCTGGTTGATCGTGATCCGAGCCTCGATCCGATAGCCGTCGCCCAGCGAAGCGATCCGCTGGGGCGGTTCGTTAAAATCGGCGATCACGTTGACGCGTTGCTCCTCCACACCGAGCGACGAAATCTTGGTGAACGCCCCCGGTTCAACGACGCGAACGCTACCTTTCAGTGGAGACTCGCCACCCCAATGTTCGATCGTGACGTCCGCGCCGGTTCGAATCTTGACCGCGTCGGTCGACAACACGTCGATCTCCATTTCCAAGTTGCGAGGATCCCCCAGTTCGATCAACGGGGTTCCAACCGTGACCACCGTGGAGCTTTTCTCCATCACGCGTAGGACCCGACCGTCGATGGGGGAAGAGATTTCGAAGGGGGACACCTGCACCTCGGCGTCCTCTTGTTCGAACTGGTTCAGAGCCGCCTGGGCCATTTTGAGTTCAAATCGTGAGATCTCGGCTTCGAAGGACGCGGTTTCGATCGCTTGTTTGTCCGCCAGCATCTGAGACTCGGCGATGTCGTATTCGTCCTGCGACATTCCCCTTTGGGGCAGCAGCCGTTTGGCGCGATCGAATTTCGTTTGGCTCAAGCCGAAATCGATCCTGGCTTGTTGCTCCCTCGAATCGGCTCGCAACACCGCGGCCTCGGCGGCTTGTACCCGGGCATGGGTTTCGGCCAACGAACGTTGATCCAGCAACGCGGGGTCACTGGGCAAGATCACCGCCAGCAGCCGATCGACACTGATGTAGTCGCCTTCGCGAAGTTCGATGCGTGACAAACGGCCCGAGACCGGCGCAGACACCGTGTACTTTTCGCGAATCCGCGTCTTGCCGTCCTCGACCACCGACACCCGCAACGGCCCGACGGCGACGGGAGTCGCACGGACGGCAACGGGGCTGGGAAAAAGTGCGGCGATGGCGACCATGACGAGCGCGATCACCAGAATTCCCCAGAGCAAAGTCTTCAGCGAAAATCGCACCACTAGTCCCTTGTTTTGAGCACGCTGATCAGATCCAAACGCTTCACGCGTCGTTGCACCAACAGCGCCGAAAGGATCGTCGCCACCACGACGACCGACGAGGCCAACAGCAACGTGTTTCGGCTGATCACCAACGGAATCCGGTAGTTGTCGGTATCCAATCCTGCGGTCGTCACCGCCGCCAAACCGTACCCGATCAGGCAGCCCAGCGGGATCGCCAACGCGGTAAAAATGATGATCTCTCCCAACAGCACGGTGGACACCTCGCGATTGGTAAACCCGATGACACGCATCGTCGCCAAGTCGCGCTGCCGCTCGGACAACGATATTTTTGCGGTATTGTAGACCACACCGATCGCGATCACCGCCGCGAACATCACGATGAAGGACCGCATGACCAAGATGTTCTCGGCGACGGTTTGTTCAAAACTTTGCATCATCGCGTCCTTGATCGTGACACTGCCCACCCCCGGGCGTTCTTCCAGCTCGGCGAACACCGCGTCGATGCGATTCGGATCGACCTTTAAAAACACCCCCGAAGCGACATTGGATTCCAACAGCACCTCGTGAAGACGGCTCTTGTTCATGTAGGCATTGATTCCCGCAAACTCCTCGACGATCGCCGAAACCTCTAACGTCAGCGTCGGACGCTTGCCTTCCAGCACTTCGACAATCACTTCATCACCGATCTGGGCACCCAAGACCTCTGAGAGTTTGCGGTTGAGCATGATTCCGAAATCGGGCACTCGAACCTGCCGCTCGTCCGCGTCCAGCAAACGATACAGCTGGGGGTTGGGCAGAATTCCCATGATGCCGATCCGCCGCGACCGGTTCTGAAACCGAATGCGGGTGGCGACACTTCGCATCGTTTCACTCTCCAAGACCCCATCCAGATTCTGCACTTCGTACATCACCGATTCGGTTGCCGGTTCCACAAAGGTGACGGTTAAGTCCTGGCGCTGAGCGAGGCGGAACTGGAACTCCATCATGTAATTCATCGCGTCGAGCGAAAAATTGCCGAGCACCATCACGGCGACGGCCATCGCGATCCCGACGACCGAGAGCGCCGCACGGACCGGTCGCCGAGTCAAATTGCGGAGGACCATCCGCATCTCCGGTGCCAAAAACCGCTTGGGAACCAAACGCTCGACCCACGACGTTCGGAAGCTCGGCGGTGCTTCGGGCCGCATCGCTTCGGCCGGCGGCAACGTGACCGCCGATCGCACCGACAGAAACGTTCCTACCACCGCCGCAGCACTGGTCATCAAGAACGCGGCGCCGACGGCAGGCCAATTGATCAGAAACGTCAACGACGGAAATTTGTAAAACTCCTCGTACATGCCCATCATGTTGGCGCCCATCCAAAATCCGATCAACGAACCGGCTACGCTGCCGCCCACGGTGATCACGAACACCAGATTCAGGTAATGGGCGCCGACTTCGAAATCAGAATACCCGAACGCTTTCAGGGCGGCGATCTGCTCGCGTTGTTGCGTGATGATGCGGGAGACTGCGATGTTGAGCAGAAAGGCCGCAACGCCCAAAAAAATCGCCGGTGCCATCACCGCCATGCCGCGAAGCTGTGACAACTCATCCGACAAATACCGGTGCGACAATTGCTCGTCCCGGTCGTACGCGCCGACGCTGCCGTAGGGTTTCAACAAGCGGTCCAGTTCGTCGATCACGCGCGGCGTTTCGTGACCGAGCGCCAAGCGGACGGTGACGCTGTTGAAGGCGCCCGTCATGTCGAAGGCGGCTTCCAAGTCGCGCCGGCCGATCCAAAAGATGCCGAATCGTTTGTCGTCCGGCAAAATGCTGCCGGGCTGAACTTGGATGACGTATTCCGGCGACAAGGCGATCCCGACGATCTTCATCACCTGGGTCTTGCCGTTGACGATCGCGCGGACCTGGTCGCCGGGCACGAACCCGTGCGCCGCGGCAAACACCTCCGAGACGACGACTTCGCCACTGCGCAACGGTTCGATCATTCGCCCGCGGCGGATGTAGACCCGATTCAACTCGCTTTGACCGCGATCGGGCACGCTGATCAAACGAGCGGTGGCCGGTTCGGACATCCCGGCGACATCCAACAAGACGTCGTAGACCAGACGCGTTTCAACGGCGGCGACCCCCTCGATGTCGCGCAGTCGGGGCAACAGGGCGTCGGGAGTTCGGTGCGTCGACGAAAAGACATCCGCAAACCGATAGTCGCGGTAGAACGCGTCTTTGGTCGCCGTCAACGATCGATAAGCACACATCGACATCACAAAGGTGGCGACCCCGGCGGCAATGACCAGCACGATCGCCGCCGCCTGACCACGCAGTTGATACAGGTCTCGCAACAGTTTGCGGTCCAGCTTTCGCATCGCTCACCACCTCAGGTCTTGAGCCGCGATCTTGGTCGAGTTGGTCTCGATCCCGGCGATGTGACCGTCCGACAACAGGATCACCCGGTCGGCCATTTTGGCGATCTCCGCATTGTGGGTAATCACCGCGGTCGTCGTCCCCAATTGTCGATTGATCTGCCCGATCGCTTGCAACACGACGACGCCCGTTTGCACGTCCAACGCGCCTGTCGGTTCGTCACACAGCAACACTCTCGGGTTCTTTGCGATCGCCCGGGCAATCGCGACGCGCTGTTGTTCGCCCCCGGAAAGCTGAGCGGGAAAGTGGTCGGCGCGAGGCTTAAGCCCGACCAGATCCAACGCCTCCATCGCCTCCATCGGTGAAGCGGCGATCTCGGTGATCAATTCAACGTTTTCACGAGCGGTCAAACTGGGGATCAGATTGTAAAACTGGAACACAAATCCGACGTTGTCGCGGCGGTACTGTGTCAGCTGGGAGCCATCGCTGGCGGTCAATTCGTGATCCAGGTAGTGAACCGTACCGGACGTGGGCGAGTCCAATCCGCCCAAGATGTTCAGCAACGTCGACTTGCCGCTGCCCGATGCCCCCAACAGCACGACGAACTCGCCTTCGTAAAGTTCCAAGCTGACCCCGCGCAGCGCGTGCACTTCCACTTCGCCCATCTGATAGATCTTGGTGATGTCGACGGCGTGAAACACGCTGGTTTGACTGCCCTGGGCCTTCGATGCGTTCATAGTTTGTGCTAAGGGCCGCGTTATGATTGAGAAATGCCACCGGCCGAAAAAGTAGCCGCACCTGCAAAGTCGCCATCGCCGATCCAATCGATTCGTTTCGGTTGCGGGTGTGATGGCACTCGCATTCGCAGTACGCGTTCGCCATCGAGCCGAGGGTGGACGCACCTTTTTATAACGGATCCGCCAATAGGGAATCGACACGGATCGTGCGGTTGGGATCAACCGACCGTCAGCGATCGGGATGGGGTGCAAGACAGTCTGGTGCCGCGCATGACGTTGGTCATTTAGCAACGGTTCGGCCTCCGATCCTGAGCGGTAACGCACATTGTCACTCAAAGTGTGCGTCACCGGCCTCGCGTTGGGTGAGAATGCAGGACTTCCCAGTTGGCACAACGCTTGCGTTTGTTGTTTGATCGTTGCGGTTTTAGCTCCCTTCCCAATGAAGACCGATCGATGATCAAGTCATTCAAAACTGCGTTGTGCGTGCTTATGTTGTCGGCGCTGGTGGGATGCGCGCCGGATCCCAAGTCTGGCTGGGGGTTTACGCTGCCCGAAGGTGATGCCGAGCGCGGAAAAGCCACGTTTGTGGCGTTGCAATGCAACGCGTGTCATACCGTCGACGGGGTGGAGTTGGACGCCGACGTTTCGGAAGACGTCACGACGGTCGCGTTGGGCGGCAAAAAAGGATACGTGGTGACTTACGGAGACCTCGTGACCTCCATCATCAACCCGTCGCACCGATTCGCACTCGGTTACCAATCCGACGAGATTCAAGAGGGCGAGGTTTCCAAGATGCGGTCGTACAACGACGAAATGACGGTGACGCAGTTAGCGGATCTGGTCACGTTCTTGCAGCAGCATTACCAAGTGGAAATCTACGTGCCGACGCCGTTCGTGCCGTATTATTAATCGGCTGGGAGCCTCTCCCACTTTTTTCGGTCAATGTTTCGTCACTGCGGGTTCCTCAAATAGATTTCGCGGCACTCGTCTTCGCGGCCTCGAATGATACGACACCCGTGTAGTTTCCCGAACTGGGACGTGATCACCGTCCAGCGGCCGTGTTGTTGGTCGTCGTCTCGGTAGATCACCACCCAATCCTTCGTCGTATTTAATTCGTGCGCGCGTGCGGAGTTGGAATACAAGGCGGTGTAGTGGCGGTCGTCTCGCTGGGTATGCAAGATCGGCAACCAAGCCACGCCGCCGGGATTGAATTTGGTGGGCGCGACTTTGGGCAGTTTGTCTTCCCCTGCCTTGCGACGGTACTCGGCGTCGACATCCAGAATCTCGGCAACTGGTATCGAACGATCTGTTTGCGGATACAGGGGCGTCATCGGACTGGGGTTTCGTCGCAAACGTTCCGCCAACACCTCTTCAATCGCGGAGGCACGTTTTCGACCAATCCCGGGAACTTGACCGAGTTTGCCGTGGATCGCCGCGCTATACAGTTCGGGCAGGGTCTCCACGTGTAGCGCGTCATAGATTCGATGGGCCAACTCGGGCCCGATCGTGGGCAACGTCGTAAAAATCTTTTCCGCAGTCGCCTCGCCACGCAACCGATCCAGCAACGGAACGCGACCGGTTCTCAGATATTGGTCGATCAAACTGGCGATCGATTGCCCGACCGTCTCGATTCGAATCAAGCCCTCGATTCCGTGCTTCTGGTCAATCCAACGCACGGGGGTTTGAAGATTCAACAAAGTGCCGGCCGCCTTGCGGTAAGCCGACACACGGAACTCGCTGGCGTGTTGTGATTCCAGCAAGCTGGCGATCTCACCGAGATGATTTGCGATCCGCCTGTTTTCGTCTAACCCGACGCGTCGCCGTTCGGCCGGATCGTCGAGGGCCGCAATCGAAGATGAAGACTCCGCGTTATCCATGACACACCGCCTGCAGTTTCGTGGTCCTAGGATCGTCACCAGAAAACACCGTCGGGACTGATCGATTATACACCAGCAGACCACGTGCCGGTGGAGTCGAGATCGCTTGGGATCGGATGCGGCCGTCAGATCGATTGCCAACTGCCTTGCAATCAGCCTTTCTTCCTTCGGTTACCAGCGAATCGGAAACAGCCGCCCGACCCGCTGCTGATAAGCGTGGTACCCCTCAAAGCGGTCCCGCATCGATTGTTCCTCATGCTTCGCTTTGGCATACAGAACCACCAGCAGCGCGACCCAGCCGACGACCCGCCACCACAGCAACGGGGTCCACAGCAACGCAGCGGTAAACCACAACAACCCCGCATACATCGGGTGACGGACGATTCCGTACGGCCCGTCGGTCAGCAACTCCGTTTCGTCGGTCGTCGTCGGATGGATCCGAATCTTCCGCCATCCCACTTTCGCCCACGCCCAAACCGCCAGCGCGATCCCCGGCGCGGCGATCACCAACGCCGCAACGGGCAGCGGCGACCAGCGGGCCGACAAAACCAGTGTGGCGGCGAGCACAAACTGTGCAACAATCAGGAACGCGAGCAATCGACCGGTCTCGTGGACGGAGTGTGCGAAAATGGCCAACACGCGGCAAACGCGCGACGATGTTGCACGATGTTACGGTCAATCGGAACAGGGCGAAATTGGCACAGAAGATGCATTCTGCAAATTCCCGGCGTCGTGTCAAAGCGTTCGGGATGCCTGGATCCGAGTACCCCGGTCTTCAAACCCCAAGGCAAAACGATGAGCCGCATCAATTGGAAGGACTCACCCCATGAGAAGATCTTTTGGATTTCGGTGATCGTGATCGCGATCATGTCGCTTTTGATCTTCGCCAAAACGGTGGCGGGAACGCTCACCGCGATGTTCTAACGTCTGAACGGCCTATTGATTGAAAGATGCATGCGTGAGCTAGGGGCCACGCGGCGCAGCTCGTTTTTGCGTTCCGGCCAAGCCTGAATACCATCGATATTGACACCGAATGAGTCAGCGGCACGGCGCGAGCGGGCTGTCGTTTTTGTGAGCCGCGCGCCCGTAAGCGGCCGGGCACTGCGACGCTGCCCGAGGCCTTACGGCCAGCGGCTCACCATTGACTCAGCAGATCCCGACTCAATCGACAGCCCGCGAGCCCTCCGGTTTCGGCTCGAAAGACCGGAGGGCTCGCGCCCTGCCGCTAACAAAACAACACCCCGTTTGGCGTCACGAGAAAAGGCATGGGGTTCATGCCAACGCCTTGGTTCGGAACATCGATAAAATCAACAAGCCGGTGATGCGCCGGCAAGGACAGACTGAATGCGCGCTCTGATTCTCTTTGCGACTGACGAAGGCCAAACCGAAAAGATCGCCCGTCACATCTCTCAACGACTGACCGAGCAAGGCATTGCAACGGACCGGCACAACATTGCGGTCGATCCCAATCGGCCGATTGCGTTGGATGCCTACGACGCGGTCATCGTCGGCTCCCCGATCCACTACTCCCATTACGACGTCCGTCTGGCGGAGTATCTCAAACAGTTTCGCGACCTCTTGCACGAAATGCCATCGGCGTTTTTTTCGGTCAGCCTGGGCATCATGAGCGAAGACGACAGCGAACAGGATGAAGTGCGAAAGATCACCGCAGCCTACTTACACGAGACCGATTGGAATCCCCTGTTGACGATTCATTTCGCCGGCGCGTTGACCTATTCCAAGTACAACTGGCTGAAACGAAAACTGATGCAGTGGGTCGCCAAGAAAGAGGGCGGTCCGACCGACACGCGTTTCGATTATGAGTTCACCAATTGGAAGCAGGTCGACTTGTTTGTCGATCAGTTTGTGGAGTTCATTCAGCGCTGTAAGCAGCCCGACGAAGAGTACGCGCATCGCACGATGTATTCCAAACCGGTGCGTCGGTACTCGGTCGCCAACCTGCGCGCCAAAGCTGAAGAGTCAGCCTGAGCCTGTGACGATTCGAAGCACGCCATTGGTATGCTGCGTGCACTGATCGCAAGGCGGTCGTGCGGTTTTTGAAGTCACCCTCCTGGCAGGAGGGTCGAGCGCAGCGAGGGGAGGTCGAACGATGAATCGTGACCTTCAACGTCTTCGATAAAGACACAAGCTTCGTCCTGAAAGTAGGCGACCGATTTCCAACACGCATCATGGGCCGAGCAACCATGGCTTTCCGAATTGCGCTACTGGGTTTTCTGTTCTTGTCGTCCGCATCGCTGACTTGGGTACGCGCCGACGACCGCCCGCCCGATGAGACGACGAATCGAATCCGCATCGATGTGTTCGTCCGCAGCGACCGCGAATCCGCCGAAACCGTTCAGGCGTATTGCGATCAACTGAAACAGCGAATCAACGGGTTGGACATTCAAATTCATGATGTGCTTCATGAAAAAACGCAACTGCTTCGGCTGTACAAACTGTCCAAACAAGCGGGCCGAGAAAAACCGTTGCTGCCGGCGTTCTACACCTGTGACCGGATGTACTTTGGCTTCGACGATGCGACCCGAACGGGCCCGCAGATCGAACAACTTTTCACCGCCAACCTCTACACGCGTACCACTTGCCCCAAATGCAAAAAACTGAAAGCGTTTCTGCCGACCTTGCAACAACGCTGGCCGGCGATCCGATTCGCGATCCATGATGTCGATCGATCTGCGGCGGCTCGGTCGCAGTGGGAAACACTGTGCCGTAAGGCCGGAAGCCCGCCGGGATTGCCGACGATTGATTTTGCCCGACGCATCCTGATCGGCTACCAAGGCGACGAAATCACGGGTGCACAACTGGACCAGTTGATCAGGGACGTCTCGGGGATGAAACCATCAAAGCCGTTGAGCCGGAATCAGCAGCGTGGCGTAAGCTTCCAACTTGCGATGTTGACGATGCCCAAGCTGGAAGCTTACGCCACTTTCTTGCTGGTCGCTCAAGTGACGACGCCGGAGGTTTCCGTCGATGACATTCCGATCGACCTGTTGGAACTCCCCGATGAAGCCACTCCGTCGCAGTCCGGTGAAAGCGAAACGCCGCTGGAGGTGGTGACGAGCGACACGATCGATGTTCCGATGCTGGGGCCGCTAAACGCTTCAGAACTCGGCATGCCCTTGTTTACGTTGGCGATCGGTTTGGTCGACGGGTTCAATCCCTGCGCCATGTGGGTGCTGGTGTTTCTGCTCTCGGTGCTGGTCAACATCAAAGACCGCCGCAAGATTTTGCTGATCGCGGGGACGTTCGTCTTCATCAGCGGGTTAGCCTATTTCGCGTTCATGGCAGCCTGGCTGAATATCTTCCTGTTGATCGGAATCGCGAGACCGGTGCAAATTGCATTGGGCTTGCTGGCGCTGTTCATCGGCGTGATCAACGTCAAGGACTTTTTTGCGTTCAAGCAAGGGCTTTCGTTGTCGATCCCCGAATCGAGCAAGCCTAAGTTGTACCGTCGTGTACGCGAGATCGTCAGCGCCAAGTATCTGACGGTGGCCTTGACCGGTGCGGTGGTTCTGGCGGTCATCGTCAACATGATCGAACTGTTGTGCACGGCCGGGCTGCCGGCACTGTACACTCAAGTGCTGACGATCCAGGATTACCCCGCCTGGAAGAACTATGCGTTTTTGGCGGTGTATATCGTGGCGTACATGCTGGACGATACGCTGCTGGTCACGGTGGTCGTCGTGACGCTCTCGCACCGCAAACTGCAGGAGCGTGAGGGACGGTGGCTAAAACTGCTCAGCGGTGCCGTGATCTTGCTGCTCGGATTGGTCATGCTCCTTCGTCCTTCCTGGTTACAACTCGGGTCGTAATCTCAACACGCGACAACCCCAAGCACGACCATCCAGCGCCCGGCATTTTCCAACGTCTTGCGCGATCCCCGAGTGCTCTGCCGGACGACGTACGATTGCGACAACAGCGTCGATTCGACGCTGATCATTACCGTCCTGTTGCCCTAGCTCCAACGTGTCGTGCTCCGCGCGCCGAGCAATGGGATCGACATGTTTCGCCATCCATCGCACGCACGCACGCACGCACGCACAAGACAGCGATCGTCCAATGGGATGTCTGTGTACGAAAAAAGCTGCTTTCGAAAATTCGAAAGCAGCTCTTTGTGATGGAGGCGGAGGGAATTGAACCCTCGTCCCGCGATGCGTCCACGACGGTGTCTACGTGTGTAGTCCTGCGGTTATGAGCCGAAACTCGCTTCGCTTACCACGGCGCTGCTGGACAAACTACGTGGCTCGCTAGCTCGAATCTTGTTTAACCCACCGCGTCTCGAGCAGGACGGTGGGCGATCCAGAATTGTGACGGACTTTCAGGCGACTCTGGCAGCCCCCATCAGTCCGGGCAGCCTGTAATTAGGCAGCCAATTGGAGATTTTCATCTGCAATTAAAAATTGTGATCAGCTTTTTACGTGGCCAACTGATCAACCACGACACGCGACCATACGCTTCCAATCATCCGGTCGAATCCAAGTCGCCCCCCTGACTGGTCGGTCACCGCCAACTCACTAAAAAAATTGCAGCTTGTCGGCGGAAAACGATGCGTCGGAAGTGACACGCGATCACTCCCGAGGTTCACTCCATCTTAACACGCCGCCGAGTTCGGGCAAGAGATTGGCAGAACGATGGGGGCAGAATGATGACCGGAGGCCGGCTCGCGGCGAATCAATGGGCGTGCGAAAAAGTTTTTATTTTCGATGTCAACGTCGTAACATTTGGTCGCCGCCTCCGCTCGGTGAAGTGAACTGCCAGCCTTGGAGCCCATCCCAACGGTTTTCCGACCGATTCCGACCCCGTAAAAATGAGACCCGCTGATGAATCGCCTTCATCCATTCGTATTGCTTGTCGCTGTCTCCGTTCTCGGGTCCGGCTTGATCGCCGGGGGTGATGCATGCGCCGGCGGTAACAGCGGCTGGGGCTGGGCCAAACCCATGAACAAACGGATGGGGGCGTTCTACACAAGCAACAAAAACGCAAACTTCAGCCGCCAGCGTTCCAAGCCATCGAGCGGGTCCAGCTACCACCGCCGGCTCCCGACGGCGACTCCATTTCGCCCGGCGGCACCAGCCAACGTGCCGCAACGTCACCTTCCCCAAGTCGCCGTGCCGGCCTCGGCGACGCCAGTCATCGCTGCGGAGACGCGTACCCTGCAGAAACGCCCCGTCGCAATTTGGTCGGCTGTGCCGCAGCCCGCATCGTCCCGTTTTAGTACCCCGCCGCAAAACACGCTGCCTAGCCCGGTGACAACCTCGGCCACAAATCCACCGCGCCCCGGTCGGGACCATCCCTTGCCCCACCTATCAACCAGCAACAGTTTTTGGCAGTAGCCCGGCTAGTAGATCGGGTTGTGATAAATGTCATGCCACAGCACAGCGACAAAAACTTTGCCGTCTGACCAATAGCTGCCGAGGCTACGCGGATAAAACCCGTCCGATCGTTTGGCGGACCGCATTTCCCAAAACTCCGGCGCGGTGAGTCCGACGGACAACTCCCAGTGTCGCGGCGTATTGTTTTCACAAAAGACGGCGGCAAACCTTGCCTCGGGAGTTCCGCTGTTCAATTGAAAGTATTCCAGACGCCAATCGTCTTGACGGTGCAGTGCAACGCGTTGGACCAATTGCTCCAACGTCAGCTGCCCGTACGCATGATTGGCGAGGCCGGGACGATGCTTGGTTAGCAAATGAGTGTTCGTCTCTCCGTTGGACTCAACGACAGAAATCGAGAGCGGATATTTCGAGCTGTTCTGAAGCCCGCTGATCACTTGCCGAATCGGACGTTGACCGTGATTCCGCGTTTCCCAATTGCCCATCGAACGCTTCCAAAGTTTGATGCCTTCGCATTCCCACGGCTTTCGGCCGGGGAAGGGGATTGTCAGTCTCCAGTAAACACCGTGGGTTCCTCTCATCTGTTGATAATCCTTCCCTGCCTCGCGATCATCTTTGACGAAATTGGCTTGCCACTGCGGAGTGTTTCGCTGGGTGATGGCGACCGCATCAAAGGTTGGATCTGTCGATCCGGAACGCAACCCGATCCCAATAGGAACTGCGTCATCGAGTCCACTGAGCCATTGTTCCAAACTCGAACGGCTGGCCCCCAGCAGCACCGCGGAGGCGAGCACCTCGGGATCGCGACCTTCCCGCACCGAGTCCATCGTCGGGTTCTCATCTTGAATCGGCGGCTCTGATTGAACCAGCAGCCCCGACTCCAACGTGTCAGTTGAAGCCGCACCTGCCAACGGATCGGCATCCGACTTGTTCGATTCAGCGGACGTCCCGCTTGAAGTCGTCCATGAACCTGAATTCCAACTGTCAATTTTGGCGATCGCCAACGCCGAGATGGCAAAGCCCACCGCGAGGACTCCGACCACACCTGGCACGCGTTTACGTGTTCCACGGGAAGCCCCGCTCGTCTTGATTTGCGGACTAACCTGAGCGTCTGAGCGATCGTGTTCCGCGAGGATCGGTGGAGCCGCCGTGGACGTTCTCGGCGTCGCATTCGATGCGTGCATGGGCGGTGCGAAATGCGTTCGCAAGGCATTCGCGACGTCCAACCCGTTTTGAAAACGATCCTCCGGTTTTTTCGCGTGCAGGCGGGAAACGACATCGACCAACCACGAAGGGACTTCCGGAATCAGCTCTTGTATCGCACGAGGCTGTTCTTCGGTCAGGCGTTTCATGACGGCCAGCGAGTGCGCCGCCCGAAACGGCGGGCGTCCGGTCAACATGACGTACAAGACACTGCCCAAACTGAACAAATCGCTGCGCTGGTCAATGGTCTGTCCCCGTGCCTGCTCGGGCGACATGTACATCGGCGTCCCTGCAATCATTCCACTCCGGGTCAGACTCGCATCGTCGACGGCTCGCGCAAGTCCAAAATCCGTAATTTTGGCCTGATCGCTGCCGCGTTGCAGCAGGATATTGGCGGGTTTGATGTCACGATGCAACAGATTGCGATCATGGGCCGCGGCCAGTCCTTCGGCGATCTGAGCGCCCCACCTGCAGACATCCGCAATCTCTAGCGGTCCGCTCTGGGCCACATACTGTTGCAGAGAAGGACCGTCGATGAATTCCATCGTCAAATAAGGAAACGGGCCACTTTCGACCGAATAAACATTGACGATTGAACTGTGTTGCAAGGACGCCGCCGCGCGCGCCTCACGCAAAAATCGCTTCCGCGCCGGCGAGGTGGCCGTCAGCTCGGGCGCCATCACTTTCAATGCGACGATGCGATGCAGTTTTTCGTCAAACGCTTTAAAAACGATTCCGTTGCCACCGCGACCGAGCAGCTGTAACGCTTCAAAGGTGCCGATGCGTCCGATCGAATCTTGACGCGTGGGGCTGTCGAAGAAGGGAAAATCCGGATGTTTGCCGCCATCGGTTTGCACTGTCGTTGTCTCGGTTGGCATCGTCAGGCTGATCGGTAGGTCGAGGAATCCGCTCGCCTGCCGATGTGCCGAAAGTAGCGATTCGACCGACCGGCGCAGGGCTGCATCGTCGCGGCAAGCACGGTCAAGCATCTCGCGCCGTTGCCGTTCGTCATCGATCTCCAGGGCCGCATCAAAGAGTTCAAATTCGTTCATTCTTTGACGCGGTTGCAGGTGAATTGCCAGTTGTTCCCTGACTGATCGGTCAGGATTCCAGTCCACCGTCCGTATCGCTCGTACGTCAGCCGCGCCGTGCCTTTCATCCCTTTGCGCCATTCACCGGACCGATCGACGGCGCGAAAATCAGTGAATTCAAGACGCGTCTTTTTTCCCCTGGGAAAATTCTTGCCCACCTGCTTATTGAGTTCCGCGTCGGTGGGGGTGTGCTTTTGAAAGACGATTCGATCGGAAATACGATATTGCCCTTTTAACGTCGTCGAGGGACCCGTTTTCGAGACCATGGTGAACCGCCAAATTGCACCATCAATAAAATCGCCTCCCTGACCCCAGGCGGCATTGCAGGAGCAAAGTCCGCCGATCCAGACGAGTAAAAAGAACGCAACCCATTTTGGCCGGAATCCCCCGACTCGCATTTGCATTGTAAACATCGCAACCATTCATCCCGAGGAAGTCGTTCGTCCGCAGGCCAATCAGCCTTTCATTTGATAGTGCGAGAAAACCATGTCATGCTTGCCAAGCAATTCACCTTTTTTTCCTGATTGAATTGTTTTCAAAGTTCGGCTTGATCTGGATGCAGTTCGCGATAGAGCCAAGCGCGGGCATAGGTCCAGATTCGACTTGCCGCACGAGGTGAAATCCCCAACGCCTCGGCCGTCTCGGTCAAGGAAAACCCGGCAAAATATCGCATTTCGACGAATGCGGCGGCTTGCCGGTTTTCATTCGATAGTTTTACCAACGCTTCATCAATCGCCAGAAGTTCCTGGGGCCGATCGGGGCGAGCCATCTCCACCAGCTCCTCTCGGCGACTCCCTCCGCCATGTTTGATCGAGTTCTTGCGCCGCGCGTTGTCGACCAAAATGCGACGAATCGCGCGTGCGGCGGCACCGAAGAAGTGCCCGCGGCTATTCCATCTCGCGTCCGCCTCGCCACCCAAAAGCCGCAAGTAGGCTTCGTGGACCAATGCGGTCGGCTGCAGGGTTTGTCCAGCCGATTCGTGGGCGAGTAAGCCTCGGGCCAATTGACGCAATTCGTCATAGACCAAGGGCAGCAATTGATCACCCGCGTCCGGATCTCCGGATTCGATGCGATCAAGAATTTCCGTCACGTCAGACATCGCGTCTCTCTGGCGAATTCGGCTACTGTTCCAAGAGAGCAGTGTCACGCGATCTGTCAAAATTCGCGGTGACCGCCACCGCGGTCTCATGACCGACAAACCCCTCGTCAATCGAAATCAATTTCCAACGTCACGCCTCGCGGGCCGGCGTTGAGCACCAGGCTTTGCTCCAGCGTGACCTGCTTTTCCCAGTCGTCGTGGATGTGACCGCAGACCACCAATCGCGGACGTTTGGTCAGCACGCAATCGCGTATCGACTGGCTGCCACGGACTCTTCGGCCGCTGTCGCGATCGACCGTATCCAGCGGCGGTGAATGCACGACCAACACGCCGCCCTGCTCGCAACCGCTGAGTAGCTCGGTGGCTTGTGTTTCGTCAAAATCATACGACCAATCGCCGAACGGCGTCACCGGGATACCGCCCCCGACGCCCCAAAACGGAACGCCCCCGACCTCGCAACCTTCGCCGTGCAGAACCGTCGCCGACGTCCAGCCCTCGGTGGCACTGCGGAGCTCTTCCACGGTCTCTCCGTTGCCGGGCACCAGAATCGAAGGTTTCTCGATGTCCGCCAGAATCTCCAGCGTATCGGGGAGACCTTCGTGACGATTGGCAAAATCCCCGGCGCCGATCACGACATCAACCTCTTCGGCAAGCCGGACCAGGTTTCGCGCCGCTTCTCGATTGCGGTGAAGATCGCTAAAGCAGAGAAATTTCATGAGTCCTTCGGAAACGAGGAAATGACGAAGAAGCGTGTTGTGTTTCAGTTTAACACTTTCTACTTACGCTGAAAATTCATGTCACCCCAACCAGCGCATCCGCCGCGGCAGAGTAGGGCATGCTGTGCATGCCAGTCACGCACAGCGTGACCTACTAATCGTCAACGCAAGCTGGAAGCTTACGCCACTCACGGCCCGATGGCGATCAGGTATTCCTGGCGACGACCGGATTCGTTGATGCCGGTGCGGACGTAGAGTCGGTTTTCGACGGCGACCGGCGTGGCAAAGATCGAGTCACCGGTTTGGATTTCGGCCAGGGACTCGAACCGATCCGGAAAGGCTTGAAACAGAAACACTTCGCCGCGTTGGGTCGCGACAATCACGTGGCCATTGGCCAAGAGGGGCGAAGCGCTGATTCCGCCGCCGAACAGACGCGTCTTCCACATCTCTTTGCCATCTTGCGTCCGCCAACAGTACGCCACGCCATTGTCCGCGACGGCGAACAGAAAGTTTTTGATCGCCAACAGAGACTGTTCGTAGCACATCACACGATTGCTCCACATCAGTCGCTGTGTGCCATCGGCGGCAACACACCAGGTCCCCGCGTCTGGATTGCCTCCGCTGACCATGACGTGCCGATCGTCCCAGACCACCGTCCCGCAGATCGCTTCGGTCGTCGTCCGGACCTGCCAGAGCAAGCGTCCTTTCAACGGATCGTAGGCCGCAAACGTTTCCGCCCCGGCGATCAACAGCTGTCGCTCTCCCGCGATCGTCGTCACAATCGGCGACGCAAAGTTCAAGTTTGCCGGCCGCTCAATTTTCCACACTCGTTCTCCGCTGGCGCGATCCAACGCATAAATCCCGCTCTCTTTGCCGTCGTACTCGGCCGCCACGATCACCAGGTCGCCTTCGATGATCGGGCTGGCACCGTACCCGAATTGAAAACTGGACGGTTTGAATTCACAGACACGCTTCCGCCAAAGCTGGCTGCCGTCGGTCGACAGCGCCGTCAGCACAATCGCATCGTCGGTGTGGAACGAGGCGAACAATCGCTCGCCGTCATAGGCCATCGACGGAGACGCGTGCGAGTTGTTGGGATGGATGCGAGCAGGAAGCGTGCCGCGGTGCAGCACCATTTCCCGCCGCAGCTTTCCCGATCCCGCTTCGAGTTCCAAAACCGATTGCGTGCCGGCGTCGACGTCCGCCGTGGTCAAAAAAATCGCGTCACCGACAAAAATGGGTGTCGAATGCCCGCGGCCGGGCAATTTGGTCTTCCAGGCGATACCTTCCCCCGTCCGCAGATCCCAGTGACGCGGCAAAACGACGTCGTCCGCAGCGTGATTGTCCGAAGTCGGGCCGCGCCATTGCGGCCACGGTCCCGCCTCGGGGGCCTGCGCCAAACCGACCGCGCCGGCCGATAGGCTGAGCCAGAGGGTTGCGATCAAGCAGAGACGATTCGTCGGTGGGTTGGAATGTTTCATCATAGAACTGTAGAAGCGAAACGGAATCAATGATAGGTTTCCACGCATCGGCCTGGTCACTTGTTCGTCGCGTCCACTCGTCGGTTCGATTCCGGCGACTGACTCGACGGAGACGAACCAGGTACAATGGCCCGAAAACTTACTTCGAATAGGACAACAGAGCGTATGCGTGCGGGAATCGTCGGCGTGGGGTTTATGGGCTGGATTCACTATCTGGCCTACCAGCGAAGTGATCAAGCTGACTTGGTCGCTTTCTGCAGTCGAAACGAAGCAAAACGCGGCGGCGACTGGACGGGGATCAAGGGTAACTTTGGGCCTCCCGGCGAGCAAATCGATGTTTCCGACATGGGCGTCTACGAATCACTCGACGCGATGCTGACCGATGATTCGATCGATTTGATTGACATCTGCTTGCCGCCAAGTTTGCACGCCGAAGCGATCGAAAAATCAATCGCCGCCGGAAAGAAAGTACTGTGCGAGAAACCGTTGGCGCTCGCCGCCGAGGATGCGCGGCGGCTGGCACAACTCGGCGCCCCCGGCGATGTAATGGTCGCCCACGTGCTGCCGTTCATGCCGGAATTCGGACTGTTGGTCGACGCGGCACATGACGGTCGATTCGGACGACCGATCGCGGGACGATTCAAACGCACCATCTCGCCGCCGGATTGGATTCCAGATTTTTACGATCCGACCAGCGTCGGCGGACCGCTGATCGATCTGCACGTTCACGACGCGCACCTGATTCGCGTCTTGTTCGGAATGCCCGACTCGGTGGAAAGCAGTTGCATCCGCAACGACTCGGTGCCGAAGTTCTACGAAACGCTGTTCCGCTATGCCGACGGGCGACCGGTCTCGGCCGGCGGCGGTGTCATCGATTCTCCGGCGCGGGGGTTCACGCACGGCTACGAAGTCTCCTTCGAACGGGCGACGATCCAGTTTGAATTCGCCGCGTATGCCGATGAAACCACCGCGACGATCCCGCTGGTGATCCTTCACCAAGACGGACGCGTCGAACGCCCCGATCTGGGCGACGGTGATCCGATCGCCAGCTTTGTCAAAGAACTCGATGCGGCGGCCGAATCGATTCGCAGCGGTGAAGTGTCGCCGTTGCTCGATGGCAATCTGGCCGCCGACGCCATTCAAATCTGCCAGTGGCAAGTTTAGGCGGACAATCAGTGGGATAGGCTTCCAGCCTGTCGTCTCGTGAAACGCAAGCTGGAAGCTCACGCCACTGCGCTACACGCGTTTCTGCTTGCGCTGCACTTCGATTTCTTCGAACGTGTACAGTTTGCCTTTGCCGGCGCCGGGGCACTCTTCGCAGGTCTCGCGCCAGGCTTTCTTGGTCTCGATCGTCGAATCCCAGAACGGCCAGGTTCGGCATTGGATCGGGCGGGCTTGGTAAACCAAGCAGGTCCGTTGCTGGGGGTCGAGCAAGATGCAGTCGCCGTCGGGATATTCACGCAAACTCTTCTGGGAACCGACGCGGCGGACGAACTGGGATTCGAATGCGTCGACCGACAAACTCATCGCATCGGCCATCGCATCGATCTCGTCTTGTTCGACCCAAACATAGCCCGGATCGCCACTGCAACACGCTCCGCACTGCGTGCATTCGAATCGCAAACCTTCGTGGTACCAGGGACGTTGCGTGTTGCGTGGCATGATGATTGGGACGAGCAAAGAGTTTCGCGATGCGGTCGTGCGAGAGGCAGGGGAGGGCGGCCGGAAGACGCTTCGAGCCGCAAAGGGCACCGATTGTAGCGAATGGTAGCGTCCTGACAGCGGCCTTCAATCGGCGCAAGCAAAATCTACTGGACAAACTTTGGCGACGCGGCAAAGTTTGACGAGTCCACTCTTGCACGACGAGAGTGCCTGCCCCTCCCAATCCTGCGGGCAACTCTCGTCGTCGCACTCGATGGAATGGATCACTGGTCAGGCGGCCCGGATGCCGAGTCACTCGCAGATGTCACGCGAGTTCGTTTTCTTCCCGAAGCATCGTCAATGGAGCTGCGTGCCGTGAAGCTGTCATTCCCAATGGACCCCGTCGGCCCTTCGCTGATGACGCAAAACCGAGCCCTCCATAATCCACCAATTGCCGTGCCCTCCTCTGGACTCCCCTCCCACCAGAACCCGGCCATTGAAACGGATTACCTGCTCGTTTGCGAAGCCTACTCGCGCTCGCTCACCGATGGACGGTGGCGATTCACACTCGAAGCGGCCGACGGGGAATTGATCTTAGACGCCGAAGACCAGGAACTCGGCGACCTGAACCGGCTGACGTTGTTGGCCGCCGTTCGCGGACTGGAATCGCTGGAAGGCCCCAGCGCCGTGACGCTGTTGAGCAACAATCGTTACCTGATTCGTTCGCTTTCCAACTCGCTGCCCCGCTGGCGTCAAAACAACTTTCGCTGGGAACACTTCGGCCGGCGGATCGAGGTACAGCACGCCGATCTGTGGCGCCGGATCGATCGCACCCTGGCGATCCATCGCGTCCAAGCCTGCCTGGTCAGCTCCTGTCTGGTCAGCCACGGGCACAACGATCTCGGCCAGGCCGCCGATTTCGATCCAACCACTCGGGCGACCTCAGCGGAATTGCCGCAGCAACCGTCGTCGGCCGGTTCCTCCCACTACCGCGTCGACACACCGCCCAACCGCCCGCGTCTTGGCAGCCCCCCCTCGACCGCTGGCAGCACCGTGCCGGCCCCCAGCCGACGGTTGCGTCGGCTGATCAACGGCGACGCGGCCGCCCCCCAAACACCATCCAAACTCCGCCGCCGCGGACGGTTTACCGCCGCTGACCTGGAATCCGAATAAATCGGGACGTTCCGCCGTCCGCACGCTTCGCGGTCGTCAGACGCCCCCGACTGAGCATTTTTTTCGCGGCTCCGCAGAGATTTCGCGGCTCCGCCGTTTCATGACTCCGCAATGGATTTTGCGAGTCGCCTGTCAAATTTGACCCTTTTGGACCCACCGTTTTTCGACATGCACACACAGATTTCCCTCACCGATCTCGGACGACTCGTTGACGGTCATTTGGAGAATCCTTCGTCAATCCTCGGCCCGCACACGGTCGACTACCGCGGCACGAAGGCGACGGCCGTCCGCAGTTTTTTGCCAGATGCCCAGGCGGCTTGGGTCGTCGATCACCCCACCGGAAAGCGTCGTCCGATGCGTAAACTGCATCCAGCGGGGTTTTTTGAGGCAATCTGCTCAGGCACGGTCGACGCCGCCGCGATCGGGCATAATGATGAGGACACATCCTCGACGCACTCAAGTTATCGAATTCAAATGGCTGACAAAACTGGCAAACTCATCGAGACGCACGATCCCTACGCGGTGCCTTCGATTCTGACCGATTTCGATCGCTACCTGCTCGGCGAAGGAAAATTCTATCGGCTCTTCGACGCACTCGGCGCCCAGCTGCGCAGCGTCGACGACATCGACGGCGTCAATTTCGCCGTTTGGGCACCCAACGCCCGAATCGTCCAGGTGGTCGGTGATTTCAACGGCTGGGACGGACGTGGCCACGTCGCCAAGTTGGACATGTCGGTCGGGATCTGGGAATTGTTCATCCCGGGTGCCAAGGCCGGCCAGAAATACAAATTCCGGATCTTGGACCAGCACGGTCAATGGATCGACAAGACCGACCCGGTCGGGTTCGCCGCCGAATTGCCGCCGTTGACCGCATCGATCATCACGGACTTGGACAAGCACAGTTGGAACGACGACGCTTGGATGGAGCGGCGTGCGGCGACCGATCCGATGCACGCCCCGATGAATGTTTACGAGTGCCACTTGGGGAGCTGGCAAAAGGGTCCCGGCCGCACGCACGGTTGGCTGGACTATCGTGACTTGGCGCACCGTCTGGTCGATTATTGCCACCGGATGAACTTCACCCACGTCGAATTGTTGCCCGTCACCGAGCACCCCTTCACCGGATCGTGGGGCTACCAGACGGTCGGCTACTTCGCACCGACCAGCCGGCACGGAAGCCCCGAAGACTTCATGTACTTTGTCGATTACCTGCACCAACACGATGTCGGTGTGCTGGTCGATTGGGTTCCGGCGCACTTCCCCAAAGACGCGCACGGGCTGCGGCGCTTCGATGGTTCGGCGCTGTATGAACACGAAGACCCACGCCAGGGCGAACACCCGGACTGGGGCACGATGATCTTCAACTTCGGTCGTAACGAAGTTCGCAACTTCCTGGTCGCCAACGCGATCTTCTGGTTGGAGAAATACCACATCGACGGTTTGCGAGTCGACGCGGTCGCTTCGATGCTGTACCTGGATTACAGCCGCGAAGACGGCGGCTGGATCCCGAACCAGTACGGCGGTCGCGAAAACTTGGAAGCGATTGATTTTCTCCGCGAGTTCAACGTGGCCGTCCACGAACATCATCCCGGTGCGGTGACGATCGCCGAAGAATCGACGGCATGGCCCGGCGTTTCACGGCCTGTCTATGACGGCGGACTCGGTTTCACCTACAAGTGGAACATGGGCTGGATGAACGACACGCTGACCTACATGCAGAAGGAACCGATTCATCGCGGGCATCACCAGAACGATCTGACGTTCAGCATGATCTACGCCTTTACCGAAAACTTCATGCTGCCGCTCTCGCACGATGAAGTCGTTCACGGCAAAGGATCCCTGATCAGCCAGATGCCCGGTGACGTGTGGCAGAAATTTGCCAACTTGCGGTTGCTCTACTCCTACATGTGGACGCACCCGGGCAAGAAACTGTTGTTCATGGGCGGCGAACTGGCACAGTGGAATGAATGGAACCACGACGACGGCCCCGATTGGTTGCTGTTGGATTTCGAATCCCATCGCGGCGTGCAGAATCTGGTTTCGGATCTCAACAAACTGGTGATCGAAAACCCGGCGTTGCACCAATTGGATTTCACCGGCGACGGTTTTGAATGGGTCGACTGCATGAATTGGCAGGAAAGCACCCTGGTCTTCCTGCGCAAGGGCCTGGCGGGGACCGAGCCGATTTTGATCTGCTGCAATTTCACCCCGGTGGTACGGCCCAATTACCGGGTCGGCGTTCCCAAGGGCGGTTTTTGGAAAGAGATTTTCAATAGCGACAGCGAACGGTATGGCGGCTCGAACGTCGGCAACTATCCCGGAGCGAAATCGACCGGCGATGGCCACCACGGACGCAGCGACAGCATCCTTGTCAACATGCCACCGCTGGGTGTCACGATGTTCCGCCTGGAAAAATAGCACGCCGTCGCATCGTGTCCGTGGTCGCGATCGGTGGTAAACTTTGAACCAGCGTAACGTTTCACGATCTTCCAGTCCCATTCTGGTCCGCCGCGATGCCGGTTCAAATGCAACTTGCTCGGATCATCATTTCCGAGCTGACCGAAAGCCAAGTCATCTATTTGCGCGAGATCGATGGGGAGCGCGAGTTCCCCATCTTGATCGGCATTTTCGAAGCGACCAACATCGACCGACGCGTCAAAGAAGACGGCTATCAACCGCCCCGACCGCTGACCCATGACTTGGTCGTGCGAACGGCCGAAGCGCTCGGCGCGTCGATCCATAGCGTCGTGATCAGCGACCTGAGCAATCAAACGTATTTCGCACAACTGCGTCTGGAGACCGAAGAGGGCGAGATGATCGAAATCGATTCCCGCCCCAGTGACGCCATCGCCGTCGCCGTCACCTTCTCGCCGCCATTGCCGATCTTTGTCGCCGAGCATGTGCTTGCCGAAGCGACCTCGAGCATGCCTTAACCGACCAGCGACATGCAGATTCTAAGAACGACCGAACAGGCCACGGAGCTTGTTTGGCAATGGCGCCGCCGCGATGCAACGGTCGGTTTGGTGCCGACGATGGGGGCATTGCATGAAGGCCATCTTTCGCTGGCGCGGACCAGCGTCGGTCGGTGCGATCAGACCGTCGCCACGATCTTCGTCAACCCGACCCAATTCGCACCCCACGAAGACCTGAACAACTATCCTCGCACGCTCGACACCGACCTGGAAGGGTTGCGCCGAGAAGGCGTGTCCGCCGTGTTTGTTCCCGAATCGGACGAAATCTACCCGCCGGGATTCAGCACAGCGGTCCAGCCGCCCAGTGTCGCCCGATCACTCGAAGGCGAGTTCCGACCGACGCACTTTCAAGGCGTCGCCACGATCGTGCTGAAACTGTTTCACATCCTGCCGACCACACACGCGTTTTTTGGCCAGAAAGACTATCAGCAACTGTGTGTGATCCGGGCGATGGTCCGTGATCTGAATGTCTCGATCGAGATTGTCGCCTGTCCGACCGTCCGCGAAACCGATGGACTGGCCATGAGCAGCCGGAATCGTTATCTGAACCCCGCCCAACGAATCCGAGCGCTGCGACTTTCCGCGGCGCTCAATGCTGCCGAGCACGCGGTCCGCGACGGACAACGCGATACGATCGAAATCGAACAAATCATGCAGTCGACGTTGTCGGCCGACGGACCTGAACAGGGCGTCGACTCGATCGATTACGCCACATTGGTCGACGCACAAACCCTGCAACCGATCCGGCAGATCCATGAACGAGCCGTCGCGCTGATCGCGGCCAAAGTCGGCTCGACGCGATTGATCGACAACCGACTGATCGATCCTTAACGGAAGATCAGGTCGCGTTTTGCCGGTCACGACGCCTGCGATTTTGACGTAGCGGCCGAACGCAACGAATGCACCGTGAGCGCGGTCGTGCGGAGACCAAGCTTTCGATACGATGACGGTCCAAGTGCAGCGGCCGTTCCCATCGTTCATTCTTTCACCGAGAGAGTGGACGAGCGAGTGATTCTTAACGCCTTACCCATCCGACACATGATTCAACGCATTCTTGTCACCGGCGGTGCCGGATTTTTGGGCTCCTACCTCTGCGAACGTCTGGTCGAACAGGGCCACGATGTCATCTGTCTGGACAATTTTTTTACCAGCCAGAAGACCAACGTCGCTCATTTGCTCGATTGCCCGAATTTCGAACTGATTCGGCACGACATCACCAACCCGGTGTTTTTGGAAGTCGATCAGATTTACAACTTGGCCTGCCCGGCCGCTCCCGGGCATTACCAGTACAACCCCATCAAAACGATGAAGACCAGCGTGATGGGTTCGATCAACATGCTGGGCATCGCCAAACGCTGTGGCGCACGGATCTTGCAAGCCAGCACCAGCGAAGTCTACGGCGACCCCGAAGTCCATCCGCAGGTGGAATCGTATCGCGGCAGCGTCAACCCGATCGGAATTCGTGCCTGTTATGACGAAGGCAAACGTGCGGCCGAAACACTGTTCATGGATTACCACCGCAGCAACGGGGTCGATGTCCGCATCGTGCGAATTTTCAACACCTACGGCCCCCGCATGCACCCCTTTGACGGGCGCGTCGTTTCGAACTTCATTCGTCAAGCGTTGGCCGGCGAAGACATCACGATCTTCGGCGACGGCTCTCAAACGCGGTCGTTTTGTTTTCGAGACGACCTGGTCAACGCGATCATCGCCATGATGAGCCACAACGATTTCATCGGACCGGTCAACATCGGCAATCCGGACGAATTCACGATTCGCGAATTGGCCGAACAGGTGATCGAGATTTCCGGATCGGCGAGCAAGTTGATTCAAAAACCACTGCCGGCAGACGATCCGACCCGTCGGCGGCCCGACATTTCGCTGGCCAAGAAAGAACTCGGCTGGGAACCCAAGATCAAGCTCGCCGATGGATTGCGACAAACGATCGACTGGTTCAAATCGATCGACCTGAGCGACTACCGTCCGCCGACACCGAACTACGTGTGAGCGACCGGCAGAATTCAGAACGTGGGATAGGCTTCCAGCCTGTCGATGCGCTGTGCAACTGATTGCTTTTCAGCTGATTTTCATCGGCAGTTCGCGCCCCTTCGGCCAAATCTGGACGATGGCGCCTTGCTCTTCATCGCTTTCGTCGCCGAGCGGGTAAGACGCGACCTTCCGCAATTGCAAATTGCCCATCAAGCCCTGATGGCGTGCTTCGCCGCGTTCCTCGATCCATTTCGGCCCTTTGATCAGCAACATGCGGTCGACGTTGCTCCAATGAGGCTCGATCCAGCGGCAGAGCTTGGAGATGCTTCCCACCGCGCGGCAAACCAGACTGCTGAAGCGAAAGTCATCCAACAGATCTTCGCCCCGCGCCGAATAGACGGGCACGGGCAGATCCAGATCGGCAATCAATTCGCCCAGCACGCTCGCTCGCTTGGCAACCGATTCGGCCAACGAGACATCGATGTCCGGTCGCAGGATCGCAAGGGGGATCCCCGGCACGCCATTGCCACTGCCCAGATCCAGCACCTCTTCGCCCGGATCGAGGATGGGCGCCAACTGAAGGCAATCTCGCAAATCGCGGCCGACAAACAACTCCCACGTCGTGTGACGTGTCAGATTCAATTTTTCATTCCAGCTCCACATTGCCTCCGCATAGGCCTGCAGTCGAGCTGCGATGTCGCCATCGAGTTCGACGGCATGATTCTTCAGGGCGGTCTCAAAATCAGGATCGAGAGGCATGGGCTAGCAAAATTAAAAGAGCGAAATGTCAAGATCCGCATGATGATGCAATCACCTGCGTTTGGGAACATCCCCGACGATCCCAATATCTCAGGGACAGTCCCCGGGTGATCAGAATCCCGGATGATAGGACGATGATCCGGGGACAAACGCCGGGTGATGGCCCCATGGCACCTATACGACGCATGCGTCCTATTCGACCTATCCGTCCCATTCCATTCCCGGGGACAGACCCCAGGACGGGTGCATGGGGACAGACCCCGAGCATCCCTGGGTGATCGGGGACAGGTGATCGGGGACAGACCCCGAGCATCCTAGGACCAATGGGACCTATACGACGCATGGGTCCTATTTGTCCCATCCGTCCTATTCCCCGCATGGACGGGTGCATGGGGACAGACCCCGAACATCCTAGGACCAATGGGACCTATACGACGCATAGGTCCTATTTGACCTATCCGTCCCATTCCATTCCCGGGGACAGACCCCGGGTGATCGGGGACAGACCCTGGATGATCGGGGACAGACCCTGGATGATCGGGGACAGACCCTGGATGATCGGGGACAGACCGGATGATCGGGACAGACCCTGGATGATCGGGGACAGACCCTGGATGATCGGGGACAGACCCCGGGTGATCGGGGACAGACCCCGGATGATCGGGGACAGACCCCGGGTGATTGGGGACAGACCCTGGATGATCGGGGACAGACCCTGGATGGTCGGGGGACAGACCCCGGGTGGACGGGGACAGACCCCGGGTGGACGGGGACAGACCCCGGGTGGACGGGGACAGACCCCGGGTGGATGTGGGGACAGACCCCGGGTGGGTGGGAGGCGGGACCGTTTTTTTTGAGCCATCGTTTGGCAAACCACTGCTCTGGGGCCCCGGTGGCGCGTAGAATCCGGCCACCTCGGCTCGACGCTGGGTTTTCACGAGTGGTTGAACTCGTGTTTTCGTTTTGGTCGCGACTCGTAAGGAGACGAATCCCAAATGGCACGTAATGAACAACTCATTCGCCAGCACAAGTTGCTCCAGCTGCTTGAATTGTCGCGTTTCGGTCGCACGCTGGAAGAGCTGCGCGGCGATTTGGTCGCCGACTTGGGCCTGACCAAACTGCACGAACGTACCGTCCGCCGCGACTTGGAAGCACTGCAGGCTGCGGGTTTTGATATCCAGTCCGAAACCGTCCAGCGCGGACGCGTGTTCAAGTTGGGCCAAAACACCACCGACGTCCACGAAATCGGCATTTCGGCGACCGAATTGATCGCCTTGTCGATCGGACGAGAACTGCTCTATCCGTTGATGGGCACCCAATACTGGCGTGGCATCGAGACGTTCTGGAATAAAGTCCAGGAAGCGGTGCCCAACGGGGTCTTCGACCACTACGCGCGGTACCGTGCCGCGCTGCACGTTTTCGGTTCCCCCAGCAAATCCTACGAACGCCAGGAAGGGATGCTGAAAACGATCAACCGCGCCATCCTGGAGCATCGTCTCGTCGAAATCGAATACGAATCGATCGGTAAACCGGTGTCGACTCGAAAAATCGAACCCTACGGACTGGCCGTCTACCAGAGCAGCATCTACATCGTCGCCGCGGTCCCGGCAACGCCAGCAACCGATCAACCGGAGAAAGGCCAACGTTTACGGAATTGGAAACTGGATCGATTTCATCACGCCACGCTGCTGGACGAATACTTTAAGCCCGACCCACAAATCGACTTGTCGAAGTACCTCGGCAGCAGCATCGGAATCTTCTCCGGGGATTCCACCACGCTGGTCAAAATCCGCTTGGGAAAACGTAGCGCCGCCTACCTGCGTGAAGACCCCTGGCATCCGGAACAATCACTCGAAGAGTTGGGCGACGACCATGCCATGCTGACCGTCCCGGCGGCTCACCCCCGAGAGATTCTGCCCAAAGTCCTCTCCTTGGGTGCAGATGCGGAGGTCATCGAGCCGGCGGAGTTCCGCGAGACGGTCGCCGAATCGGTACGCGAGATGGTTGCCCACTACACCTGAACGGCATCCGGCCCGACCCAAGCATTGATCAACGGGGACGGCGGTACCGACGATTCCCGATGCCCCTGGCGAACGGTCGAAAATACCGATAACCCCGCTCCGATAAATAGCTCCGACGAACCTGTTCTTTCCGGATCCGATCGCCGAAGTACCACGGCAAAAACCGTGGGTGAACGGCACGGATGTCGTTGACCGGTGCTGCGATCGGGACGGCAGGTCGCCCCATCACCCCGCCGTGCGGAGCGACCTCGCCGATTTGCCGAAACCCCATGATGCGGCGATAGATACGGACATGTTTTGGGTGAACCGTCGCCAACAGATCGTCGACTCCCTGCCGACGTGCAAACTGCACCGCCGCAGCCGTCATGGCAACCAAATGCTCCGTCCGGGGCTTGGAATAATCCGGTGCCACCGCGAACGATGATAGTTCGGCGGTTAGTTCGTTTGCCTCGCGTTCGCGCTGCACCACGTCTTCAAACACCTCCTCCATCGGCAACCGATGGTGCTCATCCAACACCAACGAGAGGGTTGCGACACGTTTCTGATCCGCTCGGCCGGAGAACACCTGGGTTTCACGCCAAAGATGAAACGGCAAGACACGCATCCCGCTTGCGGTCGGGTCACACAGCCCCGCCTTCACGTAACTGTCGTGTAACGTTCGAAAGGCTGCTTCATAGTCGTGAAGCGAACGAGCGGTAAAACACTGAACGGGAAACAGCTCACCTGCGGCCCAAGTTTCCTCAGCAGTCCGCGTCCCCGCGGCAGTCCATGCCCGCGCATGCAGCCGATCAACGCCACCGACCGACGTCTCCTGATCGTCGACAGCTTGGGTCACGACTGGAGTCATGGCTGGCGCAGCAGAGACCTTTCCTCCGCCTTTACGTTCGATACGATCAGACTTGCCCATTGCCAAGCTCCTTGGTTCGCGGCGAATGCCCGAACAGAACCTGGAAGCAAAAAGAGGGCCAATGCAAAATCAGCCGGCGTATCCCTCATGCGTTCGCACGCCGGCACGCCCGGAGCTGATTCCCAAACGGCCAGTTGGTCAGCGAGTGCCCAGCCTGACGGGCGCGCGACCAATCAACCATCGGGCGAAGCGCGGCTGGGTTTTATCGTCGAAACACCTGCCGACGCACGGGATGCCGATTGTAGAAGCGGCGGAATTGATCGTCGCGTTTGGCGCCAGGACTTTTGCAGCGCGAACCCTCTCTGGCGATTGCTTGCTGCGCAAATGCCGTCTCTCCCAGAGGGAGAGAAACTAAATGAGTTGCCAAATCCTGCAGTAAAAGAACCGATGTCCCCCGCGGAGGCGACATGAGCCCCCGGCACGGAACACCCCTCAACCGGCGGGCGTGGTCGTCGAAGTGGGGGTGTCGATCACTGGCGGTTGACTCCGCGACAGCACCGAATCCACACGATCCATCAACCGCTTCGCGTCATCGATACAGCCGGGAGCATCGTCCGATGCCGTCGCGACAAATTCCGCATTGCAATGGCGGCAGGCGACGACACGACCGAGCAACGAGCCGCGGATCTGAATTCGCCGCCCACACGTAGGACAAGACCGTGTGAAGCGAACGAGACTATTGGTACTCATCAGCCATTCCTAAACAGAGAAATCCATTGACTAGGGCTGCAAGGGCAAGAACTTACCCCTTCTGGGCACATTAATCAAGCTTAAAAACACAAAGCCACTCTTTTGGCAACCACTGAACACGCCGCAGGTGGCAAAAAGCTGCATTTCGGCAACATCAGCCGCCTTCCCCTTCCGAAAATCGGCTGCATCCGGTCGAATCGCAGCGTTCGTCCATTCCCTTTATCGTTTCAAAATCAGTCTCAATGCCGCCAAAACCTGGTCATTTTATCGCCGTCGACGGAATCGACGGCGTCGGAAAATCCACACAAATCCAAGGGCTGGAGCGTCTGATGGGAGAACTCGACTTGGAGTTCCTAACGACGCGCGACCCGGGAAGTTCGGAAATTGGCCGACGTTTGCGGACCTTGTTGTTGGAAAGCCGGCTGACCATGCATCGACGAACCGAAGCGATGCTGTTCATGGCCAGTCGCTGTGAAATGGTTGAAACGACGATTCGACCGACGCTTGCTTCCGGAACGAGCGTGATCAGTGATCGTTTTTTGTTGGCCAACGTGGTGTATCAAAGTGTCTGTGAGGGTCCGACGGAGGTATCGCCCGACTTGCTTTGGCAGATGGGGGACCTTGCCAACGGGGGGCTGCGTCCCGATCTGACCTTGTTGCTGGACATGCCGGCCGAACAAGCGATGCGGCGGATCGAAGGGCCGACCGACCGCATGGAGTCGCGCGGGGCGGAATACATGGAGTCGGTCCGGCAATCCTTCCTGACCGAATTGCCCCGGGCGAGTCGGTTCACCGCCGTGATCGACGCCGCCGGTTCGCCCGAGCAAGTGCAGGCAGAGATTCGCAAGGCGGTCGAAAACTATTTGAGTGCGTCGACCTGATCGATCAGCGTTTTGCCGCGGACTTTGGTTTCGCCAAAAACCGCGATCGGACGAAACCGCAGTGGGCCACCGCCGAGCGTTTTGGTTTCCACCGTCACCGTGCCCTTGTCGGCCTGCACGTCGGCGACGCTCTGACCGAGATGATGCAGTTCAATTCGGTCGGCGCCGGGGCATTCAAGGCGGACCTCGATCGGCGTGGCGTTGCTGCCGTCATTGCCAAACCCGTCCACCTGGCCGCGTGCTTTGGTCACGGTTGCCGTCGGCGCGGGGTGATCGCCTTGAACGTCGACTTCTGAAAGAAAGGTGACGCGAGGCTCGGTGCGATCGAGCCCAGTCAACGTTGCTCGAACGTCGTAGATGCCGGATGTGCCTTCGGGCCAATTGACTTCAACCGTCTGGACATCGACGGCCCCGGCCAGCGGAACAACCTGGAACAGTCGATCATCGATGGAAAGCTCCAGTGAAGCGGGCCGCGACTTGGGGATTTTCAATCGCAGCGAACGACGCAAGATTTTCAACCGCCGTTTGCCTTCGGTGACAAAGCGGGCTTCCACCAATTCATCGGGCGCTTTTGCAAATGGTTGCGCCAGTGGGTCGCCGACGATCAACAATTGATAGGGCGATGCGACGGATTGATAAAAGGACTCGATCGCCGAAAGCCCCCGCGCGTAGTACCCGTAAAGCATGGGTGTCGGAAATTTGTACTGCAGCGAATAGGGCTCGGCGACGGCGCCACTGGACATCGCGGCGCCGGCACTGAGGAACGCCGTCAATTTGGTTTGGGATCCGATCTCGAACGCCCCACCGAAACTGGTCAAATTCTCCGCAATCGAACCGCGCACCAAAATCCATGGCTTTCCCATCACGTCGGCCGTCGAGGTGCCGACCATCAACCCCACGATCGCGCCCTGTTTGGTCGGAACGACGGCATTAAACACCTCGGTCTCGAATCCGTTTTCTTGCAGATAGACAATCGTATCGGCGACTCCTGGAAACCTGGTTTTTGATCGAACATCGCCGCTGGTGCTGAACGCGAAGCGGCCTCTGGGAAACGTCCGATCGCCCTTGCCGGCGCGCAACAAGATCCGCACCGCATCGCTGAGCGTGGAGCCATGGGGATGCACGACGGCTAACGAACAGGCGGCCAAATAGGGGATCCCGCCGTCTTTGATTTCCACCGGACTGCCGGTCAACGTCCACCCCACGCTGGACGAAAACGCTTGCGGCCCCTGCCATGCGATCGGGCTGTCATCGAGATACGGCAGCGCTTTTTGGATTTGCGGGTCGACGAGATGTTTTTCCAGCGCGGGCGTCTCGGTCAAATAACTGGAGGATCGCCAGCCGGCTTTGAGTGCGGCGCGAATCATTTCGACCGCCGGTTCGGCTTGCCCATCGAGTGAATACGCCTCGGCGGCGCGAAGCGCCAGTGCGGGCATCGTTCGCGGATGCCCCTCGTGAAGCTTCCTCCAAATCTCTGCCGATTCGGCGTACTTTTCCTCCTCCAGCAGTTTCACACCTGCTTCAAACTGTGACTTCTTTTCCCCGGCAAAGGGGTTGAGGAAATGCCGTTCAAATTTCCCCCGCGCGTACAGGTTGGACGCAAAACTCAAATACCCGGGATCGTCGGCCAAGACATAGCGGTAGAAATACGTCAGCCCCGTGATCGAGGCGACCGGCAACTGATACCGCTTCGCCGTCGGATCGGTCAGCTTGTCCCGATGCGACGGGATTTTGACGGCGGTCGGAAAGTCCGCCGAATAGGCGATCACGCGAGCCGCCGGCGAAATGCCCCGCGCATCAATCTCGGCCAACAACGGTTTCAGAATCTGATCACGAAACGATTCCAGTTCGATCTGCAGACCAGCGGGGACATCACTCAAGACGATCACGTTCTTGGTCGGAATCTTCCGTGCATCGATGTAATGGTTGGCGACGGTCCGAGAGACCATGGAGTCACCGTTGACCACCACCACCACATTTTCGCTGCTCATCCCCGCGTGAACCGCGTCGACAAGACAGAGCACCGCCAACGACAGGATTGATGCGATCGCGACATGGCGAACCGAATTTCGTTTGGCGATAACCGGGGGGAAACCGACCGGCCGGCGGGGGATCAGGGATGAAGTCATGCTAGGCTGTTTCCAATCCGCGTCGGGCGGGTCCTTGCTGGGAATCGTTGACATTGTGATTGGGACGAAAGTTCGACGTGATCACAACGGGGGCAACGGTGCAAAAATGGGGACCGACCGGGAAAGTGTTCGATCCCGGTTCGGTTTCTAACTATTCTACTGTGTGAACTCCCCAGTGATTCTCCCGTCGCAGCGGGCAATCTCCACGCGCGTTTCTCGGACCACGACCGATGCCCAAGCCCTCCGCATTTCACCGCCTGCTGATTGCCGTCTCGACCGCGTGGCTGTTGTCGGTCGCCTCTGCAAAGGCCGATTTTGAGATCTCGATCGGTAGCGGAACGATCGACCCGGGCGGCAATCTGCTGTTGGAAATTGGGATTTCCAGCGATGCGCCGCCGCAGAACTTGGCTGAATTTGAGCTGATCTTGGAGATCACACCACTGAGCGCAGCTCCGGGAAGTTCCTTGGTGTTCGTCGATCCACAATCGGAAACGTTCCTTGCCGACGCCGACTACATTTTCGCCGGGACCAGCGAATCGATCGCGGACGACCTTCCCTCAACGCAAAGCAATTCAGGCAGCAGGATCACACTGTACGACCTGAGCATCGACTCGCTGGGGGATCCTTTGGATGTTTCTGTGACGTCGGGCAATCTACTCGCGACGGTCGACATAGGGCACCTGCTCGGTGGGGCGATGCCAGCGGCAACCGCCGGTGACCAATACGAAGTGGGCGGTGCCGTGGAATCTTTTTTCACCGACGAAAGCCTAGCCGACCTCAACTTTACGTTCACGCCGGGCGTCGTCACGGTGGGTGCGGTCGCCATTCCGGAACCCGCCGCGACAACGATGCTGATGCTCGCCAGCTGCGGTTTGGTCCTTCAACGCCGGCGCCGCTAGTGGTGCGTCGACGTTTAAACTGAGGGTGCCGCGGAAAAGGGGTCAGGTACCAAAAATGCGAAGCACCCTTCGGGCCATTTGGTTTTTGGTACCTGACCCCTTTTCCGCTCGACAAACGCGGGCTCGAACGTTCAACGCCGTCGCCGTTAGTCCCTTAGCTCTCCCTTTTCATTGGCCTGCCAGACCTGCCGCGTGTTGACGTCCATCGCCGTCAACCAACCGCCGCCGTAACAATACGTGTCCAAGCAAATCAGGTGGCCTGAATCGAGAATTTCTCCGTCTCGATTGGCGGTGTGGCCGACCACCGCAGTCTTGCCACTTTGATGTTGGGGCGGAATTCCGTTGGTCAGCGAGTACCAACGCAGCATCTCGATCTCCTGTTGTTCCAAGGGAAGCTCGGGATCGTAGGCGGCATGGGTGAAGAAGAAGTCACCGGAGAGATAAAAATCGCCCAGCGAGTCGAGAAACTGTTGGTGTTCGGGCGGCAAAAAATCCAAATCGCCGTCGAAGCCATAGCTTTCCAACGTTTCCAACCCGCCGTAACGCAACCAAGCGTGGTGCGAGCCGCCGTGGTGAAGGACCTCCAACATCATTTCTTCGTGGTTGCCCAACACGCCGACCAACTGAGACCGATCGGCAAGTCGAATCAGCGTGTCGATGACCCCGCGAGAGTCCGGCCCCCGATCGATATAGTCCCCCAGCGTGACGATGATGTCCTCGCCGGTCGGATCAATCGCATCCAACAAAGTCTCCAGGGCGGTGCGACAACCATGAATATCTCCGATCGCGATCAATCGTTGCGTCACAAATTTTCCTATGCTTGGCCGGCGTTTCCAACGATCCCGATCCCTTTCCCCCACCACACCCCCCTCTGCCGGAGGAGTTTTGAGTACAAAGCGTGCGAGATCAGCGTTCGTTCAAATAGAGTTCAGGTGAACAGGTGGTCTCAAACTCGTTTCTACGTTGAAAGTTTGTGAAAGCTCAGCGACACTGTCTAGGCAGCGATGACGATGGCAATGCTTTCCCCGTTCTCCGGGCCCGCATCTGCGGTGCTTCGCTCAACCCTTCTCTGCAAGTTTTCCAGGATCGGATGTTAGCATGAGTACCACTGAATTTCCCAGCACCGATTCGGCCGAGTTTCCGGAGCGTCCCGACGACGCTTTCGATCTGGGGGATCAGCAGCTGGGGGATCAAGATCTGGACGAGGTCGATGCCTGGGACGAGGAGGAACTGGAAGAAGAACCGGTTTTGCAGACGGACGAGTCGGCGGCGCTGTTCGGCAGCATGGCCGTGCACATTCTGATCATCGTCTCATTGGCGATCGCGCCCAGTGCGGTTTTCAAGGACGAAGAAGCGGTGGTGATTGTTTCGCCGCCGGTGGAAACCGAATCCGAACCGCTGGTCGAAGAGGTCGTCTTCAGCGACATCCCGGAGATCGCGATCGGCGCCAACAGCACCGCCGAGGCCGAGATGGCGGACGCGTCGGCTGAGATGTTCGCGGAAATCGCCGAGATCCCCAGTCCGGTCGAGCTCGAAAAGAGCGACTTGGGCGACATCGAAGTCAATCGGATTTTCTCCCAACCGATGGCCCCAATGGACCGCCTGACCGATCGCAAAGGCACCGTTGGTGAAGGCGCCAGTGGAGCGGCCGGTGCCGTCGACCGTCTGACTTTCGAAATCCTGCAATCGATGGAAGAACGTCCGACATTGGTCGTCTGGCTGTTCGACCAAAGCGGATCCTTGCACCGCCAACGACGAGAGATCCGAGACCGATTCGACCGGATCTATGACGAGTTGGGCATTGTCGCCGACGCCAAAGCCAAGGACGAAAAAGAACTGGCCGCCCAACGTCGACGTGGCATGAACCACGACGCCCAATTGCTCAATTCCGTCATCGGGTTCGGCGAAACCATCACGCTCTACACCGAGACCCCCACCGAAGACGTCGCCGAAATCAAACAGATCGTCGACAACATCGAAACCGATTCGTCCGGAACGGAACGCGTCTTCACCGCGGTCAAAAGTGCCGCCGAACAATACAAGTCGCTACGCGTCAGCCGTGGAGGCAACGAACCGCAGCGGAATGTGCTGTTGATCGTCGTCACGGACGAGCGTGGCGATGACGAGCAACAGGTCGAAGACACGATCGAGATTTGCCGTAAATACGGCATGCCGGTTCACATCATTGGCGTCCCGGCCCCCTTCGGACGCCGCGAAACGTTGGTCAAGTACATCGACCCCGATCCCAAGTATGACCAAACCCCGCAATGGGCATCGGTCGACCAAGGCCCCGAGTCGTTTTTGCCCGAACGGGTCCAATTGCCGTTCACCGCCAATTTCGAAGAGGAGCCGACGATCGACAGCGGGTTCGGCCCCTACGCCCTGACACGGCTGAGCTATGAAACCGGTGGGATCTATTTCAACGTGCACCCCAACCGCAACGTTTCCCGCCGAGTCAACAAGCGCGACGTGGCCGCGTATGCTTCGGACATGGAATACTTTTTTGACCCGGTCGCGATGTCTCGCTATCGCCCCGACTATTTGTCGCCGCGCGATTACGTCGCCAAAGTCAAATCGAGCCCGCTGCGGAGCGCCCTGGTGACCGCAGCCCAACTGAGACCGGTCACGGGGATCAGCCGCCCGAGGCTGCGTTTCATCGGAGCCGACCAAGCCCGACTGTCCGGTGACTTGACCCGCGCACAGCAAGACGCGGCCCGACTGGAACAACCCCTGGCACGGATGGCGATGACGCTCGAGCCGGGCATGAAGTACCGTGAGTCAGAGGAGAGCCCGCGCTGGCGAGCAGGATTCGATCTGGCCATGGGACGCGTCCTGGCCCAGAAGGTTCGCACGGAAACCTACAACGCCATGTTGGCCAAAGCGAAACTGGGGATGTCGTTCGAAAAAGAAAAGAACAACACCTGGATCCTGGAGCCGAGCGACGAGGTGACCGTCGGCAGCAAATGGAAACGCGAAGCGGAAACGGCCAAGACGCTACTGGAAACCGTCGTCAACGAGCACCCCGGCACACCGTGGGAATTGCTCGCCAAGAAGGAACTGGAAGTGCCGATCGGTTGGACATGGACGGAAGACTTTACCGATCTGTCCCCGCCGCCTCGGCGCAACCCCGGCAATAACAATAATCCCCCGCGGCCGGCCAGTGACGACAAAAAACGGATGCTCAAAAAGGCACCCAAACGCCCCGTGCCGAAGTTGTAACCACCGCCGGGCACGCCTCGTGCGGAACCATGGGTTCACATCCCGGCGGGACGCGCCGTGATATATTTTTAGCGGTAGGGCGCGAGCCCTCCGGTCTTTCACGGTGTTTTTGAAACGCGACCGGACGGCTCGCGCCGTTCCGCTAACACCTCGTCAAACACAGGCACAGCGGGAAGCGTCACGGCCTGTTGATCTATTCGGGATCTGCTGAGTCAATGGTGAGCCGCTGGCCGTACGGCCTCGGGCGGGCGCCAGAATGCCCGGCCGCTTACGCGTCGCGGCTCACGAAATCGACAGCCCGGTCAGCGAGCGGCGCGTCGTGCCATCCCCCGCAAAACTCTCTTTCGCCCCCGACATCGGATTTGATACCTAGGGACGAGTTGACGATCTATCGACTCGATATCCAGGGAAACCAACCGATGATGCGTCCCTCCCGACGTTCGTTTGCCGCATTTTGCACCGCCGCCGTTGTCACCGGGCTGTCCGCTGCCCCAGCCCAGGCTGCACCGCCGAGCCTGTTGCGGCTGTTCGGAAAATCCAAACCGATCGACGAAGCCGACTCGTTCGTGCTCACCGAAGAGGATGGCCCCTGGCTCTTGCTCGCGACGACCTTTGTCGGCGAAGACGCCAAAGACCGCGCCCAACGAACCGCCGTCGAAATCCGCAGTGAGCTTCGATTGCCCGCGTTCATCTACAAAGAAGACTTCAATTTCACCGGCACCGCCGGAGAAGACAACGCGACCGGCAGACGGGCCCGCTACGCGAACCCCCACCAATACCAGGCGTATGCCGTTCTGGTCGGCGAATACGACTCGGTCAATCACGAAAGTATCGACGACGACCTTGAACGACTTAAAACGGCCGACCTGGATGTGTTCCGCGATCCCGACGACGTGGCCGCCGAATACAACACGGAATCCCCGGCGTCGATGATCAAGGCATTCGGCGAGCAATTGTTCAAATCGCGTAAAGGCCGCGGACGCAATCCAATGGCGGCCGCCTTCGTCACCCGAAATCCGCTCCTGCCCGAAGGGTTCTTCCAACAACCCGAAGTCGATTCATTCGTCAAACAACTCAACGAAGGCACCGACTACAACCTGCTGGAAGCCGATGGCAAGTTCACCGTCGTGGTCCGAACCTTCAACGCCTGCGGCACGATCCTCGGCGCCAAGAACCAAGACAAGTTCAAGCCGAGCGAAGAGCGGATGGCGAAATTCGCCCGCCAGGCCGACAAAATGGTCAAAGAACTTCGCAAGCAGGGCGAGGAAGCCTACCAGTACCATGACCGCGATCGCTCCGTCGTCACCATCGGAAGCTTTGAATCCCTGGGACGCGAATTGCCCGGCGGCGGGTTTCAGTACGAGCCGGAAATCCGACGGCTGATGCAACAATACAGCGCCCTGAACGCCTCACGCGCCAAACGCGTCCCCGGTCGTCAAGGCGTCGCGGCGAATCACGTCGCCATGATCCCGTTCGACGTCCAGCCGACACCGATCGCGATTCCCAAGGCCAGCAAACGCAGCCTCTACAGCGCCCTGCGATAGGGGCTTTGGCTCTGAAGGTGTTGGCAACGCAGGGAAGACAAGTGGGCTAGGCTTCCAGCCTGTCGACGCTGCAATGACAGGCTGGAAGCCTCTCCCACGCGCTCGCTCCGACACGTCTTTCCTGTGCGGTTCTTAGTAAGACGCGACGCGCTCACGCCCCGTCGAATGAGTGAGCCGCGACGCGTCAGCGGCCGGGCATTCCGGCGCCCGCCCGAGGCCTGACGGCCAGCGGCTCACGATTGACTCGATCAAGCGACAGCCTGCGCGGCATCAATGTCCATGGCATCGACAAGCGACATCTTAGCCAGCGGGCGTCTCACCGACGCCAACGGTTCCCCCCAACATTCCGCCGCGGCAGACCGGTTCGCGTGCCGTCGATGCCCCGGCCCTGCAGTTCTGCTCCCGCTCCGCAGCTCCAGTCGCAACAATATTTCCGGTTATGCGGAATGGTTCAAGAATCCGGCATCGACATGCCGACACTGATACCAAGAGCGGTCTGCTTTGCCAGGAATCCGCCCCCGTTCACATGGGGGCGTTGGCTTGACGACCGACTCCGGCATCCCTATGCTTCGGCCTTTAAGTTGAAAGCTTGCAAAGGGTTACATCATTCGCCCTCAAGCGTTTTTTGGGTCGGCGGAGAGCCAGCAGGAGTCGGGAGTGACCAAGAAAGACATCGTCCGAACGATTTCTGACGAAGTAGGCCTAACGCAACAACAGACGAAGAAGATCGTCCAAAAGACCTTTGATTCGATTATCGAGACGCTTGTCCGCGAGGGTCGAATCGAGCTGAGGAATTTTGGCGTTTTCGAAGTCAAGCCGAGGGCTGCACGCCGTGCGCGTAACCCCCGGACAGGTGATGAGGTGATCGTACCGGAAAAGTACGTCGTCACCTTTAAGCCTGGCAAGTACATGGAGGTCAGGGTTCAAGACGCAGAACTCGACGTTCACCATGACGGACTGTCAGGTGGCGTCGACGACGCAAACGCGAGCCCCCCGGCTTCTCCAACCGATACCACGCCGTCCAACAAGAATACCGGTCGCTGGGACGAAGATTAATCGCTCGTCACAGGGGTCGTGGCCCAACTGAAAACGTTCACGGAGGAACGTCCTATGCGTCGCTTGTTCCAACTCACCATGCTGGCCGTCTGTGTCAGCAGCTCCGTCGGATGCTTTCTTCCGATCTATTCGCCGCGTCCCGAACGCCGTGTCCAGCAATTGCTGTACACCTCTGAAGACATGCGGTCGGTGATCGACGAGTGGGAACGATTCTGGTTCCTTGATTCGCCCAGTCACCTGACCCCGATTCGGACACACGGCGGCATCATGTAGCCGGCCCAAAGGATTGTCCGCAAGAAAAATCCGCACGGCTCTCAGTCTGTTGATTTGGCGAGCCGTGAACCGCGCAAGGACCGTCGGAAGTATGCGTGGCGGGGATTGATTGTGGGATAGGCTTTTAGCCTGTCGTTTTCGCTATGACAGGCTGGAAGCCTATCCCACTTATTCTTCCGGCGGTCCAATGCGGCCGGGCATTTCGGTGCCAGCCCGAGGCCTTACGGCCAGCGGCTCACCATCGACAGCCCGCTCGCGCAGTCCCGCTACGATGTTAGCGGCAGGGCGCGAGCCCTCCGGTCTTTCACGGTATTTCTGAAACGCGACCGGACGGCTCGCGCCGTTCCGCTAACACCCTGAGAGTCAACGGACGTGACATTGCGGCGTCGCAATGTCACGTGCTGACGTACGCGGGCTTCGATCAAACGCCTGCCTGACTAGGCTGCGATTATCGGATGATGTTGGTCAGCTCTTCCAACATTTCGTCCGACACGGTGATCGTCCTTGCGTTGGCCGAAAAACCTCGCTGAGCGACGATCAACTGCGTGAATTCTTGGGCAATGTCCACATTGGATCGTTCCAGCTGGCCCCCCATGATCTGCCCCCGGTTGCCGGACATCCCGGTTCCCAGCGATGCTTCTCCGCTGCTCATGGATTGCTTGAAATAGTTGCTACCCACGGCGTCGAGTGCGTTGGGATTGCTGAACGTGGCGATCGCAAGTTGGGCAAGCGGAATCGCCCGTCCATTGGACGCCAATCCCGTCAACTCACCGGTCGTGGAAACCGCGACGGAAGTCAACGATCCCGGCGGGATCCCGTCTTGCATCTGCGTGATCGAGAAATCCGTCGCAAGATGGCTCAGCCCGGAGAAGTCGAGCGCGATTTCTTGTGGTGCGGTGATCCCGTTGAATTGAATTTCGATGTTCGCGTCCCCCGCTCCGGTCAACCCCGCCAGCCCATAGCTGCCGTCTTCGTTGAACGTCAGATTCAACACCGAATTATCGATCAACACGCCGGATTCGGCGCGGATGTCGGCGGTCACCGACCAGGTATTGGCAGTCTCTTTCAAGAAGTCAAAATTGATCCGGTGGCTTTCGCCTCGCACGTCAAACACTTCCATCGACAACTCGAACGTGTCGCCGTTGCTACCCTGGGTGCTGAGGAACATCGAGTTGGCGGAGAAGCTTGATCCGCCCACGTTGCCGGACGCATCGCGGAGCAACAGGCTGAGATAGCCCTCGCCGGTCGTATCCGCAGTGACTGACAGCGTCCCATCGGCGGCCAAAGCAGCCGTCGCGCCGGTCAGTGCACCGTTGAGCGAGTCGACCAGATCTTGCAGCGTCGCGGTTTCCGCGTTCATGTTCACGGCGAACGGCGTACCGTCGGGGTTGGTTCCAGAAATCTCAATGACGTCACCGGCGACGTAGTCATCGGTGTTGATCGTCAAATCATTCAGCAACGTTGTTCCGTCGGCCACACCGCCAGCGGTCGAAAATCCCGTGAAGGACTGCAACACCTCTGCCACCGGTGGCGAAGAACTCGACGGCAGGTTGCCGGTAAAGTTGACCATGCTGCTTGCTTCACCAGCGATCGGCGCCCCGATCGGGACGTTGATGTAACTCTCGCCGATATCCTGGAACGCGACACCGCCGTCGGCACCTTCGCCGACGTCCCCCATACGCTGCACCAAAAACCCGGTCGCCGGGTCGACCAGACGGCCGTTGGAGTCCAGCGAGAATGCCCCGGCGCGCGAGTACACATTGTCATTGGCCTGACCGCCCAGCGTAAAGAAGCCTTCGCCCTGGATCGCGAAGTCAAAAATCTGTGATGTCGATTCCAAGGTCCCCTGAGTGAAGCTTCGCGTGATCTGCGCCGTCTGGACCCCCGTTCCGATCGCTTGCGGGTTGATCCCGCCGCTGTCCTCGGTGGCCGCCGACGCACCCCGAGCGACGTTGTACATCAAGTCACTGAACACAGCCGACTGGGACTTGAATCCCACGGTGTTCATGTTGGCCAGGTTGTTGGCGACGACGTCAAGTTTTTGTTGGTGGGTGCGGAGTCCGGTGATGCCGGTCATCAAAGATCTAGACATAAGTTGCCCCTAGAAATGGTAGATGGTTGGTTGGAAATGGAATGAAAGAGAATGAGAAAGAGGTGTTGGATCCTGCGAGTGGGATAGGCTTCCAGCCTGTCATTGCGACATCGACAGGCTGAAAGCCTATCCCACCCGTTTTCCGTTGGTTGCTAAGCGGCCTCGGCCACCCGTGCGATTTGATCGAGGGAGACGGTTTGACCATCGACGAGCACCTGAATGGAGTCATCGATATTGAAGACGTCGGTCGCGACTCCAGACTTGATCGAACCCGATGCTTCATCGAGGTAGTCGACCGACTTGCCGATCAAGTTGACGCCCTGCGTCAGTTCCTGCAGCTGCATGTACTGATTGAACGATGCATTCAGGTTTTCGATCCCTTCCAGGATAGAAAACTGTGTCAAGTCATTGATCAACCCTTCCTGGTCCACCGGGTCCACCGGATCCTGGTGCTGTAGCTGAACGGTCAATAACTGAAAGTAGTCGATTGAAGCGGTTTGCGAGTTGATTCCTTCCATCTGTCTCTCCTTATGCCACGATGTTGATGCCGCCACCGGATACCGATGCTCGGCTCACCTGGGACTGCGTTTCTGATTTTGATTGGTAGCGATGCTCGGCGGGCGGTTGCCGACCCTCCGATTCTGTCGACGATTGATCTTCGAATGAAATGTTGACCTCGGATGAATCAAACCCGAGGTCGGATAGGGCCTCCATCAATTGGTCGCGGTGACCGGCCAATAACTCGCTGGTCACAAACTCGGTTGCGATGATTTGTGTTTCGATCGATTGATCGGACTGGGTGACCTGAATCTTCAGTGTTCCCAGTTCAGCCGGATGAATCTCGACGCGGACGGTCTGGCCTTCAAGCTGCAGACTCGCTTGCATCGCATCCTTGATCACTTCGGCCGTCTTTTTGACGGCTTCCGGCGATGCCGGAGACTGCGCGATGAACTCTTCCAACGAAAGCGTCTCCAGGATCTCCTGGTCGGCACTCACATCGGACGCCGCATCGAATGAAGCATCGATCGGCAGGATCGTGGGCTGTTCGTTCGCCTCCGGGACCACATCGTTCGGATCGCCCGAAATAGACGCGTCAAACGAATCATCGCGCCGTGATTGCTGGCCGCCAAGCTCCGGCTGACCGCCAGAATCGGACGGCGCGGGCTCGAGGGCTTCCGGGTCGACCGACAGATCGCCCGACTCTTCCACATCCGGTGACTCTAAATCTGCGACCGACTCTTTCGCAACCGGTTGGATCGCCCCCGAGACGGCAGCGTTTTCATCGACCGCCCCAACTGCCGAATCGGATACCGACCCCGGCGCCAGCGGTTGTGGTGTGTCTTGTCCGGCGAGATCTGCCGTGACCGCATCGTCGACCGCCGAGTCGGCATCGGTTGCCCCGCCCCGTTCGTCCGATGCGATTTCGTTGTCGAAACGATCGGCCACATCCGAACCTGAGTGGATGGCCTCGCTTGGCGCGACAACCTGTTCCGTCGAAGCCGCGCCGGCAAGTGAGCCGCTTGATTGGGAAAGCCCTCCGGCATCCACCGAATCTTCAACTGCGACGGTTTGCGGCCATGAGCCCTCGGAAGCCCCGCTGATCGGAACCGCAACATCGGCCAACCCGCCCGACTCCGCGCGAACTGACTCCAAGCCTTTTTCCGGCAACTCGCCGTCGGCGGCCTGCACCGGTTCCTCCTCAACCCGATCACCCGTCAGCGGCCTGGCCCCTGTTTCGGCGCTCTCACTGTCTGTGTTGGCCGAAACGAAATCATCCGGTGTCCGAGATTGCTCAGCCGGCTGATTCGGCCCCGCGTTTCCGCCGGCGTCCAACGGTATGCCCGCCGCCACGGCCACGACTTCAGCATTGCCAGCCGAATCGGAGACGGTTGTGTCGTCCTGATCAACCGACGGGAGCTCGACATCGGATGAGACCGCATCGTCCGGAGATTCCGCTTCATTGACGGGCACTCCATCGGCCGGCGTCTCAAGCTCAGCATTCGCATCGGCCGAGGAGACGGAATCGATGTGGGCGAGTGTTGCGTCGTCACGCACGACCGGCGACACTCCGTCGTCCTTTCCCCATTGCTGCGACAGCAATGGGTCCACTGGAATGGCCATCGCATCGCTTTGGGAGCTGGCGTCGCCTGCCACGTCCGCCGAAACCTGCGATCTCGTGTCGATTGCCAGGCTCGCCGGTGCCCACTCGGCGTCTTGCCACGTTGAAGACTCCCCATCACCGTCCGCTGCCTGGGTCACGACAAGCTCGGTGGTGGACGCAGCCGCAGCGTTCCCCGCTGCAACCGCAGACGCCTCCACTTGTGCGTCCAGGTCATCGATTGCCAGCAGCTTCTTTGCGACCGACTCGAACGACTCAGACGCCTCGGCTGCACCCGCCGACTTGCCCTTCGATTGAGTAGACGCCGTGTCGGAGCAAGACGCCGTGCAAGGGAAATCGAAAAAGAGGTTTGCCATTTTTTCCTCGAAGTGAGTTTCAGTCCGCAGACACGTCGGCGGAACACTTGGCAAACGCTGTGCCAAACTCGTCAGAGGCTCAAAATGGCTTACTTATCGACGGGTCATTTACGCAGAATGATCAACCGTCATTTCTAAAAATCTCTCAAGTCGCCGGCACGGCAAATCCTGCAGCGCCGGAGGCAATTGTTTCCTCAGGCGGCCTTGCGATCGTCGCCCGAACTCTCGCGATATCGCTTGATTTTATTGGTCAACGTCCGCGGCGAGACCCCCAGTTTTTCCGCGACCAACCGCCGATTGCCGAACCGATCGATGGCGGCGGTAATGATCTGTCGTTCGACGTCTTCCAAATGCGTGTGCAACCAACGCTCCGGCAACGGTTCGTGCGGTTCAGATCCGTCTTGAACACCGTCTGGAACTTGAGCACCGTCTGGAACACCGCCGCCGTTTCGCTGCTCAGCGGAGTCGGCACTCTCGGGCAGCCCCAGATGCTCGACACTGATCCGAGGACTGTCCGACAACACGCAAGCCCGGTGAATCACGTTGCGTAGCTCGCGGACATTCCCCGGCCAATCGTGACGAGCCAGCGCTTTCATCGCAGCCGAATTCAGGCCTTCGATTTCCACGTCGCCTTCGTTTTTAAACTGCCCGATGAAGTGCATCGCCAGGGGCGGAATATCACCGATGCGATCACGCAGAGGCGGAATCACAATTTCAATCACGTTGATGCGGTGAAACAAATCCAACCGAAAGTTGCCGTCTTCGATCTCGCGTTGGAGATCTCGGTTGGACGCCGCGATGATCCGCACATCGTGGTCGATCGGCGTGCTATTACCGACACGCTCGAACCGCTTCGATTCCAGCACACGTAACAATTTCGCTTGTGATGCGATCGGGATCTCGCTGACCTCATCGAGCATCAGCGTGCCGTCGTTGGCCAACTCGAACCGTCCTTGCCGCGCCGCGACGGCACCTGAAAAAGCGCCCTTTTCATGCCCAAAGAGTTCACTTTCGAGCAGATTCTCTGGCAGCGCGGCGCAATTGACCGTCACCATGGCCTTGGACGACCTGGGACTGGAGTGATGGATCAGTTCGGCAAACAGTTCTTTGCCGGTACCGCTTTCGCCGGTCAGCAATACCGGGGCACTCGAACGCCCCGCTCGTTGAGCGAACTTGATCAGCTGTTTGATTTTTGGTGATTGAGTGATAATCATCCTAAAGACGCCTGGCTACGGGTCCCAAAGGTCGCGTCAGGCGTGATGGTTCCCCCGATAGGCGTTTTGCATCTGCACCGCGCGGACACTCCCTTGAATCTTGGGAAACAACCGCCGCAGCGAGTCAACCGATGCCTTCTCCAGACCGGCCAACTTCGGCATCAACGATTTCACCACGTCGATCGTCTCGTCCGTCAAGACCTTGATCTGACCGCTGGCCTGCTCATGTTCGTCTTGATAACGCTGGCGAAGCGGTCGCAAAAGATCCTCGGTCTGCTTGATTTGCTTCATTTGCTCATTGATCGACTCGACACCACGTCCGGGCTCGCGTTCAATCGTCTCAATGATCTCGCTGAGACTTTCGTACTGTTGCTTGAGCTGGATTGTGTACTCGATCAGCGTCTGTTCTTCATGGGCTAACATATTTTTCTGACCTTTCGAGGAGGGCATCAAAGTCTGTCGACACGCGACTAAATTTCACCTGCGTTCCGTCTGAGGCTTCGGAATACTTGAGCCACCACTGGGCTGCCTTGACGGGATAATCCGTCGATTCTTCATTGGCGATCTCACGCAGCGTTCCCTGGGCTTTCTCAAACTGACCGAGCTTGCGCTGGCACAGTGCGATCAACAGATCCAGCCAGGTGCGGTCGGACTGGGAAAGCCCATCCACCGAAACGGAACGAAACGCCTTGAGCGCCGATTCATAGTTGCCGGTGCGGTACAGGCTCTCCCCCAACGCCATCGCATTGACCGGATTGGGCAGGATCCGCTCGGCAGCCACTTCCGTTTCGGCCGTCGCTTCTTCAGCGGCCTCTTTTACCGGAGCCGCACTGTCCAAGCTGTCATCAATCGACGACATCGCTTGGCTAGAATTTTCGGCCGACCCGGGAAGACGAACCGGATTGCTTTGAAGCACGTCGCCGTCGGGCACGGACAGCGTGGGCGCTGCGGTCCCGCCTGGAATGCCGGACGCTTGTTCTGTCGGCGCCGCCATCATCCGGTCGCGACGAAGCCGCTGCAAAATTCGAATCCGCTCGCGGATCTCCGACAAACTTCTGGTCGATCGACCTGCAGCCTGCCCCGGCGCGTCGTTGGTCACGTCACGATCGCCGCCGCCGGTGCCGCTGCCGGTGCCGCTGCCGGTACCAGGAATCCAATCACTTGGACGGCCCGGTTGAGGCGATTGCTCAAGTGCGGATTGGCGTTCCAGCCGCGCCTCTTGTGTCGTTTTGATCAAGGCGTCGAGCTGATCTTGCACGCCCTGGTTGCTTGCCGAATTACCGCCCATGATCGAACGCAGCGACGGCGCGTCTTCGGCGGTCGTCTGGCCGAACAACGGACCGACTAGCCCGAACACGGCGACGAAAGGAAACACCCACAAACATTTACCGGATACTTTTGCAATCAACGTGACGCAGCCTATTGATGGTTGTGTTCGAACTTTCATGGCGACACCGCCGCTTCACCGTCTGTCTCGGGCGCCGTCCCCTCCGACTTGGGCAGCAGCCCCGCAAAGCACAAGGCCGCCGCGTAGTGGTCGCCCGATCGTTGCAGCGTTTCACCGAGCTTCTCCAGCGCGCTCGATTGAATGCCTTGATCGAGATTCATCCCCAAGAGACGCCGACAGATGGTTTCACTTTGTTCCAGATTCCCCAGGTCCAACTGAACCGACGCGTGCAGGTACAACACCTTGGGCAAGAGCCCCGCCGAAACCGTCCCGAACGATTCAATCGTTTCGTTCGCCTTGTCCAACGCCTGCGAAGCGTAATACATCTCCGCCAACTGCAGCCGAATCCGCTCGTTCCAATAGCCGGCCGGCGCAATGTCCAATGCTTCGCTCAAACGATCGATCGCTTTGGATCGCAACCCGACCGCCGAGTAGGCTTTGGAAACGATCAACGCGTCGGCAAACGAAGCGACGTCATCCGGCTGGAGCGCCGCCAACGCCAACACCACTCGCTGCCCTTCATCCTGCAACCCCAGCGTCGGCCCGACATGTTGAAACCTGGCGAACGACGAAAACACACTGGCCAAACGACCCAATGACTCTCCGGCCAAATCCGCCGACGCATCAAACAGAACGGCGTTCGCGGAATACGGATCCCCCGTCAACAAGTAGGCCTTCGCAAGAGTCATCGCGGTACGCGCAAACACCGCCGGCTCAGCGGCCCGACGCAACCCTCGCGAGGCCGCCGTGATCGACTTCTCCAACTGACCAAACTCCAACTCCAAGTCCGCGATCATCGCGTAAACCTGCGCCTGAAGCTTTGCCGACAACGTCTGATCGAGCGCCATGTAGCTGGAATGCAACGCATTGAGTTTTTCGCCGCGGACAAGGGAAAGCGATGCCTCATTGAAATACAACTGGGCGCTCAACTCATCGGCCGGGTCGAGATCCCGGGCCGATCGATATTTCTCCACCGCGACGTCCCAACCACCCGACAGCCGAGCGTTGTTGCCATCGTTCATGATCGCCGCGGCCGTACGCTCGACACTGCTCTTAAACTCCAACTGAACCTGCAACAATGTCCGTTGCGTGCGAGCCAAATCAAACGAGGCCAAGTCTTTCGATGTCAACTCATCACGCGCCATGATCGTCAACACGCCCTCGGACTGACTCCAAGCCAACGACAACGGCTCCAGCGTGTGATCCAATAACATCGAGACCGGCATCACGGGCGAATCAACATCCGCCAGACGGCCCACCAACGCCGACTTGGCCTGCTCGGTCACTTCCACCTGCAACCCGGCCAGACGCTGCAGCTCGGAAATCAGCTCCAACACCGAGATGCCTTCCAGGTGAGCTTGAACAAGCATCAGCGACACGCCGCCGTCGTAGTCCTGAAGCAATTTCAAACCTGACGCAGGATTGGCCGGCGGATCGGCAGGCGACTCGAAATCGGCCAGCTCAAGGATCGGCTCCACCATCACCGGGCACCAGTGGTACTCCATCGGCTCTTTCCTCAGGGCCTCGACCACCACTTCGCTGGCAAGCAGTCGTCTTTGCAGACAGTCGGCCAATTGATGAATAATCGACTGACGAATGATCTCCGGATGGCCTTCGTGGGAATAGACCAAAAACAACTCACCCAACAGCGCGATCGCTTCGCCCAACTGACCTTCGCGCTCCCACAGCCGAGCCAACCCCAACAGACTGACCAACTGTTGGGCAGAGCCTTTCTTCGCGACCCGGATGGCACTGTGGTAATGCTTCTCGGCTTGCTCATGCAAACCCGCCAACTCGGACGCCAAACCCAATCGAATCAGCACGGCGCAGTCGACCGGCAGATTGGCTTGCTGCCACAGTTTGCTGTAGTGCTTGACGGCACCGATCGAATTCCCGCCGAGCAACAGTCGGTCGCCCAGCTCGAGAACGCCGAAGTCGATCGGCTGACTGCGCTGCGACGTCGGACCGGCATCATTCCAGATCCCCGAGACGGTTCCGGGATCGGCCAGCACACCCTGAGGGTCCTCCCTCACGACGGCTTCCGCATCTCCCGTTGCCCCGATTTCTTCGCTGCCCAGCGGCTCGGCGGCGACGTCGCCGCCACCCTCGACGGCCGGGGCCGGCTCCAGGGCGACCGGCGACTCGACGTCCACGTCGGGCTCCGACGGCCAATTGTAGACCAGTCCGCCGACCGCACCGATCGCCAGAAACACTGAAATCCACAAGACTTCCGCTCGAAACACCGTGTTGCATCCTGCATGAGACGTTGCCCGCATCAACGTGACGGGGCATTGAAAAGCGATGGATCTGGCGCATTCCGGACATGCGCTATTGTCCCTTCATTCGCTACGACTGTATCGACTAAAAAAGCTTTGCGGCTTGAAGAATTTATACGCAAGTTCGCCGCCGGCCTCTCGACAACCCATTTCAGTCACCCATTGCGGAGAGAGAAACATGAGAATCAACCCCATTGGAAATTCGCAGCCCGCTCAATACAAGCGGCTCGATTCCCAGTCGACGGCCCAGCAGAGTGAGACGCCATCGCCGACCCAGGCTTCGGCGCCTCAATCTTCGGCGGCCTCAACCCCGATTCAACTCGATTCGATCCGCGATTTATCACAGGTCCTCAATCAGTCAGCTGATGTGCGAGAGTCCGTGGTGGAAGCAGTCAAACTGAAAATACAAAGCGGCGAATACCTGACCAAAGAGGCTGCGGTCGATACGGCCAGGTCCATTCTCGACTTGTAATCTTGCGGGGGGTCCTCCTTCAATCGCAAGAGCCACGGATGCACTCATTGTCACGGACGTTTCTTTGAATCCCTAATCCAGAGTTAGCAAGAGAAATGAGCTTAACAATAACCAACAACGTCGGCGCTCTGAATGCCCGCAACAATTTGAACAAATCTTCGAACGCGTTGAACAAGTCGATCGAACGACTGTCGACGGGTTTCAAAGTCAATCGAGGTGCAGACGGTCCTGCGGCTCTGGTGATTTCGGAGAAACAACGTGCTCAAATCGCCGGTCTTCGAACCGCCATCGACAACACCGAAAAGGCTGTGGCCGTCGTCCAAACCGCCGAAGGCGCGTTGAACGAAATCAACAGCATTTTGATCAAAGTTCGCTCGCTGGCTCTGGATTCGGCTAACTCGGGCGTCAACGATGCCGACGCGTTCGCCGCAAACCAAGCGGAAATCGACAACGCGTTGGAAACGATCAATCGAATCTCTGCCAACACCCAATTCGGCGAGAAATCGCTGCTCGACGGAACGGCGGGCGTGACCGGCACGACCGACGACACCGACGTCACGTTCCTCAAGGGCGGCAGCAACACCAGCGATGGAACGTACACCGTCGAGGTGACCACCCAAGGTGAACGAGCCAACATCACCGCCGGTACTTCGCAAACCGGCAACTTGGCCGCCGACGAAGTTCTTTCGGTCAACGGCGTCAGCATCACGTTGAACTCGGGATTGAGCCGTGCCGGCGTGGTCGCCCGAATCAACGAATTCACCGACCAAACCGGTGTCGTCGCCGAAGACGTCTCCGGCGGAACACGGTTGCGATCGATCGAATTCGGCTCCGATGCCGAGATCGAAGTCGTTTCCGATACCGCTGCCGCTACAACGTCCTCGGGCTTCGGCACAACGCTCGATTCCGACCAAGGTGTCAATATCGCTGGTGAAATCGATGGCGTTGCCGCATCCGGCAAAGGGGACACGCTGACCAGTGTCTCCGGTTCATCCAAAGGCACGGTCGTCCGTATCGGCGACCTGGCAACCGATGCGGTGCTGACCGAAGACGGTGCCCAAGGCAACGTCTCGATCCAGAACAACGCCTTGGTGTTCCAAATCGGTGCCAACCAGAACCAAACGGCCCAAATCTCGATCCAATCGGTCAACGCCGACGCCATGGGCGTTGCCGTGACCGGATCGAAGTTCAACAGTTTGAACGAAATCGACGTCACCTCCTTCGACAACGCTCAAGACGCGTTGAAGGTGATCGACGCGTCGATCGACGAACTGTCCAACATGCGAGGCGAACTCGGTGCGTTCCAATCGAACACGCTCGAATCGATCGCCAACAACATGCGGTCGACGCTGGAAAACACCGTGAACGCCGAATCGGTCATTCGCGACACGGACTTTGCCGAAGAAATCTCCAAATTCACCAACAACCAGATTTTGGTGCAAGCGGGGACGTCGGTTCTTTCCAGTGCCAACCAAACGTCGCAATCGGTTCTGTCGCTGCTTCAGTAAGACGGACCAGACTGAGACCCGCCGCCGGGCTTGGAAATCCACCCCTTCCTCTCTCGGCGGTACGCGTCAGCGTGCTCTCCGCGATCGTGCCGCTGTTTCACCAAGCGGTTCGTCCGCGGCGGGCACGCTGACCTTGTTTTTGGCCCTCCGGATACACGTTTCATCGCCGGCATGATCGATGCCGCATGTGAAGCCGTAGCCATCCTCCGGATTGGCAGTGGCGGTTTACCGTCGGATCCGACTTTTGCGCTAACATCCCAATGCACGCGTTCTACGATTCCGATGGAACGATTTGGGGGTGAGATCAGAACGGACTCGTGACGTAATCAACTTGGATGATGTTATCCCGTCAGGGTGCTGAGCTCTTCGGCTGCCAGTCCACAGGGCGACTCGCAGCCTGAGATCCCGCCACTTGACGCCTTGTAAAGCCCACGCGGCTACACCTCGCCACAAGAAGATTGACGATGTTCAATATTGACGGGATCGTTTCTGGATTCGACACCACAAGCATTATCGAAAGTCTGCTCGGGTTCCAGCAATCTCAGATCGATACGTTTAATTCGCGTAAAGCGGAAGTCACCACCAAACAGACGACGTTCAAAGGCATCGAGGCCCAACTCGTCACGTTGCAGTCGTCTTTGGGGCGACTCAACCGCGCGACCAACTCGGTGTTCGATGCGCGGACCGCATCCAGCACCAATGAAGAGGTGGTCACCGCGACCGCAGGCAGCGGTGCCATCGCGTCCAGCTACCAAATCAGCGTCGAGCAACTCGCAACCGCCCACCAAGTCGCCTCGCAAGGGCTGTCTTCGACGACCGAACAAATCGCCACCGGTGACATCACATTCAAGGTCGGTGACCGCGCCGAACAGACGATCAGCATCAACGAAAGTAACAACACGTTGCAAGGGTTCGTCAACACCGTCAATGAACAGGTCGACGATCTAAACGCCAGCGTCATTTTTGACCAGGCGGCCGGTTCGCATCGTATCCTGCTGTCTTCCAAACACACCGGAGCGGATAACACCATCTCGGTCACCAGTGCCCAAGATCCGCTCACCGGCGTGCTTCCGGATTTCTCCGGGCCCGCCGTCCAACCCCCCCTCAACGCGATCGTCAAACTCGGCTCGGGCGTCGGCGCGATCTCGGCGGAATACGATTCAAATACCATCGATGGCCTGATCGAAAACGTCACGCTCGAACTCAACAAAGCGGACCCGGGCAGCGTCATCAACATCGAAATCGATACGGATACAGAATCCGCCAAAGAGGCGGTCCAAGGATTCGTGGACAATTTCAATGCCATCGTCGAATTCATCGATTCACAATCGCAATACAATCCCGACACCGAAGTCGCAAACCCGCTGCTGGGCGATCGCTCGGCCAGCACGATCAAGAATAAACTGCTGACGATCGTTTCCGAATCCGTCCCCGGTTCCGGGCTGGCACGACTGAGTGAAATCGGTATCGATCTGAATCTGCAGGGCAAGCTGGCCATCGATTCGGCGAAACTGGACCAGGCGCTCAATGGTGAACTCGATGACGTCGATGCCGGCGACATCCGCAACCTGTTCGGGCTGAACGGTTCCTCGACCAGCGCAGGCATCCGATTCCTCGGTGGAACAGGACGGACCGAACCCTCCGAAACGCCCTACGAAGTCGATATCACCCAAGCCGCCGAGCGGGCGTTGGTCACCGCGACCAATGCCGCCGCGGCAAGCATCGTCGTCGACGGATCCAACAACAGCTTCGAAATCACCGTCGACAGTGTCGTCAGTGAAACCCTGACGCTCAGCGAAGGAACCTACACCACCGAGGAACTGGCGGCACATCTGCAATCGGTCGTCAACAACTCGTCCACCCTGGGTGTGCACCACGTCGAAGTCAGCGTCGGCAGTGACAACCGATTGAGCATCACGACCGAAGCCTACGGGTCGGCCGCCAATGTCTCCAGTCTCAGCGGTACCGCCGCATCCATTCTCGGATTCGATGGCAGCGAAAACGACGCCGGCCAGGATGTGGCCGGACGATTCCTCGTCAACGGTGTTGAAGAAATTGCCAAAGGAACCGGCCGCATCCTGGCCGGTGATCAGGACAACGAAAACACCGCCGATCTGCGCGTCGAAGTCACCCTCGGTGCCGCCCAAGTGGTGGCCGGCAGCGAGGCTGAACTGACCGTGACTCAAGGCATCACCGGACGACTAAACGATTACATCAGCAGCGTCCTGGATGCCGATACCGGACTTCTGAAAACCGTCAACGAAACCTTCGAGTCGCGGATCGCGTCGATCGACCAATCGATCGAAAAAGTCGAAGAATTGACCGAATCGAAACGCGAGTACCTAATCGCGGAATTCACCGCTCTGGAAAGTATCCTCAACGAACTCCAGACCACCGGAAACTTTATTTCGACTCAGTTGACGTCGCTGGGCAATTTCAGCGGCAATAACAGCAAGTAGCACCTTCACACGACATTTGCGCACAGGGGACAGTGAATGAATCTACTCAAGACCTACCAACGAACGAGCATCAAACGCGGCTGGACACGGGTCGACTTGCTGCTGATGCTCTACGATCGGGCAATCGGCGAACTCGAATCCTGCGAGATTGCCGCCGACTCGGGCGATCAAACGCTGTACTGCAAGCACGAGTTGGCACTGCGTAAAACGATCATGACGATTCACGCCGGGCTTAAGCCCGACGAAGACGAAGTCGCCTTCAACATCGCGCGTCTGCTGCATTTCGTGATGGTCCAGTTTGACGACAAAGACTACGCGAGCGGCAAGAAGGTCCTCGGTCAGATTCGAGACGGCTTCGCCCAAATCGCCGACCAAGCCAACGAGATGGAGCGTCAAGGTACGATCCCCGCACTCCCCGAAACCGACACCTTCGAATCCATCGCCTAACCGGGGGTCTGTCCCCACACAACC